>JALHOV010000143.1:0-7544 GCA_022842865.1 Vulcanimicrobiota bacterium | reverse complement strand
CGGGGACGGGTTCGGGCTCGGACACGGGCGGGGGAGGTGGGGAGACTAGAGGGGCCGCCAGGCCCACAGGTCGTACCGACGGCGCAGGTGCCACCGGCTCGGTCACGGGCGGCGGCGCAATCACCGGCGGTGCAATAACAGGCAGCGGCGCGGCAACGATCGGCTCCACTACCGCGATCGGCTCTTCCTCCACCTGATCTGGCTCGGGCATCTGGCTCTCGACCGGCCAGGTCTCTAACGGGGGAGGTTCCTCGATCAAAGTCTCCAGGCTGGGGACGTCCGGCGGCTCCTCCACCAATTCCATCTCGGGAGGAGCTACTTTGCGCAACGGGTCCAGCCAGGAGCGCAACTGGGCGGCCCCAGCATCATCGCTTTCCCCTTCGAGGCGGTCGCCCCAGAGAGTCAGCACCCGCAATTGATGACCCGCGATCGCCAGGTCGTCGGGACGGAAATTGCGGGCGTCGGTCAGAAACAGAGCGGCCTGCTTAAACCAGCCCGCCTTTTCCAGTTGCAGGGCCAACCCCAGATAGTGCTGACCCAGGTTGGCCAGATTCTCGCCCGGGTTGAGCCCGGCACTGATATCCTCCAGAGCCAGGCGCGAAATCACCGTGCTCTGCCAGGAATCCTGCACCGGCTCCTCGGTGTCCAGCAGGTCGTCCAGCGGCGGAGGCAGCAGCGTGCTGACGGAGGGCGGAGGCGGCGAAATCTCTTCATCGAGATCGAACAGCGGGGGGGGCGCCAATCCGGAAATAGGACTCAAGTCGTCCAGGTCGCCCAGCGGCGGCGGCGCCGAAAGGCCGGGCTTGGGCTTCATGTCCAGCGGAGCCCAGAGCGGATCGTCCATGCTGTCGAACTTTTCCTCGGCCGGCGCCTCTGGCTGCGCTAACGCCTGCTGCAGTGACGCCAGAGCGGGATCGGTTGGATGCAGCTTGCGCAGCTGGTCGATGTGCACACGGGCCTTGTCCACATTGGACTTGTCCAGGAAGTGGCGGGCCGAGCGCAAGTGGAACTCTCGATGATTCTCCTTGGCCTGCGGGCTGGTTGGATACACGTTGAGCACGAAGTCCAGAGCTTCCTCGGCCAGGGCGTGTTGCTGATTGGCTTCCAGAGCTTCGATCCAGTCTTTCAGGAAATCCGCCGGAACCCTGTGGTCGCCTTTACGACTGACGCAGATCTGACGGATGAACTCGTTTATCGAGTCCTTCTGGTTGCGCTCCAGGTAAAGTTTGGTCAACTCCTGGATGGCCGGCCGCAGGGTCAAATCGATCTGAATGGCCTGGCGATAGTGGTCGGCTGCGGTCTGCCATTGACCGGTCTTGCGGGCCACATGACCCAGCCCCAGCAGCGATGGCGCGTGCTGGGGCGAGAGGCGCAGTACGGTTTGAAAGCTGTTGCGGGCCTCATCGGTCTGACCCAGGTTCAATAAAGCCACAGCCAACTGATAGTGTGCTTCGACGTTCTGGGCGTCGATCTGCACGGCCTGACGGAACGCATCGGAGGCCTCCTCATTGCGTCCCGCCTCCAAACAGCAGCGTCCGTAGAGCAACTGGCTTTCTTTGCTGTGCGGGTTGAGCGCAACCGCTTTCTTGGCGGCGTCCAGCGCCAGGTCCACCTTGCCCAGTTCGAGTAGAGAGCGAGAGCTTTGATATTGATACTGCGAGTCGTTGGGGCGCAGTTGGGCGGCCGTTCCGAAGGCGTCGGCCGCTTGTTGAATCTGGCCCTGGCTGCGGTAGATCAGGCCCAGGTTGTAGGCCGCGAAGTAGTCTTTGGGGTTGAACTCGACGGTTTTGGCAAAATAGCGGGCCGCCGTCGGCAAATCGCCCTTTTGCTGGTAGGCCTTGGCCAGGCTGGAATGAATTTCCACATCGTTGGCGTTCAAATCGAGGGCCTGCTGCAACGTCTCGATACCCAGGTCCAGACCGCCCAACTGAATGCACAGGCTGCCCATCTGGCAGAGCGCCTTGTAATCGCGGGGATCGACGGCTACTGCTTGTTGATAGTAGGAGATGGCCGCTTCAAAGCGGTACAACTCCTTGCAGCATTCGGCCAGGCCGACCAGGGCCGGAGCGCAATCGGGCTTGACCTGCAGGGTCTTCTGGAAGCGAGCCATGGCCTGCTCGTGGCGACCCTGGCGCATGAAGATTTGACCCAGTTCCATGTGGCTTTGCCAGTGATTGGGTTCCAGCGTGGAGGCGCGCTCGAAGTAGCGAGTGGCCTGGACGACCGAATTCATCTCGGTGTAGTGGCGACCTAATCGAAAGCACAGGTCGACGTTGTCGGGGTTTTGCTCGGCCAGTCGCTGCAGCACCTGCAGCGCCTGATCGCCCTGACCCAGGCGCAGGTAGACTTGGGCGCTGCCATAACCGGCTTCGATGGCCTCCGGATCGGTGCGGAGCGCCGAGGTAAAGATCTGCAGGGCCTGCGCGTAGCGACCGAAGGCGGCATAGGTTTTGCCCAGATTGATTTGCAGGTCCATGTTGGCGGGCTCATTGGAAATCTGCTGCTTCTGGCTTTGGATGGTGGCGTCAATGATGCCACCGAATTCGGGGCCGTCCAGATGACGCAACAGGGATGGCTCCAGCTCTACCGCCAGTTCCCAGTCCTCGATGGCTGCCGCTACATTTTTCAAGCGGGCGCGCACAAAACCGCGCCGGAACAGGCCTTGAGGATGACGAGGGTACTGGTTTAGCAGGTGTTCCAGGGTTTCTTGGGCTTTTTTTGTGTCTCCAACCGCCAAGCTGCTATGCGCTTGTTGAAGTAGCGCCTCGAGTGCCTCTGCCATCGCGCCAGCCTTCTGTATGACCTGGAGGGGTTCCTTGGTAATCACGAGAACAGCGCAGCCATGCACAGCCCCCCGTCTTCCGCCCCTACCGCGCCTCCCCGTAGCCCCGTGCCCGGCTGGCTTTGGGGGCTGCTGATTGTGACCGCTTTGGCTGTGGCCGGCCTCTGGCACATCACCTTCTTACGCTACGTGCTGGCCGCCGAACTGTTGGTGGTGGGTTCCTTCCGACGCTCCACCGCTAACTGGATCGTGATCATGATGATCATCGGCATTTTTGTCGGCCTCGACTTCAAGACCTGGGGCCCCGAGCACCACGTGGATGCGGGTTGGCTACAGCTTTTCAGCAAGATCTTCATTCGCCTGGTCAAAACCATTGTGGCTCCGCTGCTCTTTTCCACACTGGTGATCGGCATCAGCAGTCACGCCGACATCAAGACGGTCGGCCGACTGGGCATCAAATCCCTGGTTTACTTCGAGACGGTCACCACCGTGGCGCTCTTTTTAGGGCTGGCCGCCATCAACTACAGCAAAGCGGGCGTCGGCATGACCCCCAGCACCGAAACGAACGCCACTCAGATTGCAGCCGCTCACCACACCCCCCTCGAGATTTTACTGCATACCTTCCCGGAAAACTTCGCCAAGTCGGTGGCCGAGGGCGACGTCCTGCAAGTAGTCGTCTTTTCCATCCTCTTCGGGGTGGCCCTGGCTCTGGTGCCTGACGAACGGCGCAAGCCCCTGCTGGCCGTCATCGAGTCGCTGGCCGAAACCATGTTCAAGTTCACCAGTCTGGTCATGGCGCTGGCACCCCTGGCGGTCGGCTCGGCCATGGCCTATACGGTGGCGCAGCTGGGGGTGGACGCACTGCAAAATCTGGTCAAACTGGTCGGGACCCTGTTCGTGGCCCTGATCGTTTTTGTGGTTTGCGTCCTCATTCCCATCATCCTGATCGCCCGTATTCCCTTCCTTCCCTTCGTGCGCGCCGTCAGCGAGCCGGTTTCCATCGCCTTTGCCACCAGCACCAGCGAAGCCGCCTTGCCACGCGCCATGGAGCGCCTGGAATGGCTGGGGGTGCCGCGTCACGTGGTTTCTTTCGTGATGCCGCTGGGCTACAGCTTCAACCTGGATGGCACCACTCTCTACCTGGCCCTGGCTTCCGTCTTCGTAGCCCAGGCCAACGGCGTCGACATGTCTTTCGGTACCCAACTGGCCATGATGGCTTCGTTGATGCTTTCCAGTAAAGGGGTGGCCGGAGTGCCCCGCGCTTCGCTGGTGATCTTGCTTGGCACGGTCGCCTCCTTCGGTCTGCAGGACTGGCCGGTGCTGGCCATTCTCGGCATCGATGGCATTATGGATATGGCCCGCACTGGCGTCAACGTGGGGGGCAACTGTCTGGCTTCGGCGGTGGTAGCCCGCTGGGAGGGCAACTTCGTTCCCAACTACGACCACCCGTTTTATGAAGGTTGCCGACCCTCCGGCTGGACACCCACAATGCACCACCCGGTAGTGGGACATACTCCCGCTCCGCCGGCCGAACCCATCCCCGGTCATCCATGGAATTAGGCTATTCTTTTTGCCCCAACGACACCTTCATTTTTCACGCCCTGACCCATGGCCTGGTGCCCGATCACCCCGTAAAAGAAGTGCTGGCCGACGTGGAGACACTCAACCAGTGGGCAAAGGAAGGCCGCCTGGAACTGACCAAGGTCAGCTACCATGCCCTTTTTCACGTGCTTGACCAGTACGTGGCCCTGCGCAGCGGCGGCGCCCTCGGTCGGGGAGTGGGACCGCTGCTGGTGGCCAAACCTGGCACCCGGCTCCACAAGGTGGCCACTCCCGGCGAATGGACCACCGCTCACCTGCTCCTCCAGCTGGCCCAACCGCAGCAGGCGACCGTATGCTTACGTTACGACCTGATCATCCCGGCCATTCTCAGCGGCGAGGTGGATGGGGGAGTGCTCATCCACGAGTCACGCTTCGCCTACCAGGACTATGGCCTGGAGGCTCGTCTCGACCTGGGCGAGTGGTGGGAGCAAGACAGCGGACTTCCTCTACCCCTGGGCGCGATTCTGGCCCGCCGCAACCTCGGCCGCGAGCGCCTGCAGCAACTCGATTGCGCCGTCCGCACCTCCTTGGAAAAAGCCTGGCAGAATCCCCAAGAGAGCAAAGCCTACATTCGCCAACACGCTCACGAGCTTTCCGAGGAAGTGGTCGAGCGCCACATCCGCACCTACGTCAACGAGTTCTCCCGCGATGTGGGCAGCGAAGGCGAAGCGGCCGTGCGCGAATTGCACCGCCGGGCAGTGGCCGCCGGACTTACTCCGAGCTCAAATTTGCCGCTCTTTGTCGAAACCAGCTCTGGCTAAGAGTCCAATGCTTCGGCAAAAGATGCACCCAGCTCTCAGCTGCGTCCTCTGGCAATCTCTCTACGAGTAGCGGATCAAAGCGAGCGTCCAGGCGCTGACCCGAGAACCGATTGAGCAGCGAACCCAGCTGCCGCGAGTCCGGCTTCACCTCGCCCCACTCCAGCCAGCACTGCAACAACCAGTGCAGACGGGCGTGCTCTTTGGCAAAAGCTCGCTCGCTGACCAGCATCGCCCGGCCCCAATCGCCTTCCAGCAAGGGAAACCAGCGATTGAGACAGGCCAGCCGCCAAAATGACTCCGGCGGCGTTTGCCAGCCGGCAGCCCGCCGAAAACATTCTTCCGCCATCCTGGTGGGGGCCGCGCCCCCATCCACCAGATTTAAGTAGGCCGAAGCGAACTGGTCGATCTTGGCCTCCTCGCCGCGCTCTTCCCAAAGTGCCAGCGCGCGGCGGTAGAGCCGGGTGGGCAGAGGATCTGACGACCTGGGCGCCAGGGCGAACTCCTCTACCGCCGATTCCACCTCCGCCTTCAAGTGCAGGCAGACCTCGGCCAACCGCTCGTCCTTCAGCAAGGCCCGCCGGTCCGCATCCAGATGCAACGGGCCCCAGACCACCAGTCGTCCCGATTCCGGCACCAGTTGCTCCATCGGAAAGCTCATGCCGTCCACCACCGCCAACCATTGCGGCGTTTCCACCAGGTCCACGCGTAACGAAAATTCGGGCAAGGGAAAGGAACGATTAGCCACTACGGTGGACTGCCATTTGCCCTGCCAGCAAATCGGCAAAGGCGTATACAGAAAGCGCCGCCGCACCTGATCCCAGTCTGGTTCCGGACAGCCCTCGAAGCGAATCTGCAGATGAGTGGCCAGACCCCGACCGAGTCGCTCTTTTTGCACCTGGCCGGTGCGGAGTTTCCAGCCGGCGCTGGCTACCTCGACCCAACCGCCCTGATGTTGGGTCAGGGCGGAGGCCAGTCCGCGCGCCAGGTAACCGGTTCCGCCTTGATGGGCTGCATAGGCCGAAATCCAGAAATCTTGCAGTTGCTGTTGGCTCAGGCGCACTCCCTGGTAGGCCAAAGTCAGGCCCTTCTTGGCCCACTCTAACGACAACTTCTGCGCTTCCAGGGCGGATGCGGCGGCGCACAAGGAAACCAGCCATTCCCACTCCTCCGGAAAGCGGAAGTGGCCCAGTTTTTCAAGGGCCCGACCTGGATCGAGTGTGAAGACCTCGTTTTCACTGACCGTCTGCCCTTCGGCCCGCAGATCAGCCAGCACCCCCTGCATTTCCGGACCGCTGGCCGCGCTGGTGAAGTCACCGCCTAGATATCCCAGGATGGCGGCCGGGTCGCTCAAGCGCTTTTCGGAAGGGCGTTCCAGCAGGCGAGTCAGCAGTTCCCCCAGAGCCGGCGGAAGATGCTCGAAGGAGGGAAGTTCCTCATGTAGGATCTTGAACATCAATTGAATGGGATCGTTGGCTGTAAACAAGGGCCGGCCGCTGAGAAGTTCAAAAGCGATGCTTCCCAGCGTGAAATAGTTGCTGGCGGGGGTGACCGGCCCGCCCATAATTTGTTCCGGAGCCATGAATCTGGGCGAAGGAGGGTTGTGGTAACCCATGTGGACGACCGGGGTTTCGGGCTGAGTAAAGGCGAACTCGCTGATTCGGACGCGTTCCTCATTCACCCAGATGCAGTCCGGGTCGAGACGCGGATGCACGACGCCGTTCTGGTGGGCGTAGGCCAATGCGGTCGTGAGTTGACCGAGCCAGTCGACCACGCGCGCCGGTTTCAGGGGGGCGCTCATCAACTCGCTGAGCGGGCGCCCGATGTCCGCGGGGCGGATCCACCAGAACCAATCTCCCTGCTCGGCATAGCCCAGCAGTGGAACGACGCCGGGATGTTGGAGCCGAGAGCAAATGGCCGCTTCGCGCATCATGCGGCTCCGGGCTTCCGCGTTCGAGGAGTTCCATTCCGGCCAGACCGTGACCACCACCTGTTGGCCCTGACGGTCCTCGGCCAGCCAGCTATGCCAGCCGCCCTCCGTGCGGAGCGCTCTGAGCAACTCCAGGCGATTGCCCAGAATGGCTTGGAAAGGGCGCCAGTCGTCCGGTATCTCAGCTGTGGAAGGCTTTGGCGCTTCAGGCCGGCGGAAGAATCCGAACAGAGGAGTTCAGTCCTCGTAGGGGGCGCGAGCGACGAAGTATTTGGTCATTTTCTTGGTGATATGCCAGATGGTGGTGCAGCCTTGGGGAAAATGAGCCGTGTCCCCCGGGCCCATCTGGAAGGTGCGTTCTCCCTCGGTGACGGTCAGCTCGCCTTCCACCAGATAGACGAACTCGTCATAGCCAAAGTAGAACTCGTAGCGTCCCACATCGCACGACCAGAAGCCGGCCGAGGCCCCTTCG
>JALHOV010000142.1 GCA_022842865.1 Vulcanimicrobiota bacterium | reverse complement strand
TGACGGCGGCCCGACCCGGAAGGGGGAAGATGTAGGTGGCTTCCAGCGGCTGATTGTAGGGGTTGTAGAAGCGCTGAACCAGTTTCAGGTGGTAAAGCAGGCCCGAGATGTGGCCTTGCAGGTCCATGCTTTGCAGGGGCAGGACGCCCGAGGCGGTGGAGAGGCTGCCGAAGCTGCCCAGGTCGGTGGGTACCCGGTACCTCTGATAGTCAGCTTCATTGAGGATGTGCAGTTGGGTAGGACTTGCGGTCACGGCTGTGAGCCCCCTTCATGTTCTCTTACTAACGCGGACATTTTCTGCAGAAACTCTTCCAACGGAAAGCCTTCGGGTAGACGGTCGCAATCGACCAGTAGTTGCATCCCGTTCAACGGTTCGAGGCTCAATAGCTGGCGCCGGGGCGCCTTGGGGAGGGTGGGTGCGGGCAGAGCGCGTTCCGGCAACTCTTCCCAGAAGTCTGCTCGGCGCGCCAGCGGCGCGGCCGAATGCGAGGGAACCTCCGGTTGCGGAAGGGGGAGAGTCAGGCCCAACATCTGGGCCAGGTTCTCCTCATTCTTGCCGAGCATCAACTGCTGGATGTCTTCCAGTCGATGCCCGGCCAGTTGGAGGTGTTTGATGGCCAGCACCTGGAGCAAGTGTTTTCCCGTGTAAAAAGCCGTTCGCCCTTGAAAATGAGCGGCTCTGTCCAGGATGCCCAGGGTGGTGTAGTAGCGGAGGAGGCGGGGGGTGGGCGTCCAGGTGACTCGCTTGGAGTCTCCCTCGTGCCAACCCAGCCGATCCATCAGCTGCTGTCCCCATTGAGCCAGTTCTTCCAGTCGGACCATCGTCACCCGCTCAATGTAACACTGTCATATGACAGTGTCAATAGGTTTAGATCGGAATATTTCGAGGCGGGATCAGTTCCGTTTGTTGACGGTAGCTTTGGATGATTTCGTGCAGTTGTCCGACTGAATCCGTGGCCAGGGCTTCTTTTAAATAGGGGCGCTGCTCGGCCAGGCCGGGCAGATCAAAGAACCAGTAGAGTAGGGTGAGCGGAGAAACCCATATGGGCGCATCTTGGCAGCGCTCGCTGAGAATCTGCTCGCCGAAGCGACCCTGCATGGCGGCTGCGATGGAGCCGGCCATGTGGCTGTGCCATTGCTCGCCCAGGTTGCCGTGGATGAACTCCAGGCATTCCTTGAACCAGCGGCCTTCCTGAGACTGGGGGAGCAAGGCCGAGACGCCCAACCCGTGCCCCTGACCGATGAGCTCGGCCATACGCTGTAAGGCGTCGGCGTGGCGCACTTCATATTTCGTGCCCTCGGTGCCGAAGGCGGTGAAAGCGCAGATCCGCCTCAGGCTGGTTTGCTGGTAGGCGGCCAGCAGGGAGGCCGTGTCGGTTTCCGGGGTGCCCAGCTCGTGCTCGTTCCCCAGAAACAGTCCGTCGACGCCGCCGTCGACCACCACGATCGAGTCCAACCGAAGCTCGGATGCCAGATCGGCGAAAATCTCGGCCAGCGGAGCCACGCCGACGCGTCGGTAGCACCACACCGACAGTTCCTCGTGAAACGTTTGGCGCCACCAGCGACACAACCAGAGTTCCGGGCAGTAGCCGTTGCTGGGTGGCTGGCAATCGGCGTGCACCCGAAAGAGGCGGGAACTCCGCTTTTCGGCCCCCTCGACCTCGCGCAGTTCGGAAAAGCTGTAGCTGGCCAGGTGAACGGATTTGCCCTGCCGCTTCAGGTGCAAGGCTACGGGCAGAGCGCAGATGACGTCGAAACCGCCCCCGCAGCCGGCCACTAAGGCCCTTTCTCCGTCGACCCAGGGAAGGTTCAAGGGTGAGCGGCCGACCAGGCCGCCTGGCAGATGCGGGCATGATCTTTACGGTAGAAATCGGCGTCGGCCGGACCGGTGTAGGGAAACTGTCGGATGAGGCTTTCGACACTGTCAGATAGCCGGGCCTGGTGCTTCAGGCGACGATAGAAGTCGAGGTTGGAGCGAACCAGCTCTTTGCCGGCCTGGGGTGGTGCGTGATTGCACAGCAGCCAGTCTACATCCAGCGCCAGGAAGCGTTCCAGAGTGGCTTCCATTTGCTCCAGGTCGCTCTGGGGATTGACCTCGTCCAACAGGGCGAAGGGCGTTTCCACGGCGTCGCCGGGTAAGAGCGTGCGGATTTCCGGAATGTAAAGGGCCAGATGGTCAGGTCGGTGGCCGGGGGTATGGAGCAGGTGCAGGGTGAGATCGCCGCCGTCCAGGGTGGTTTCGCCCTGCAGACGGATGGTGGGGGCTACCAGCTTGACCGCGCCATAACTGGCGTGCTCTTCGGATTTTTTGGATAGTTCGGCTTTCCCGAAGTCTCCCAGAATGCGCTCGGCCGTCAACTGCAAGCCCAGGATGGGTGCGCTGAAGCACTGGTTGCCCCAGTAATGGTCCCAGTCGGAATGGGAGTCGACCACCAGCACGGGCTTGCCTCGCTCGGCGGCGCGCCGGGCCAGGTAGGCGCCGCTCAGCGGGCCCAGCAGGGTGTCGTAGACCACCGTAAAGTTCTGGGTGTAAATGAGGTGGCTGCGCACCAGGTCGCCCACTTGCACGACTTCAATGCGGGCATCCCAACCGCCGTTGGGCAGCAACTCCAGGGTCAGGTCTTGTTCGACGAGCATCAGTAGCCGGGCAGACGGTCGCTCTTGCGCTGCTTGCCCTGGTTGTAGGAATCCAGGCCCTTTGGCGGCTCCTGAGAATAGGTCGGAAGGGTGGCCCCGTAGCCGCTGTTTCGATTTGTGCCGGCTGTGGCCATCCCGCTGCCGCCTCCATAGAAGTAGTAATAGCCGTAGCCTTGGTAGTGGTTGTAGGCCGGGTGGGCCGGGCCGGCGTTGTTAACCGGGGCCTGCGAACGGTAGGCCGAGGCGGGAATTCCGAAAGGTAGTGTGGGAGAAAACCCGACCGGTTCGGCCGCGACCAGGCTGCTCAGCGCGACCAACAAGAACAACTTCTTCATACTCTTATTATGACCCGACCCAGCGGTCGGAAACGTTGCAGAAAGGTTAGCTTTTGGTTGCTGCCGGCTGGCGGGCGTAAAGCTGCACCAGTTCGACGCACATGGACACGGATTGAGCCATATCTTGAATGCTCACCCACTCCAGCGGGCCGTGCACGTTTTGCATGCCGGCAAACAGGTTGGGGGTGAGTAGACCCTTTTCGGTCAGCCAGGAGCCATCGGTGCCGCCGCGGATGCCGGTCAGGTAGGGGTTGATGCCGGCCTTGCGGTAAGCTTCCAGGGCCAGTTCGATGGGACGGTGATCTTTGTCTAACCAGTAGCGCATGTTTCGATACTGCTCGACGAATTCAACTTTCACGGTGGCGCGTGGTTCGGCCAGCCCGACGGCCGTGCAAACCGAGGAAATCAGCTCGCGATGGGAGCGCAGACCTTCCAGTTCGAAATCGCGAATAATAATCTGAATCTTGGCTTCCGAGGAGCCGCCCTCCAGCGTGGTGACGTGGATGAAGCCCTGCTTGCCTTCGGTGGTTTCAGGGGTGCGCGTCACTTTGGGGAGCATCTCCACAATCTGGCAGGCCAAATGGAGAGCGTTGACCAGTTTGTCCTTGGCCCAGCCGGGGTGAATCGAGACGCCCGTGACGGTAATCACGGCTTTGTCGGCCGAGAAGGTTTCGTTGCACAGTTCACCCACCTCGCCGCCGTCCAAGGTGTAGGCGTAATCGGCGCCCAGCTTGGCAAAATCGAGGTGCTTGACGCCCCGGCCGATTTCCTCATCCGGTGTGAAACAAATGCGGGTGCGCGGACGCATGATCTCGGGGTGCTTGAGCAGGTGTTCGGCCAGGGTCATGACGATGGCCACGCCGGCTTTGTCGTCGGCTCCCAACAGGCTGGTGCCGCTGGCGGTCACGATGTCGTGCCCCACCTTGCCCTTCAAGTAAGGGAAATCGTCAGGGGAAATCACCTGAGTGGGATCATCGGGAAGCACGATGTCGCCGCCGGCATAAGCACGATGTACAATGGGCTTGACGTTGAGACCGTTGAATTGCTGGCTCGTGTCTACGTGGGCCATCCAGGAAACCACCGGTCCCTCGCAGTTGCCGGGAACCGTAGCCATCAGGTGGCCGAATTCGCCCAGTTCTACTTCGGCGGCGCCCATAGCGCGCAATTCCTGTTCCAGCACGCGCAGCAGGTCCCACTGGCATTCGGTGCTGGGAGCGGTCGGGCTGGCCGAATCGCTGGGGGTGGCAATGGCGGTGTAGCGCAGGAGGCGCTCTTCAAGTTGCAGGTTCCACATGCTCGGCATTTTGCGAAGGGATGAGTAGATCCCTGGTGTAAGTCGGGGAGGTGCTCAGCGAAATGGCCGGTCGGATCGTATTGAAAGAGGCTTTCGAAGCCCAGGGTTACGCGATTGTGGAGAACTTTCGGCTGCACCTCAAAGACGGAGTCGAGGTCGAACTGGATGGCTTTGACCCGCAAGCGCAAGTCGGCTATGAGTATCTCACCGAGGAAGACGGCATCGAGCCGGGGCCTCTCGATCTTTTGATGCGCCAGAACCAGTGCCAAATTTTCCTGATCGACGAGTCGCTGGTGCCTGACGCCAACGCCATGCTGTCGGCAGTGTTCGAATTCTTTCGCCAGATCGAAAGCGATGACTAACCACTGGCTGCGCGACCAGATCGCCCGGGCCGAGGACTTGTTGCGTCAGGAGTGCCAGGAACTTTCGTTGCGCTTGCTTCCCAGCCTGGATCGCGAGGTGGTGGCGCTGGCTCAGCGTCGCACCGGACTATCCTTTTTATTGCCGGTTCTTTTCGACATCCTGGAGGCGGAGCGAAAGCAGATCGTGGAGCGTCGCCAACATCTGGAAAGTCTCCCGGACTTTGCCCTGTCAGTCAGCGAGAGCCAGCGCCTGGCCCAGGCCGAGTTCAAGCGCCTACGCGATCATCAGGCCGCGCTGGTGCCTCTGATTCGTGAGTGTCACGGCCATCCTCGCTTTGCCCTGCTGTTGCGGCTGGGCTACGGCACCGGCCGCTATTGCACTCCTTTTTGGCGCCTCTCTTTCTACGCGGATCGCCGTGCCGCCGAGGAACTCTGCCGGCGCACCGGCAAAAAGAACTTCGCGGCCCTGTTGCGGGACTATGAGGCCGCCATCGATTCCTATGAGACCTTGAATGGACGTCTGGACCACCTTAAGAGCGGTCCGCCGCCCGCCCGGCTGGAGTGGGAGCAGCGCGGCCGCCAATTGGAAGAGTTGAACGCAACTCAATTGGTGACCCAACAGGCTCGACTGCAACTGGCGCTGTTCAAAGGCGGGCCCATCTGGGCAAATTTGGAAAAATCGGGCCTGGAGCCGGAACTGGCGCGGCTGGTGGAGTCCACCGGTTTGCTGCGCGATCAATTAGAAGAATTGCGCCGTCAGCGCGCGGGAAGCTAGGTAAAACATGCTGGTGAATGTGCACGATTTTGAAGCGGTGGCGGCCGCCCGGCTGAGCCAGCCGGCTTATGATTATTATCGGGGCGGAGCGCGTGACGAGCTCTCTCTGCGGCGCAATCGCCAGGCCTTTGCCGACTATGCCGTGCATTACAAAGTGCTGGCCGGCGTGAAGGAGGTGGACCTGTCTACCAGCGTGCTGGGAATGCCGGTCAGCATGCCTATTCTGGCCGCTCCCACCGCTTTTCACGGCATGGCCGACAGCGGGGCCGAGGCGGCCAGCGCGCGGGCCGTCACGGCCGAGGGCAGCCTGTTTATTCTGAGCACTTTATCCAACACGCCCATCGAGGAGGTGGTTCAGCAGGCCAGCGGGCCGGTGCTGTTCCAGCTCTATGTCTACAAAGACCGCGGCGTCACCCGCGAACTGGTGCAGCGCGCGCAGGCCGCCGGGGCGCGCGCGCTGGTGCTGACGGTGGACGCTCCGGTGCTGGCGGTGCGCGAAAAGGACACCCGCAATCGCTTCACCCTGCCGCCCGGGTTGGTGTTGGCCAATCTGACCGGGACCGGCAAGGAGACGCTGGACGGGGGAGGGCTGGACACCTATGTGCAGCGCCATCTCGACCCCGGCCTGTCCTTTCAAGATCTGGAGTGGCTGGTGCAACAGACCGATCTGCCGGTGGTGGTCAAGGGAGTGGTCCGGCCGGACGATGCGCTGCAGGCCGCCAAGATTGGCGCCCGGGCGGTGGTGGTCTCCAATCATGGAGGGCGTCAGCTGGATCATGCGCCGGCCACCCTGCACTGCGTGGCCCGAGTGCGTCAGGCCCTCGACCCTGGCGTGGAGGTGTGGATGGACGGCGGGGTGCGTCGCGGAGCTGACGCCTTGCTGGCCTGCTGCCTGGGGGCGCGAGTGGTGCTGGTGGGGCGCCCCCTGCTCTGGGGCCTGGCCGCGGCCGGCGAAACGGGCGTGCGCCAGGTTTTCCAGACGCTGCGGGCCGAGCTGATCGAGGCCATGCTGTTAACCGGCTGCAGTCGCCTCGACCAATTGAGCCCGGATCTGGTCGAGAGACTTTAGGGGGATTCCCACTCCCAGCGTCCGAGCTGCGCATACTGACGCACGTCGTCGGCGAAACTGGGGTCATTTGAGTGCCTGGCGACCTCTCGGATCAATTCTTCGCACTCCTCCTCGCTGAGGCGGCCAAGCATCCGGGATAGATCGGCCTGATCTTGAGCGCGTGCTGAGTCGAATTTCATCAGCACCAGGTAAGGAAGACGTATTATCGGTAGTCCTGTTGGGTCGATCACCGGTTTGACCAGGGCCTTCTTTCCCCACTTCTGAGGCGTGGACAGCAGGTCAATATGGCTCGCGCCTTTGAACCAGGCCTCCCCGTATAGTCCCAGGGACGCGTTTGGAAAGAATAGGGTGTCGTCTTTTTGGTAGCCGGCCTTACCCAACTTGTCCGATGCTTCGGCGAAGCGGGTATGATCAACCAGCAGGTCGATGTCTTTGGTCGCTCTCTCCGGAGAGTAGATCCGGGTGGCAACGCCCCCGACTACCACTGTGGGGATGTCGCCGAAAAGCTCATTCGTGTCGATCCAATGCAGGTCTCGTGGAATCTTCATAAGTCGCTCCAAGTTTGAACCGCTGCCCACCGGGCGTTTTCTCAGCCCGCGTTCCAGAAAAAATCGTCGGCGAGCGCTGGCCTGGCTAAAATCGAGGGGCATCCATGGAAGATTCGGTCCCTCCGCAGGGCCACCCTCCAGTGGGGTGGAACGGCGCCGAGTATGAACTTCTCAGGCCCCAATTTTCCGATTTCGCGAATGCGGCGGCTGCGCACCACCCCGGAGTTGCGCGCCCTGGTGCGGGAAATCCAGCTGACTCCCAACGATTTCTGTTATCCCCTCTTTGTGGTTGAGGGAGAAAACGTGGTGCAACCCATCAACGCACTGCCCGGTCAGCACCGCTGGAGCGTGGATAAGGTGGTGGGCGAGGTCGAGTCGGCCATGGCCGAAGGCATCCGCTCAGTCATCTTGTTCGGACTTCCTTCCCAAAAAGACGCCGAAGGCTCGCAGGCGTATTCCGACCACGCCCCTGTGCAACGGGCCGTGCGCGAGCTGAAGAAGGCGTTCCCGCAGCTGGTGGTGATGACCGATGTGTGTCTTTGCCAGTACACCGACCACGGCCACTGCGGGCCCCTTTGCGGACATACCGTCGACAACGACGCGGCTCTTGCCATTTTGGCCCAGACGGCCGTTTCCCACGCCCGCGCCGGGGCTGACCTGGTGGCCCCCTCAGATATGATGGACGGACGCGTGGCCGCCATTCGCGCGGCTCTGGACGCCTCCGGGTTTCACAACACCGGCATCCTCAGCTATGCCGTCAAGTTCGCTTCGGCTTACTACGGACCGTTTCGCGAGGCGGCCGATTCCAAGCCCTCCTTTGGCGACCGCCGCTCCTACCAGATGGACTCGGCGAATCGCCGCGAGGCCTTGCGCGAGGCGGCTCTGGACGTGCAGGAAGGCGCCGACTGGCTGATGGTCAAGCCGGCTCTGGCTTACCTGGACATCCTACGAGACCTGCGCGAGCACTTCGCCTTGCCTTTGGCCTGCTACAACGTCAGCGGGGAGTATGCGATGATCAAGGCGGCCTCGGCCAACGGTTGGCTGGACGAGAAATTGGTGACGCTGGAGACTCTGCTTTCCATGAAGCGCGCCGGGGCCGACCTGATCCTTACCTATCACGCTCGGGAAGCCGCTCGATGGTTGGCCTGAAACGCTACCTCCCGCTGTTGCTCTTGACCAGCCTGGTGTGGGCGCAGCAGAGCCGTTTGATGTGCAAGCAAGAGATCCGGCTTCAGCCGCTGGGCAGCGCCGCTCCCACCGACGTCACCCAAGATGCGGCCGGCCGCCTCTACGTGCTTTATGAGGCGGACGGCTTTATGGACGTCTACACTCGGGAGGGCGAACTGATCGAGCATCGAGGCGGCCAGTCGGAAGTTCGCCAGCAATTGACGGGCGTCACCGTGTTGTCGCAGTGGGTGGGGCGGTTGGCCAAGTCGGCCTTACTGGTTTCAGAACCCGGACAGCAATTGGTCAAGGGCGCGCTGGTGCCCGGGCCCCACAGCCTGGAATGGACGCCCTTTTCCGGTTCTCCGGAACCCATCCGCGGCAGCGTGGCCCTGGCTCGCGACCTGGAGGGCAACTTCTGGGTGTGGAGCGAGCAGAACCGCAAGGTCTATGGCTTCAATCCCTCCGGTCAGTATTTTGGGGCCAAGCGCATTCCCTCGCTGCGCCGGCCGGTGCAACTGGCCGTCGATAGCCAGGGCAATCTCTATTGCCTGGACACCTGGGGACTGCACGTCATCAATTCCGAGGGCGGCACGCGCTACGAGGTGGATGGCGCACAAGCCATGTATTTGACCGGAACGGACGTGCTTGGATTGGCCGGGCGCGATTGGATCCGTCGCTACGCTCCCGATGGCAACATGGAATCGCAGGTGCGCGAAAGTGAGGCTTTCCGGGAAGGCGAGCCGATCGCCCTGAGCATGAATGAAGACGGCGATTTTTTCGTCTACCTGCGCAATACCGGCGGCAGCGGCGGGATGATCTTGAAGATGACGGCCGGGGGCAAAGTGCTCAGTGAGTTCCCGCAGCCAGAGCGCGTAGCCGTCAGTCCCGATCCCGGCTTCCGGCTGGATTACCAGGGTCGCATTCATCAATGGAATGCCAAAAGCCAGCTTGTGAAAATCCATCCCAGCGGCAAGTTGGAGCGCAACATGTCCTGGGTGCCCTCGGCCGAACCCAAGGGCCAGCTGGTCAATCCCGCCGACCTGAGTTACGGCCCTGACGGCCAGGTATGGGTGGCCGACGCCGGCAACTGCCGTTTGCAGCGCTTCAAGTTCGGCAGCGGTTGGCAGAAGCCCATCACCATCGGAATTCAAAACGGAGATCCGCGCGGCATTCCGCGCAGCCTGGCCTTCAGCCCCTATAAGTTACTCTTCTGTGTGGTCTATCCCCGCGATCAGAAGGGCGACGTGGTGCTGCAGACGCGCAATTTGGAGGGCAAGCTGCTGGCCCAGCGCAGTCTGTGCCCGAGTTGGGGGGATCCGGTGGTCAAGATCGCCTGCGACTCCAGCGGCGACCTGTACATTTATCAGTCTAGAGCCAAGACGGTGCGCGGCTGGGAAGAGGCCCCGACTTTACTGCGCTACTTCGCTCGCGGACAGAAGGCGGCCGAGGCAGGTGGGGATGGGCCGGGACTGTCTCCGCCAGGTTCCAATGCCCGGCGCATCGTGCTCAAGCCCCAGGAAGACTTGATTCCCTGGCAAGGCAAATTGCTGGTGCCCAGCAACGGCTCTATCGTGGTCTTCAACAAGGAGCTGCAGGCCCAGCGCGAGTACGGTTTGACCTTCAAAGAAGGCCGCAATCCCGTCTTTGGGGAGTTCGGCGGTGCCTGGCAGGGGGGCAAGCTGCTCTACCTGATCGACCTGGGTGGTCGTTGCCTGCAGCGGGTCGTCCTGCCCTAGTTGCAAACACCCTGTTCAGGGAAGCGAAGCGGACCGAACAGGAGTTGGGAACCAACGGAGTGGCGCGCCTAAAAGTTTGATCATCATTGAAGGCGTAGCGCGCCACGAAGGCTAGAAGGGAAACGAGGCGGGGGTGAGGTAACATGGCCAAATGCTCCCCAATGAAGAACAAGCTCTCATTCACGCCGATCGCGCCCAGAGGTTGGTGCAGGAAGGCCGCTTCAGCGACGCCGTCGCCGAATGCATATCGGCCCTACGCCACGACGCCCGACACGCTGGAGCCTGTTTGCTGATGGCCGAACTGCAGGCTATGGGAGGCCACCTGGAGCCGGCTCTCAGCTTCGCCTCTCGAGGGGTGCGCGAAGACCACACCAACGTGCGCGCCTGGACCATGCTGGCCAACATCTACTGCCAGTTGGGCGGCGTCTACCTGGTGCTGGCTTTGGAGCAGATCGAGATGGGCCTGAGCCTGGACCCCAATAATGCCAATCTTCATTACTTGAAGGGTAACTGCCACGCCCAGCTCGGCGAGCGCAACCTGGCCCGCGCCTCCTTCGCCAAGTGCCTGGAAGCCAACCCCAAGCACCCCTTCGCCCTCTACGATAGCCAGGCCCTGGCCCTCGCTGAAGAACAACAAGGCTAAGTCTCCCGCGCCTTCGAGTCTCCGTCAGGAAGGGAGATTTCGGAGATTGTTGGGGATGTGGAGATAGGCTCTGCGGTAAGGCCAACTGCCACCCCGATTTCTTTTAAGGTTCAGGTCGCGCCCAAGCAAAGCCTACCCCAAATAAGGAACTGCGGCTCCAGCCAGCTTCACGACACAGGTCTCTCCTCAATCCCCCCATTCCCCTGTATCCCCCTTCCGGGATCAGCAGGCGCGGGAAGGCTAAAAGCTGGCGAGCCAGCGGAGGGGGTAGATGGTGAGGCCGTAGCCGAGGGCGGCGCCGCCAAAGGCCTGGCCCCAGGTGTGGCGGCCGCGGTAGTGGCGGGCCCAGCACAGCGGGATGATGGTGAGCAGGCTGAGGGGGGACCAGCCGGCCAGTTCCACGCAGCCGGCCAGACAGGCGGCCAGCACCGAAGTGTGCATACTGATTTTCCAGTTTCGGGAAATCGACTCGAAGAGGAAGCTCTGGGCGAAAAGAAGTCCGGAAAGCTGGGTGAGTCGGAGAGGACCGCCGCTCAGCCAGAGGACCAGCACCAGCGTTCCCAGGCCGGCCATTCCTGCCCGAAAAGGCCCTTTCCGCTGCTCGCGCAGGCGCACATGGATGTCGGTGATGTTGCCTTTATAGACCTGCCAACCGATATAGGCAGCAGGCACCCCGATGGAAAGAAAAATGCAAAGGCTGGACAGAAGGTAATATTCGGAGTCGGTTCGTGCAGTGGCGCGAGCGAAGACCAGGCAAAAGTAGGGAACGCAAAGAAACGGGCTGAGAACAGCCGACAAGAACAGGGCTAGAAAGTCTAACGCGGGGTGGCGCGCAACAGGTTGGCTCACAGGCCTGGATTATAATCGAATTAGTGAGCGATGGCCAGACGTTCGATCTTCATCTGACCACCCTCCCAGACGACCGCTCCAATGTAGACTTCGCCCTGCGGATTGAAGTAATCGTTGGGGAATTTCATCTGGTAGTTGGGGTCGTTGTAGCGAATGCGTCCGGCCTGAATGAGACGGCGAATGTCGTCCTGCGTCTGCTCCCGTAGTTCATCGCTTTTGAAAAGCAGCCGGTCGGAAGCGACCGGAATTTCGACCTTGGCGCCGGAGTACATCCCGAAGTCCTGGCCCAGGGTGATTCCCATTTGACCATACCCTGGTTCCTCCGAGCTCTGGAAGAGACGGGTGTGTTCTCGAGCCGGTGCGGTTTCGAAGGTCTCCGCGGGCAGGTCGGCTGGCAAAATCTTGCGGTCGGTGAAAACCTTCTGGAGCAATTCGACATGCTTACCGTCGGCGTGGATCTTGTCGGACTTGATGAAGGCGATGGCCATGTCTTTGTAGGTAAAGTCACCGCGCGGAGCTTCTTTGAGCAGGTTGGCGAGCATTTTCAGCAGTTCTTTATTGCTTTCGCGGAGGGCCACATCAGCCGCCGCTCCGTCCTGGATGCGTTGCTGGACCATGCCGTTGAGAACGTCGTAGTGGGAGGCGGTCCATAGCCTCGAGAAGTCGTGGATCTCCCAGCCGAGTTTATCGGGGCCACCCTTTTGCGGCAGGGTCTTGGGGTCAGCCCAGGTGAAGTTGTTGTTGGCGTTGCGCAGGAAGTCGCCACCGGTGGCGTTGGTGCCTTTCTTGTTGTTGAGGCCCTGGGCCAGTTCTTCGGCCATATAAGCCGCGATATTGGGCTTTTTCAGGTCTCCCCCGGTTTGCACCAGGACGCGCTTGATGACACGCTCGTCCAGCAGCGACATATGAATGGCCAGCATGTCTCCGAAAGACTCGTGGAAGGCGCCGACGTCGCTTCGGAAGGCGCCAAAATACTCTGGTCGGATAGCGTCCAAAATAGCATGGCCGGTTTCATGAGCCACAATTTCGCCGGAAGCTCCCGAGAAAACCTGACGCCCAAAAATGGGATCTTCTTCCGAGAAAAAGTTGACGGTGCCTTGATTGCGCGCGTAGAAGGCGTTGAAGTCCTTGCCGCCATTGGGGTTGATGGCCAGTTTGTCGTATTTGAAAGACCATTTGAAGTCGCCAAAGGCCTCGCGGAATACGTTGATGGTATTGGCTACGTTGGAGAACGTCACGGCCGTGTTCTGGCGCGGATCATCAGCCGTGTAGACGTACTTACCGTCGACCGGTTCCAGTCCGACGTTGAGCATCGCTTTGTCGGTTTCGGGGTTCTTCTTGGAGCCCTGGACGACGCCAGGTATCAGCTTGGTGCCAGGTTCCATCACGCGGCGATCCTGGGTGTTGAAGCTGAAAAGGGTGTCTACGGGCCCGGCAACGGGGGGCGGAGTGGGTGCCGCTTCGGCCCGCAGGCGTACAGGTGAGTGCAAGCAAGAGCAACCCCTGTGTGTCCCGAGCGGTGCGTTTCCTACCGTCATGTTGAACCTCCGTTGAGCAGACCCGTGGGCCATCGTATTCCCCATAAACAGCCTAGCCGTTGGCCCGGCCATGGTTTGTTACCTTTCCTTGAACAAAGCCATGCATTCACAATTTTGTAACCTGAGCCGCGGCCGCGACGGCTAAGCTTTGGGTGGGGAAACCTGGAGTGGAGAAAGTCGTGCAAGTTAAAGCAGCATCCAGCATCGTTATGCCGCAGCCCGCCGCGTCACCGCGACGCATTGCTAAGCCTGCTCCCTCCATCTTTACTTCCGCTCCCGGTGAAGACCGCGTGCACATGAGCGCCCCCGCTTCCGTTCCCGTTCCCGCTCCGCCGTCTTCTGAGGTAGTGGCCCCGGCCGGGTTTCCCAAAGCCAAGTGGACGGTCCTCAACTATTGCGCCGCGGATAACAATTTATACGCCTACATCTACGATGACGCGGCCAGTATGGAAAAAACCGGCTCCAACCCTTCCGTGCAATTGGTAACTCAGCTGGATCATCAGGGCGCTGGAGCCTTTCGGTTTCGCGTCGAGAAGGACCGGGACAGCGGACCAGAAGCGGATCGCCGGATTGATTCGCCCGTTCTTCAAAGCCTGGGCCCGGTCAACATGTCGGACCCTAAGACCTTGTCCGACTTTATCACCTGGGGAATCAAGTCATTTCCGGCCGAGCGTTACATGCTGATCATCGCCGATCACGGCAAAGGCTGGGAGGGAATGATCGAAGACGAGTCTCACAAGGGCTGGATGAGCGTGCCTCAGCTGAAACAAGCTTTGGACACTGCTCAGCAAGCTACCGGGCAGAAGCTGGATGTTTTGGGCTTCGACGCCTGTCAGATGGCAGCTGTGGAAGTGGCCAGTGAAATCAAGAATAATGCAAAATTTATGGTTGCGTCTCAGGCACTGGAAGGGCGCGAGGGTTGGCCCTATTCGCATATTTTAGGGCACGGCCAGTTGGCCGATATCCGTCAGGCGCACATGTTCAAAAGCGATGTCGAGGCTAGACAGGTGGTAGATATGGTGGTTCAGCGCGCCTCCGAGAACAAAGAAGTGCTACCCACCATGTCGGCATTCGATCTTTCTAAAATGGACGGTTTGGAAAAGAGCCTCAAGGCTTTCTCCGCGGAACTGGTGGCTGCCGGGGGCACGACCGCCCAGCTCCGGGAACTGCGCTCCAAGACCCAGGCTTTTGGCTTCGTTTATGATTTGGGAGATTTCCTGAAGCGCGTTGGTGAGAGTGCCACGGCAGCCAACCAGGGAAAATTGAAGAAGGCTGTCGAGGAATGCCTGGCACATTTATCTCAGGTAATCGTGGCCGAACATCACACTCCGGACAATCCCGGCGCCACCGGTTTAAGTGTCGAGCTGAAGCGAACGAAGGATCCGTATGATAAGTTATCCTTCATGGCCGCGACTGACTGGAAGCAAACGGTCGACCGGTTCAATCAAGCCTGAATTTTCTTGGCGAGTTTTCCTATAGTCCGCGCGATGAAGTCAGGAATGATGGGCTTTGAGCTCAAGTCGGTCAGGCAAAAGGTTTCCCTGGTTGCTTTTAAGGGAATCACTTTAGTAGAATCGTATTAATGCATTTATTGGGCAAATAGTGTCTAACTAGATTATCGTATTTTAGGGAGTTTCGCTTTAAATGGTAATGAGTAAGAGAGGCCGCCTCAGTTCGGCCGACCGCGAAAGAATCCACGCACTCTCGGAGCGCGGCCTGTCGGCCGCCCACATACCCAAAGAGGTCGAGCGCCGAGAAGATGTCATCGAAGCCATCTTGGGCGCCAGTAAAAAGAATTCTAACCGGGGGCGCAAACCCAAGGCTCCCGAACCCGCTCCTCGCGCACAAGCCGTTGCGTCTCCCGCGCCCAGAGCCGCCCGCGCCGAACGGCCGCGCGGCGTGCTCGAGCACCAGCTTTGGGTCCGCCCGGGCTATCACATCGAACTGGAGCTTCCCGCCGACCTGACGGTCGCGGAAGCCGAGCGCCTGGCCAATTGGGCCCGTTCGCTGCCCTTCGCCTGACCCTACCCGACTGGGGAATGAAAAAGGCCCGCCGTTACGCGGGCCTTTTTCATTTTGCGTATTCCAAATACTGGTGCAGCGCCAGGGAGAGTTGTTGGCGTCGCAGCGGCTTGCTTAGATAGGCATTCATCCCCGCGGCCAGGCAACGTTGGCGGTCGTCTTCGAAAGCATTGGCGGTCAGCGCTACGATGTAGGGCTGGCGAGCCGGGTCCAGGGCGCGAATCTGTGCGGTGGCCTGCAGGCCGTCCAGTTCGGGCATTTGCAGGTCCATGAAAACCAGGTCATAGTGGGTGCGGCGGCAGGCTTCGACGGCGGCCAGGCCCGTTTCCACCACCTCGGCCTGCTGATGGAATCGCTCCAGCAGAGCCAGGATCACCCGCTGGTTCATCGGGTTGTCCTCGGCCACCAGAATACGGGTGTTTTCCATCAGCACCGGATCCTCCAGGGTGCGAGTTGCCGAGTCGAGATGGTTGGCCACCAACTCCAGGGGAAGTTCAATCCAAAAGGCGCAGCCCTGCTGGGGCTCCCCGGGACGCCATCCGGGAGGCGGATCGCCGGCCAGACTTTGCTGGCTTTCGACCCAGAGGCGGCCTCCTAGCAGCTCGACCAGTTGGCGCGAAATGGCCAGGCCCAAACCCGTGCCCGCGTAACTTCGGGTGGTCGAGGCATCCACCTGAGTGAAGGGTTCAAAGATGCTGGCCAGTTTCTTGGGAGGAATGCCGATGCCGCTGTCTAGCACTCGTATCCGCAGCAC
>JALHOV010000141.1 GCA_022842865.1 Vulcanimicrobiota bacterium | reverse complement strand
CGAGTATTGGGGGGACTACTACCAGGGTCGCTTCGTGATCCGCACCAACCTGAAAGCACCCATGTTCAAGGTCGTGTCAGCGTCCGTGCAGCAACCGGCAGAGTGGCAGGATCTGGTTGTGCTGCCTGAAGGCACCCAGGTCGATCAATTCTGCTTGTTCCCAGAACACATCGCCCTATCGGTCCGCCGAACCGGTATCCCTGGCCTGGCCGTCAGCGACGGCCAGGGTCGAAATCTCAAAGAAATCCAGTTCAAGGAGACGGTGCGAAGTCTGTCGCTGGGAGAAAACGAAGACGCCGACCTGGGTTATGTCCGAGTCGAATATGAATCACCGGTCACGCCGCCCACCACCTACGACGTCAGTCTTAAGAGCGGTGCTCTGCGTAAGATCCGCCAACAACCCGTTCCCAATTACAACGCCAAACTTTATCGGTGCCAGCGTTGGAACGTGACCTCCCGCGACGGAGTCACCGTGCCTGTCACCCTGGTTTACCGGGCCGGCACCAAGGCCGACAAAAGCCACCCGCTGCTTATGGAGGGATACGGCTCCTACGGTTCCATCGACGACCCTTACTTCTCTCAGACCCTGGTCAGCCTGCTCGACCGAGGTGTCGTGTACGCCTACGCGCACATCCGCGGAGGTGGCGAAATGGGCGAGCCCTGGCGGATGGCCGGGCGCATGATGCAGAAAATGAATACCTTCAACGATTTTGTTGATTGCGGCCAGAACCTGGTCGACAGCGGTTGGTCTCGAGCCGACGGCCTCGTCATCACCGGTGGTAGCGCGGGCGGACTCCTGGTGGGAGCGGCCATCAATCAGCGCCCCGGCCTCTTTCGCGCGGGTGTATGCAAGGTTCCCTTTGTGGACGTGATGAACACCATGCTCGACGCCAGTTTGCCCCTGACCACCGGAGAATACATTGAATGGGGCAATCCCAACGAGAAGACCGCCTTTGACTACATGCTGCAATATTCGCCTTACGATAATCTGCAGGCAAAAGATTACCCGTCCATGCTGGTCAAAGTCTCCCTCAACGACAGTCAGGTGCCCTACTGGGAGGGGGCCAAACTGGTTGCCAAGATGCGCGCCCTCAAAACCGACCACAACCCGCTGCTGCTCAAATCCAACCTGAAAGCCGGCCACGGTGGCTCTTCGGGGCGCTATGACCGCCTCAAGGAGCGCGCCTTCGACTACGCCTACGTCCTATGGCAGATGGGTTTGTTGCAAAACTGAAGCCCCGCTGGATCCTGGGGATTGGAATCGTCTTGGCGGTGCTTTGCCTGGTTTTCGCAGGCACCCGCCTGGAGTTTAGCAACGATCGCACCCGCATGCTGGACCCGCACCATCCGGCTCAACAGCGCTTTGAAGAGTTCCGTCAAGCTTTTGGCGCCAACCCGGAAGTGGTATTGCTGGTCAGTTGCAGCGACCAGGAACTGCGTCGCGCCTGTGCCGACGCTCTGGTTCAACAACTCGGCGGCGAACCACGTCTCAAGGAAGTCAGCGGATTCCTGGAAATGCCGTTGCTGCCGCAGCAAGGGCTGTATTACACCAGTCTGGAAAATCTCGACCTGCTCGAAGAGCGACTCAAGCTCCAGGAGACCTTCCGGGACGGCCGCCTCCCCCCCCAATCCGAAGTAACCCGGGAATTGCTTCACTCCCTGCGCAGCCGCGGTCACGAGCCCTATCAAAGCCCATTCGGGCCCTATCCACCCCAACTTGAGTCGCGCCGCTACTTGCAACTAACGCCCGATACGCTGGTGGTGGCCGCCCGCGTAATCGCCGGACCGGGCAGTGATGACGCCCTGCTCGAGCGTCTGCGCACTCGAGTCAACCAGGTGGTACGCGAACATGCTGGGGTAGAAGTGGTCTTAGGGGGCGACTTTGTGGCCTTTTGTGACGACGGGCAAGCGGCCCGACGCACCGCCATCCAGGTCAGCCTTATCTCGCTCATCCTGGTGCACAGCTTTTTCCGTTGGGCTTTTGGTCGACCTCAGCCGGCCCGCCTGGCCCTGTTGACGGTGGTCCTCGCCCTCTGCTGGAGTTGCGCGTGGGCGGCCCTGGTCGCGCCCAAGCTGAACCTGATCACGCTGAATTTTATGGCCACCTTGATCGGCCTGGGCATGGACTTCAATGTGCAAATGCTCTACCGCTTTTTTGAAGAGCGCGACCGCCACAGCGACGCCGAGGCGGCCGTGAAGAAAACATTGGCCAGCGTGGGCAAAGAAAACTTCGTAGGCGCTTTGGCCACCAGCGCCGCCTTTTTCAGCTTGATGGCCACGCCTTTTCTGGGTGTGGCTCAATTGGGCATGATCAGCGGGGTCGGAGTGCTCCTGTGCTGGTTGGCTTCGGTCACCATTCTGCCGGCCTTGTTACTCGCCACGGGTGGTCAGGGAACGGCTCCGCCTCCCGGTCCCTGGCAACGCTGGGAACTGAAATGGCGGTCGAGTCCGCGCCTGGTGTTACTGGTCGCAGCCGGCATAACTGTGCTGGCTGCTCTGAACCTGCAGCGGCCGAGCTTTGACTACAACCTGTTGCATATGATGCCGGCGGACGCCCAGGCCATCCGCATCGATCGAGAGTTTCATCAGCGCTGCGGAATGTGCAGCCTCTATGCGTGTTCCCTGGCCGCGGACGAGAACGAGATGCGCCGGCGTACCGAGGAATTTCGCAAGCTGCCCGGGGTGGCCCGAGTGGAGAGTCCGGCGGACTGGATCCCCGAGAATGCGGGCCAACGCCGCTCGCGCATTGGAACTTTACTGGCCAAACTCGCAGGCCCCCCCAAGTGGCTCAAGGAACTTCCCGAGCCGAGCCAGCGGCTGACCACCGAGCAACTATTAAGCTTGAAGAAGCGCTTCCAGGGTGGCGACGCGGAAGTGAGCAAGATTCTCGAGCAGCTAGGACCGGGACCCATCCAGGACGGACTCTCCCATTTCTTCGGGGAGTTCAAGCACGACCTCATACGCCGCCACGAGTGGCTGGCCGCTCAGCGGGAGGAACCGGAACCCAAATGGAGCCAGCTGCCGGCCGACTTGCTGAACCGCTATCGCCAGGGATCCGTATGGCTGATCAAGATCTACCCAAAAGAAGATGTCTGGGAGAAGGCGCCGCTGGAGCGCTTTATCGGAGAGTTATCTCGAGTGGATCCAGAGGTTACCGGACTACCCCTGCTGACCCAGACCTATTTGCAGCAGATCAAGGACTCTTATTGGGTGGCGGGGCGTAACGCTCTGGTTGCCATCAGTCTCATTCTTTTGATCTCGTTTCGGCGTCTGGACGAGGCATTGTGGGCGCTCGCTCCCAAGTTGCTCGGCGTTATCTGGATGCTGGGAGCGATGGGGGTGCTGGGCGTGAACTTCAATCCCGCCAACGCGACGGCGCTGCCTCTAACCCTGGGCATCGGTCTGGTTTTTGGAGTCCACGTCGTGCACCGTTTGCGGGAAAATCCCCACCACGGAGTGTTTGCCGGCTCGACCGGCAATGCCGTGCTGGTCTCTGGCGTGTCCACCGTGCTCGGCTATATCTCGCTGGTCACTTCATCTTATCGGGGCATCGCCAGCCTGGGCCTGATTATGGGACTCGGAGTAGTCAGCAGCCTGCTCACTTCCCTGGTCGTTCTACCGGTGGTGCGGCAAGTCTTCGTCACGCCAGGCTCGAAACGCTCCGGCCTGCCAGACGTTGCGCACAAAGACCGCAACCAGGAATAGGAACAAGAACAGATTGAAGAGCATACGAGCCAGGGGCGCGGCATCGTCCCCCATTGCAACGAATCCAAGCAGGCCCGAAACACAGGCCAGCAGCAAAAATGTGATGGCCCAGTTGGACATCATCACCACCTTCTCATCCCCTCCGTAGCGGGAGATTTTCTTCATGCTACAGAGCCATGAAGTCTCCTTGAACCGCTCGAGATACCCGGCCCTAGGTATTTACGTACCCACCAAGCTCCGCAGAGACTTTCCGAGCCAGCGGCGTTTGGCCCGGAGCGCCACTGTCGACCTGTGGCTCTAAAGTAGGCTTAGGCCGCTGCCGCTGGAGCCAATCTCGCAGGCCCTGCTCCACTTCCTGGCCTAACCAGCTTTTGATCATTCCCCCCAGCCCGGACCGGCTCATCCCTGCACCTAGCAGGAGAGGCGCGGCGGCTCCCGAGCCCACCGCGAATCCCACCAGGATCGCCCCTCCCAAACTGGTGAGCGGTTTCTCCTCGATGAATTGACGCAACTCGTTATCGTTTTTACTCATAACCTAATCCTCTCAAATGGAATGATCGGCGCCCCCCGACTTGTGCGCTACGCCAGCAAGCAGGATGGGCAGCGGTGATTGGGCTAACGCCGGGTGAGCACGGCGCCGGTCAGGAATCCTAAGGAGAGCCCGGCCAGCAATACGTGCGTCGGATACTTGCGAATCAGTCTCGTAAGGTCCGCCTGCATATCGGAAACATGCAATTGACCGGCCGCCTTCTGCAGCACGCCGCCCATCTGGGTCAGCGCCTGGTCGGCCTTATCCGCCATCTGCTTGCCGGTGTTGTGAATCGGATTCATGGGTCTGTTCCCTTCCTCTCAGGTGTCTTGCGAAGCGTCCACAAAGGTGCCTACGCTTTCAGGTCAATGGTAGCTTGAGAAGATGGCAGACCAGCAGATTGACTCGTCCCCTTACTCCGGGTATTGGCATACTCGCGGTTCAGAAAGATTTCAGGCGGATCGGGTATATCGAGATAACACGGGATTTACACACAAAGACCAGGAGAACTCCATGAAAGTCAGCGCATTCATCCAATCCAACCCCACCCCCAATCAGAAACCACCGGTCAGCAAACCCGATCAGGCACCAGCCCCCGATGCACCTCAAGAGAGCTTTACCCCGGCTGAGCCCTCCACTTTAAAAGCTCTGGCGCCTGTCATTATCGGCGCGGCGGTCGGCGCGGGAGTCGGTTTGTTCGCTGGAGCTGGCGGCGGCGGATTTATGGGTGGCCTCACCGGCGCTGCCACCGGAACCGGCCTGGGTGTGGCCGCAACCGTCGGTGCAGCCCGAATCGGCCTGTCCGAGCAGTCTTTCGGCATCGGCCTCGGGGCAATGGCCATCGGCGGCATCGCCGGTTGCGTGCTCGGCGCCAGCGGTCACAGTTGGGCGGCTGGAGCCGCTCTGGCCGTCACCGGTGCCCTGAGCGGCGCGCTGGTCGGCACCAGCGTGGCACTCAAAGACAGCTTCAACTAAGAGCTAAACTGGAAAAGGCCTGGCGATATCGCCAGGCCTTTTATTTTTGCCCTTCCGGCCACTACCGGCTCAAAATCACCAGACTGTAAGGCGTCAACTTGAACTCGGCGCTGTGCGTTTGCTCATCCCAGGCCACGTCTTCGGCTTCGATTTCTCCACCTTTGGGCTCAGTGTAATCCGGGCTGTAGGCAGAAGCCGCCGTGTTCAACCGGATCTTCCAGATGCCCGGTCCGGGCAGCCCCAGGCGGAATGTTTCTATTTCTTGGGCCGAGAAGTGAGCGATGACGACGACTTCCTGATTGACTTCCGCATAACGGGAAAAGGCCAACACGTTCTTGCTTTCGTCGTTCCGGATCATCTGGATCCCCTGACCGGTCAGACCGGCCGAGACGCCATCCAGATTTCGACGCAAGCGAATCAGATCGCGATAAAGGCGCACGATACCGCGGAAATCCTCGGACAACTCCCAATCCAGTGGCACGGTATCCTCGAACCAACCGTCCTCAAGGAACTCCTGGCCCTGAAAGAGCATGGGAATTCCCGGAGCCGTGAGAGCCAGAGCCCCGGCCAGGGTAGATCGGCGGCGCGCATACCAATCGCGCGGATTCTCGGGGTCCACTTCGGAAGTGACGCGCTGCTTGCCGTTGGCCACTTCATCGTGGGACTCGCTGTAGACAATCCTTTGGAAGACATCGCCGTTAAATCGATGGAGCAAAGCACCCATCACCTGACTCATGGAGCGATGGTCGTCTTCTGGCGTCGTCACGGCGGCCCTCACCGGGTGAACGAAGTGAGCGCACCACTGGCTGTGAAAACCGCCTCCTCCCTCTTCGACCGGAGCGGTCAGAGAATGGCTGTCTTGTAAGTCCTCGGCGATCAAAATCTTGCCTGGGAAACGCGAACGAATTTCTCCATTCAGGCCCTGAAAGAGCTCCCAAGCCTCAGGAATTTCCCGGACCATATCGATGGTACGCATGTACAAGGTCGAATCGTAACGCAGTCCGTCGACGCGAAATTCCTCCAACCACATTATGGCGTTGTCGCGCAAAAACTGCCGGACTTCCGCGCGCCCATAATCGGGGCGAGTATCTCCCCACGGAGTATTGGAACGCTCGTCATTGTAGAAGTAGATCCCGCCCATTCCGTTTTCCGACCAACCGTCGAACTGCCAGAGGTCCAGGTCGCTCGGTCCCATATGGTTAAAGACCACGTCAAGAATGACACCGAGGCCGTGCTCGTGGCATTTCTTAATGAAACGCTTGAACGCATCTGGCCCGCCGTAGGCCATTTCCACCGCGAAGAGATGAGAGGGATTGTAGCCCCAAGACCAGTCTCCGGGAAACTCGGCCACGGGCAAAATTTCCACCGCGTTGACCCCCAGCCTCTTCAGGTGACCCAGCCGTTTTTCGGCGTCAGCAAAGGTGCCAGGCCCTTTGCCTTTGGAGTCCTGAAATGTGCCAATGTGCATTTCGTAAATGACCAGTTCATTGTATGGTCCGAGCCCCGGGAATTTTTCATCCTGGCCCCAGTCGAAATTCTGGGAATCGTAAACTGCCCCGTTGCCTATCGAACTGGTGACCTCTTTAGCATAAGGATCAATGCGCGTGAACTCATTCGCCCCATTGCGGATATGGTAGCGATACTCATCGCCGACCCTGGCATTGTCGACGATGCCGGACCAATGACCGGAATCGTCCCGCTCCAGGGGATTCTTGCCGGGGGTGAACTCGTTGAAGCTGCCGATCACCGACACCTCCTCAGCAAAGGGGGCCCAAACTCGGAAGGAGCAACCTTTCTTCAACAATGTCGCTCCCAGGGCGGTGATTTTAGACTTCTTGGCGGACGCAACGGACACGGACAAACCCTCTCCTTCATACAAATAGGGTCCCAGGGAAGCGCCTTAGCACCCCCTTGGAACCCCGGAATCCAAAAAACTTTAAGGCATCTGGTGGATGGCAGCAGCGTCAGCGCGACCGTAAGTGTCGGCGCTATACTTGTTGATGATTTCGCGAACTTCGAACTCGCCCAGGTTTCCGCTGGGGCAAGCCACGGCGATGACAGCGCGACCGTTCTTCAGTGCTTCTTCCGAGTCGACGGCGATGCGCTGCGGCACTCCCTGGTCCTGCAGATAGCCTCCTACGCCACCGGCGATGGCGCCACCTACGGTTGCACCCGCAAGGCCGGCCAGGGCGGTCGCGAGAGCGCCTCCACCCGTAACCAGACCGAAGCCGGGGATGACCAGCGAAGCCAAAGCGGCCAGGGCACCGAGGCCCAAACCAATTCCAGCGCCTTTGCCTGCGCCAGAAGCGGCGTCGGCAGCAGTGGTGGTCGTCACACCGGAGGTAGCCTTCTCGACCACTGTTTGGTCTTCATCGGCACGCAGATAATCGGGCGGAAAGAGGGCCGAAAGGTCTTTCTGCTCGGCACCACGGTCGAGCAACGCCGCTAGAGCCTTTTCGGCGAAGTGGGCGTCGGGAAAGCTTGCATAAAGAGTGATATTCATAAGAAACTCCATTCCAATCGTGTGGGGCACCAACCCCGTCTGCACAGCATAGATTCCCGGGGTGCCTGACCCCAGAGCCGAACGTCATCGGACGCAAAGGATCAGGGTACCCTGGACTCTCCCGCCAGATCTAGGATGCGCGGGCCGATTCTTTCCAGCGGAATTTCTTCATCCACCGCCCCAATTCGCACGGCCGCCTTGGGCATACCGTAAACGACACAGCTCTCCCGGTCCTGGGCGATGGTGTGAGCGCCCGATTCGCGCAGCGCCAGCAAACCCTGCGCGCCGTCCTCCCCCAGTCCAGTTAAAATCACGCCGATGGTGGTGAGACCGCTTTCTGCCATCGAGCGAAAGAGCACGTTGCCCGAGGGTCGCTGCCAACATTCTCTTTCGCCCTTGCGCAGCCAGTTGCGCCGGTTGCTCCAATGCAAATGATAGTCCGGAGGAGCCACATAAACCTTGCCCGGCAGGGTGAACTCCTCGTGCTCTGCCAGGCGCACTTCCAGCGCAATGTTGCCACTGAGCCAATCTACGAAACTCTGACTGAACTCGGAGGTGATGTGCTGCACCAGTAAGACCGGTGAGCAAAAATCCTTCGGAAGCTTCTTCAAAATTTCACAGACGGCCGCCGGACCGCCAGTAGAAGCCACGATACCTACAGCCATCAACTGGCCCATTGAGGGCGGCAGTCGGTCACTGGAGGTCGGGCCTTCGCCGCCCAGATCCGGGCCAAGGTTGCCTGCTACCAATTTGCGGCGAATGATATGAACCTTACTCATGGCCGCCACATGATCGCAAAGAGCCCGGCAGCGTCTCAGATAGTCCGGGTGCTGGCGGTCCGGTAGGGCTAAAAAAGCACTCACTGCCCCCAGGCGCAGGGCCCGTCCTTCGTTTCTGGCAAAATCTTCTTCAACCAGAGCCACCACCGGCGTTGCGAACTGCGCGCTGACATGGCGCACACAGGTTGCGCTGGAGCCGTCGCTCATGGGCCAGCGAATGGTGACCGCTTGAGGAGACTCCAGGCGGATGAAACGGAGTGCCTCCTCGCACTTGGGTAATGCGGCCACCACCAAAAACCGCCCATCTTCCTCCAAGACCTCTTGAACCCACTGGCGATATTCGGCCCGGTCATCCACCACCAGTACGCGGATGCTGCTCACAGTAGACCATGGATCGTGTCAATAAGACGCCGATGGTCAAAAGTCTGCTTGAGCAAGTAGGCATCCGCACCCAGTTCCAGTCCACGCTTTTGCTCTTCCGGCGCGGCCAGCGAGGTCAGCAGGATGACCGGAATCTCTGACCATTCCTCTCGTTGTCGAATGCGCTGCAACAAGCCGAACCCGTCGAGCAGCGGCATCTGCACATCACTGACCACCAAATCGACTGAGCGCGCCGAGAGAACGGTCAAAGCCTCGGTTCCATCGGCAGCCTCGACCGTTTCGTAACCGCCTGATTGCAACAAAGCGGCCGTCATCTGGCGGGTGGTGAGCGAGTCGTCCACCAACAAGACCAGACGGGGGCGGCTTTTTTCCGCGGCCGGGCGCAGCAAGCGTGCTTTCTCCTGGAGCAGGAACTCGGCTCTGAGGACCAGCGAGACCCCCCCTCCGGCGGATACGTACACCCCTTCCAGCAGGTCGTCCGGCCAACCGCCGCCCTGCATCGCCTGCAGAGTAATGGAAAGATGGCCTACCCAATCTTCCACCTGCAACAGGCGCCTGCTCGCTCCGACGCCGATTTCGACAACCCGCAAGCGCGCCAATTGAGAAAGGTCCGGCTCGCTAAGGCCCAGTAGCCCGGCCAGGGGAACGATGGATCGACGCTGCCCATTCTCGACCACATAGATGCCCTCTTGGTCGTGCAGGACCTCGGTCTGGGTTAGATAGCGCAAACGTACCACCGCGCGGGTTGGCAGCGCAAACTCACGCCCCCCGCTGCGCACGGTCAAGATCTGGACGCCCCAGGCCCCCGAACTAAAAGCCAGCTCCCAGGTCGTCCCCTCCCCTTCCAACCAGCGGATCGATCCACTCAATTCACGCACTCGCGAGCGCACCGCACCCATTCCAACGCCCCGCCCGGCGCCCCGGCTGGCCACCGCCTGACTGCTGAGACCATCCACAAAGACCAGCTCTTCGGTAGACAGTTCACCTCCCACCCCGAGCGCCCGCGCTCGCTCCAAGAGAAGGTCGGGTTTCAGTCCGCCGCCGTCGTCGCTCATCTGCAAAATCAATTGCTCTCCGCCGCGCCGCACCCGCAAACAAACGAGGCCACGTTCCGACTTACCCAGCCGGCGCCGTTCCTCGGTGCTTTCCAGTCCATGATGAACGGCATTGGAAAGCAGATGGTTGAGGGGGTCAAGCAGAGCCTGCAAGAGAGGCAGCTCCACCAGCGTGTCGCCGCCCTCCAGCACAAAATCGACCTGTTTGCCCAGGCTTTGAGCCAACTCCCGGGCCTGGCTGGACATGCCTCCCAGCAAATCCCGAGCGGGCACCAGCAGAAGCTGGCGTGCTTCCTCTCGTAGTTCTTCGGTCGACTGGGCCACATCCGCGGCCAGCCCTTCGAGACGGCGCAGCAGCGATTGTTGACGTGGGCCTACCTGTTGCCGCAACTGGCGCAAACCTTCCTGGAGAGCGAAAGGTTGGGCGCCAATCCGCCCGCTGGCGCGAATCAAGTTCTCTAACTGATTCACCTGGACACGGACCACCTGACGTTGCGGATCGAGCTCCCCCTCAAAAGATTGTGGCAAGTCCTCGCTCTCATCCGCTTCCACCCAGGTGCCCAAATCTCGATAGGCCCTCTCTGCCGACGGAGATCGCTTGCCCGCCAGCGCGGCGGCCACAGAATCCTCGAGTGCGTCGCGCAGAGTACGGACCCAATCGACCCGACGCTCTTCGACGGACATGTCGTCATAAAGCAAGAGGAGGGTCTCGCCGCGATGAGCCAGCTGCTCGACGAACGGAAAATTCAACAGGCGGGCAGTTCCTTTTAAGCTATGCAGGGAACGCCTGGCGTTAGCCACCGTCTCCTCCTTCCAGCTGCCTTGAGCCAGGTCACGCTCAAGAGTTTCCAGGCGCACCAGGTGGTCGCGGTGCTCCACGGAAAACGACTCCAGGACGCGTTTGCGAGCGGCATCTGAAGGCTTCATACCGGTAAAACCTCGAGGACCAGCGTGCCGTCAGGCAGCGTCCAGGCAACTCGCAAGTATTCAAGCCCGTCGGCCAGCGAGGCACTGGCTGGCAAACGGTGGCGCTCATTCAAAGCCAGCAGGCCGAGGTGCCTCTCCACCGCCAGGCCCAGTTTGCGTCCTCGCAAGAAGAGCACGAAGTAAGCAGCGGTGAGCCCCTCTTCCAGGTCCCCTTCAGGAATACCCAACCAGCGCACCGGCCAGAAGGACTCCATGTAGTGAGTGATCCCAAGCCATGAGGGCGGACTGAGGGGGACAGGGGAAATCTTCTGACGAGTGGCGCCTTGCAACTCCTCCACCGGTAGAGCGAAGCGACCCTGGCCGGTGGCCACCAGGATATGGGTGGGCGCGTTGCTATCCTTCACCAGTTCGGCCGGGAAGGCCAATTCCTGAGTGCGCCGCTTCAGGATCTCATCAGGATCAAACATCGGATTCTCCGAGTCGTTTTAGCTGTCTTTCGGTCCATTGCAGCAACTGTTCCCATGTGCAACTATCCCAGCCAGGCACGGTGTCGGTGGGTGACTGGCGACGTGCTAAAGTGATGACGTTGCGCCAATGGCGTCGAGCCTGCTCCACTCGCTGTTCCCCCAGCTCCAGCAGGCCCAGCTGATAATGTGAAACGGCCAGAGAAGGGTCGAGATAGAGACTCTTTTTTAGAGAACGAGAGGCTTGACGCGGCTGGTTGCTGTCCACGAAACGAGCGGCTTCCTCCAGGAAGGCCAGCGCCTCGGAACGTCCAGCCATCCGAGGCCGTATCGGATTCGGGCGCAGCGGCTCCAACGGAATCGGCGGCAGCAAGACGGGGATAGGCAGTGTGGTCAGCTCGAAGGTCTTGCGCCGGTAGGCCGCCAGCGAGGAGTCGATGAGCTGCAGACCGGGGTGGTCTCCGGCCAGGACCGCTTCGGCATAACCGAGGTATAGCACGCCATCGGGCGCCAGCCATTGATAAAGGCGGTCCACCACTCGGGCCATGCTGGCCGGGTCCATATAAATCATCACATTGCGGCAAAAGATCACGTCCTGCGTTTCCACCTCGGCCCCGTCCAAAAGATCGTGGTAGAAAAAGCTGACCTGGCCGGCGATATCCTGATTCAGTTCCCAAGCGCCTTCGTCCGCCTGCCGAAAATACTGCTCGCGAAAACGTTCTGAGCAACCACGCAAGTGCCAGGAGGTGAACCGCCCCAGCCGGGCCCCCTCGATGGCATGGGCGTTGAAATCGCTTCCGGTAAAGGTAAAACGCCCTCGCCCAAGAGAGTGCCGCTGGGCCAGCAGTAACACGGCCGAGTAGATTTCGGCGCCATTGGCGCAGCCAGCCGACCAGATGCGGACGGGAGAGTTTGGCCTGTTCAACCGCGCTCCCACGACCTTCACCATGTGGTCAAACTGGGATGGTTGACGAAAGAAGTGGGTTTCTCCGACACTGCGCGAGCGGCTCATCCAAGGCCCTCCAGGCGCCGCCCCAGGACGTCACTCCAGTGGTCGAGTTTGCGTTGCTCCTGCGCGACCAGCAGCAATCTCGGCACCAGGATGGGCGCCCACTCCTGGGAACGGGGAATGAGGGCAGCCGCCACCCCTTGAAAGGAATCTTCCGGTTGCAGGGGACGGAATTCTTCCGGAGGGACATCCACCAGCCCATCTACAGCCGTGAACAGCAGGGCCAGGTTTCTCTCGTCCCGGATGATTACAATGGGATTGTAGAGGCCCCAGGGACAGCGATGACCTTCGAAGAGCGCTTCCACATCCAGGACCGGCAGAGACTCTCCCGGCAACTGCAAGAAACCGGCCAGCCAGACCGGCAGATCGGGCAAGACCTCCAGTCGAGGACGCAGAATGACCCGCTCTACGCTGGCTAACGGCAAAGCCAGACTTCGATTCTGCAAGCGAGCCAGCAACAGTTTCATTCCGTTCGGTCCATCTTGAAGGTATCCAGGGATTTGACCAGGTCGCCACTGAGACGGTGCAGTTCTGTAGTCGTCTGCTCCAACTGTTGAGTCGTGGCGGCCGACTGCTGTGTGGCCTGGCGAATGCTCAGGAGGGCTTCGGATACTTGCTCAAAGGCCAGCTTCTGCTGATTGGTGGCCGCTACGATCTGCTGAAAGGCCTGGCTGCTATCGTTGACCTGGGAATTGAGCTGATGAATGGAGACCGAGGCCTCATCGGTAAAAGTGGTGCCTGACATGCCCCGTTTGCCGGCTTCCTCGATCAACGCCACCGAGGCCTGAATTCCCCGTTCCACGTCGCCTAGCAACTCACGCACCTGCACTGTCGCTTCTTTGCACTGGTCGGCCAGGCTTTTCATTTCGTTCGCCACCACGGTGAAACTTTTGCCTTCACTGCCGGCCGCCGCTGCCAGAATGGCCGCGTTCAGAGCCAGCACGTTCGAGCGCTCGGCAATGTCGTTGACCGAGAGTACGATGCTGCGAATGGCGTCGGTCTTTTCGCCCAAGGCATTGATGCGTTCCGAGACCACCTGGACCTGATCCACCAGGGACCGGGTGGAACGGACGCTCTTGCGCACCGACTCCAGCCCGGCGCCGGCGGCCTGCGACGTAGCTTCCGCCCGCGAGGCCACCTCACGGGCTCGGTCGGCGATTTGACTTGCGCTCTGACCGAGTTCCTCCAAAGTGACCGAGGTCTGCTGCATTGCCGTTGACTGTTGCTGCAGGGCCACGGCTTGTTCCTTACTGGCCGAGGCAATCCGAGCTGTAGCTCCATTCAGGGTATCGGCATGGTTTTGGTTTTGCTGAGAAGCCACCCGCAAATTGCCCAACATCTGGTTCAGGCTAGTGCAGACGCGCCCCACCTCGTCATTGTTGCGCACCGGCAGTGGGTCCGAAGTCAAATCTCCTCGGCCGATACGCTCGGCGAAAGTGGCGGCCGGAGCGAGTGGGGCCAGTCGCTGGCCCAGCACCGAAAGCACGACCAGTCCGACCACCAGGTCGACACATAGACCGACCAGCAGCGTCCAGTTCAGGCCGGCTTGCGTACTGGCCAGGGTGGTCCGCCGCTTTTCCAGCAAGTTACTTTCGACGCCGTCCATGGCGGCGGCAAAACGATGAATGGCCTGAGCCTTATCCAATCCTTCCCCACTGTTGATGTAGTCCTTCAACTCCGCTTCCTGGCCGGAACGCTTTAGAGAGATACAACGACTCATGAAGGCAATCTTCAGATCAATGGCCTCCCGCAACCTGGTGCACGAGTTCACCTGATCGGGATTGTCGGAAACTCCCAGTTGCAGCGCGTCCAATTGCCGACCCAGGTTGTTGATGGCCTCGTAGCCAGTCAGGAACTCTTCCTTGCCCATCAGGGTGTAGGCTCGCTGGGCTGACTCGGCGCGCACCAGGTCCGATTCAATGGCACTCAGCAGACGGCGAACCAGATGGCTATGGTCGGTCCATTTTAACTGCTTTTCCATCTGGCTGCCCAGCCAGGCAGAGGCCAGGATCAGCACCATGGTCATGCTGAGAATGGAGAGCACACCCGCATAGACTAGATTTCGGACCGACGAAGTAGGATTGGACACGGCCTTTTACCCCTTACGGATTTCACTGATGAGATGCTTCAATTCGGAAACAACCACAGGTTTAGTCAAAAAGGAATTCATTCCGGCTTCTATGGTGGACCTGCGGTCGGTTTCGTAAGCAAGGGCGGTCAGAGCCACGATCAAGACGGGCTCCCGACCGTGCTGCTGTTCCCAGGCCCGCACCTGGCGGGTGGCATCCAGACCATTGAGGGTCGGCATTTGCACATCCATCAACACCAATTGATAATTGCCCTCGATGGCTTCCCGGGCGGCATCCCCACCGTCGGAAACGACCGTGACTTCACAAGCTTCTTGCTCCAGCATCAGCCGAACCACGGTCTGCCCGATGGGATTATCCTCGGCCAACAAGACGCGCAAAGTTCGCTGCTGTTCCCATGCCTGGTCATTTTCCAGTTCGCCGTCGCTTTCCTGACCAACCAGAGCCCGTAATAGAGAATGACTGGTGAAAGGACGACTTACCCAATGGAGCCGCTCATCATCGAGGCCGAGACTGCCCGAATCAGTATGTAAAATTACGACCTGCTGGCAATCTTCGGGCACGCGGGCGAAACTGGTATCGACCACCACCGTTCCTCGGAACGATTCGCCCGGCTGCAAACTCTGGGTCTTAACGCCCCGCTGCTCGAGAGTGGAGCGCACTAGCTGCCCATAGGCATCCTGGCCAGCCAGCAGACCAACCTCTGCGGGCAGATTCGTGAAAAAGTCCGTGGGCTCGAGCTCTTGCGACAGCGGTAAGGCAGCCCGGACCACAGTGCCCACTCCGACTTCGCTGGACATGGTCAGCCGCCCACCCATCAATTGCATGAGTCGTTGGCAAATGGCCAGCCCCAGTCCTGTTCCACCGTAAAGCCGGTGAATGGAGGGATCCAGCTGATTGAATGGCTGAAAAATCTCCACCAGTTTTTCGCGAGGAATACCCGCCCCGGAATCGGCCACCGAAGCCACCAGATGTTGGTCGAACAGATCCATGGTCAGGGTGACGTAACCTTCTGAGGTGAATTTGATCGCGTTACTGACCAGATTGATGAGCACCTGGCGGAAGCGGGCGGGGTCGCCCTTAAGCACGGCCGGGATTCGCGGGGTGAGCAGAGCGGTTAAAGCCAGCTTGGAATCGAGGGCTTTGGCCACGAAAGGCGAGAGCGCCTCGGAAGCGACCTGAGCTGGCGAAAAGGGAATGCGCTCCACTTCCAGCAGACCGGCTTCGATCTTGGAGAAATCGAGAATGTCGTTGAGCACCACCAGCAGATTCTCAGCGCTCTGCTATCAATTCTGCATACTCTTTCTGCGTCGGCTCCAGTCGGGTCCCTAACAAATGGCCCACCATACCAAGCACGCCATTCATGGGAGTGCGTATTTCGTGACTCATGTTCGCCAGGAAAT
>JALHOV010000140.1 GCA_022842865.1 Vulcanimicrobiota bacterium | reverse complement strand
CACCGTAAAGCTGGCGCAGCGCGTTGACCAGACGCTTGCGGTGGGTCACCGAGTCGCCGGCAAAAACCAGCCGTTTGCCCCGGCGCTTGTGCACGTCATAGTCATTCTTGAGAAAGCCGTGGGTATCGTACTCCCCGCGGCCGAGCACAGGCAGGTAACCGGCTTCGGCATCCTCGTGCACACTGGTGTACTGCTCCAGCGAAGTGGACTCGAGATGGGCGGCCGGAATGCCACCGTCGGGGTAGGCATAACGCACGCCCACCTCGGCCAGGGTCAAGGCGAAAAGCAGGCCCAGAGCCATGAGAAAGAGGCGCAGCAGCACTTTCTTCATAAGGCGCCGCCTTCTGCGCCAGCCATGGAGAGCCTGCCCGAGGGATCACGATTGGGGGCCGTCGGAGCGGCTGTTTCACGATCTCGCTGCCCTGGTTGACCGTTCCCAACAGCCTGAGTTTCTCGACAAAGAGACCTACCAAGAATCCACGCGCACCAGGGACCTGGTGGTGCGCCTGAGGCTGCTTGACGGGGATGCCTTTTTTATCGTCCACGTCGAGCACGAAGCCCAGAGCACGCCCAACTTTCCCGCCAGATTCTTCCGCTACTTCACCACGCTTTGGGACCGCTACCACTTGCCGATTTATCCCATCGCCATCTTCTCCTTTCCTGGCCAAAAGCTCCAGCCCCAAAGCTACTCTATGGAATTTCACGACCTGGCGGTGCTGGAATTTCGCTACATGACCGTGCAGCTCAATCGCCTCAATTGGTCCGAATACGTGAACAAGACCAATCCAGTGGCCAGCGCGTTGATGGCGCGAATGAAGATCCGCAAGCGTGACCGTCCAATGGTCAAGGTCCAGTGCCTGCGGCTGCTGGCCACTCTGCGACTGGACAAAGAGAAATCCGGCCTGATTGCCCACTTCGTCAGCAGCTATCTTCGGCTCAACTCTGAGGAAATGAGGGTTTATGAGGAGAATCTGGAAACTATCCCTGTGCAAGAAAGGCAGGTCGTCATGCAGTACACCAACGAGTGGATCGAGCAAGGCTTTGAGCGAGGCATCGAGCAAGGCTTTGAAAAAGGCCTTGAAAAGGGCATTAAAAACGGCCTGGAACAAGGCCGGCGGGAGGGCTCTGAAAAGGCTTCTCGACGCTGGCTTAAGTATGCTCTGGAGCTCAAGTTCGCCCAGGCCGCCTCGCCGCTGATCGCTCGTCTGCCCGATCTGAGCCTGGAGATCCTGGAACGCTTGCAGGACGCGCTCGAGTCGGGTGCGGATCTGCAGCAGCTAGATGCGATTCTCTTACGCTGACCAACTAGCCGCCTTCAGGAGGTGGCGGGGCCGGTGGGGCCAATGCGTCAGCTATGAAAGCTATTTTGATTCGCGACGGCAAGCTGGTATGGGACGAGGCTCCCACACCGGAACTTAAGGACGGCGAAGTGCTGGTGAAGGTGCGGGCCACGGCCGTCAATCGCGCCGATCTCTCGCAGCGCTCGGGCCGCTACCCTCCCCCGCCGGGAGCGTCCGACATCCTGGGCCTGGAATGCAGCGGCGTCATCGAAAAGGTCGGTCCGGGGGTGAGCGACCGCCAGGTTGGCCAGGAAGTGTGCGCTCTGCTGGCCGGCGGCGGTTACGCCGAATACGTAGCCGTGCCCGCCGGGCACACCCTGCCGCCTCCCAGTGGAATCGACCTGGAAACGGCCGCGGGAGTGGTGGAAGTCTTCGCCACCGCCTGGCTCAACCTGCGCCTGGAAGGGGAACTCCAGGACGGCGAGCGAGTGCTGGTGCACGCCGGCGCCAGCGGGGTGGGAACGGCCTGCATTCAGCTTTGCAAGGCCTGGGGCAATCCCATTTTTGTGACCGTGGGCGACCAATCCAAGCGCGAATACTGCGAACAACTGGGCGCCTCGGCCACCGCCAACCGCCACGACGGACCCTGGGACGAAGCCGTGCGCGGCTGGGGTGGAGCCGACGTGATCCTCGACCCGGTGGGCGGCTCCTACCTGGAGATGAACGTCAACGTGCTCAAACCCCGCGGCCGCCTGGTCAACATCGGCCTGATGGGCGGCGCCCAGGGCACCCTGCCCATGGGAGTGATGATGGTCAAGCGACTGTGTCTGCGCGGCTCCGTGCTGCGCAGCCGCTCGATCGAGGAGAAAAACCAGATCCTGGCGGGTCTGCGTCGGGAGGTCTGGCCTCTGTTGGAAAGCGGCCAGATCAAGCCCATCGTCGACAAGGTGTTTGCCATTCAGGAGGCCGAGCAGGCTCATCAATTGGTCAGCAGCAACGAGACCATCGGCAAGGTGTTGCTACGAGTCTAAGCGCCGCATTTTCCCGGCTACCGCTGGCCGACCAGCAGCTCGAACTGGAGCGGGCGCTGGGCGCGGGCCTGCCCGTGGCCGATTTGCTGCAAGCTTGCGCCCAGCTATCGGACCCCACCCCGCTGGCCTGGCTGTGCGCCCGTCCCGGCTTTCTGGAAGAGCACGGCCTGGTTCTGGCCGATCAGCTGGTCCATTGGCCGGAAACCAGTCTGCTCAAAGTGCTCAAAGCGCTCTCGGGCCGGCCCCCACTCGAACCGGTTCTGCGCCGTTCGCTGCCGCAGGTTTCTTTGCAACGGCTGGCGGTGGTGGCGGTCCTGGAGCGCACCCTCAAACACCTCGAGCCGGACAGCTACGAAGAGTATCTGCAGGGCCTGGAAGCAGGATTGCCCGACAAGCGCTCACTGGCCCTGCTACCCGCCCGGGCCGCTCAGCGCCTCGACCCCTCTTTGCACAAAAGGCGAGCGGAACTGGCCCTGCAGGCTTTGGAGCAGTTGAGTCGCGCGCCCAAAGCCATTTCCCTCAGCAACGCCGAGGAACTGCTCTCCAGACGGGTCTACACGCAGCCAGGGCATTTTCTCTTTGAACTGCTGCAGAACGCGGAAGACGCCCAGGCTCACACCTTCCAGGTCACGTTCGAGCCCGAGCGGGTCACCGTCTGGCACGACGGTCTACCCTTCGACGTGCGCGATGTGGTGGGCGTCACTTCGATCGGCCAGACCACCAAAAAGAAGCAACAGATTGGCTTCTTTGGAGTGGGTTTCAAGGCCGTTTACGAAGTCACCGACCGCCCCCAGATCTATTCCGAGGTTTTCCAATTCGAGATCATCGACGTCAGCATTCCCCGCGCCCTGGAGCGCCCCGCGTTTGTCCGCCAGCAGGGCACCACCCTGGTGTTGCCCCTGAAAAAGCCCTTTCACGACCTCCCCTCCCTCGATCCGGGGGTCTTGCTGACCTTGACCCACCTGCGCGAAATTCACTGGGGCTCACAGCATCTGCTGCGCCATGGCGATCAGGTCGGGGAACAGGCCTTCCGCCTGGACGAAAGCGAGCACGCCTACAACGGGCCCGCCCGTGAAGTGGGGCGACCCGACCGCACCCGTTTGCTGGTGGCTCTTTTCCTGGACGAACAGGGCCGTCCCAGCGACCCCCCCGAGGGCTCGCCTACCATTTACAGCTACCTTCCCACCGCCCAGCCTTCCGGGCTGCGTTTTCTGGTGCACAGTCATTTTGACGTGCCTGTCGACCGCGAGCGCATCCACCCCGAGTCCGAATGGAACCAGTGGATCTTGCGGCAGATTCCGGCCGCACTGCTGCGTCTGGGGGCGCTGGAGCAGTTGCCGCTGCCGGGAGAGGCCCAGGGCGCATTTGCGTTCCTGCCGCAAGCCGTAGGCGCTCTTTTTGCCGACCAGCCCTGTCTACCCGAGGGCCGAGTTCCCTGCCACACTCGTCTGGCCCGACCCGAAATGCTGGAGTTGGGGCTGCCTCTTCCCCTGTGGGCACCGGAGGGGCGGGCTCGTCAGGTGGCCGAGCAGACCCTGAAATGCCAGATTTTCGACACCCTCGCCCTGGTCACGGAACTGGAGGGAGGAGTTCGTCCCACCCGGTTGGACCTGCTTTTCCAGTTGCTGCTGCCCGAGGTAGATCGGGTGAGCGAGCGCCTTTGGGCCTTGCCCTTCTTCCATTCGCGCCCCCTTCAGGAGCTGGCGCGGGCAGATGACGCCCTCCGTCGGTTGTGGCCGCCGGCGGACCTGATTCCAGCCGAGTTTGACGAGCATCCGCTGTTTGAGCAACTGGCGCTGAAACGACTGGGCCCGCTCGACCTGTTGCAGCGACTGGAGGGGGGCGCTGCGATCGAGGATCCGGAGTTGGCCCTGCAGATCCTGGCCGGCGGCTCTCCCGAGGTGCGCCAAAAAGCCAGGCAGCTCAGGCTTTTTAGCACCCAGTTCGGTCGCAAGTCTCTGGACGAAGCACGTTCTTGCGACCAACCGCTGTTGGCGGATTTCTACGCAACCCGCAGTCCCCTGTTGCAACAAGCCTACGCGGATTGGTCCCCCACCCGGCTGGACTGGTCGGCCCTGGTCAGCGATCTGCTTAAAGGACAGCTGAGCGAGATCCCCCACGACCTGCTCGAGCAAGGCTATCGAGAAGTGCCCGAAGCGCTCTTAAAGCAACTGGCCGAACGCCCCCTGTGGCCAGACCGCCCCCTGCTCGGCCCGGCGGCCCGCTTGCGCCCGGCCCACCCGGAAATTCCGGAGCTTTTGCCCGAGCTTTTGTTCTTGCCGGCGGAATTGACCGCTCGCGCTCACGTGCAGGCCCTCACCCCCGATCCGGTGGGAGTGGCGGCCGTTCTCGAAGCCATGGGGCGTGGCCAGCAGTCGCAAAAAGCCCTCGATTACCTGATTCAACACGCCGACGACATCAATGCCGGCTCGGCCCGCCGCTTGCTGGCTCAGGCTCGTTTGCCCGACGATCGAGGTCAGCTGGTGCCGCTAGGACAGATGTGCCGCGCCGAAACCCCGGCGCTGCGCGCTCTTTACACGGGGCCGCTGCAACGAAACTTTCTGGGAGCGGAAGGGCAACAATTGCTGGCCCGGCTTGGTCTGGCCGAACGCCTGCCCGAGGTGGGTTTGCAGCAGCTGGTACAGGATTTATCTGCAGTGCGCCTGGACGACAGCCGGCCGGTGCTGGAATATCTGTCCGGTCGAGCCGGCGAACTCAGCCGCGGCCAGGCGGAAACCCTGTTGGCCCTACCGCTCTTCCCGGACCGGCCCCTGGGCGAGATGGGACTGGTGGATCCGCAACTGGCCGAGTTCTTGCCGGGCGCCGAGTTGCTGACCGAAGAGTTGCGCCCCTGGGTGGAAGAGCTGGCTGCGGCGGCGCTGCGCAAGGCCGCCGGCGAAACGGAAGCTCTGCTCTACTACGCGCAGGACCCACAGCGCTGGAACAGCGAGCAGCTGCTGCGTTTGCTGGCCTGGCTGGCGCAACGGAAATACCAGGGCCCAGAATTGAGCCGGCTGCCGCTCTGGCCTACCCTTTCGGGGCGCCGCCTGCAGGCCGACCAGGTCGCCGAACTGAGCGGCCTGCGCGAGCTGATGGATACCAGCCAATGGGAACTGCTGGGGCCCGCCTGGGAAAGCTTTGTCCAATTGCTCAAACCCCGTCCCGGATTGGATCTGTTACGCCTGCGTCTGGTCCAAGAAGGCCAGCCCGGACGGCCGTTGCGCGAGCAGCCGGACTTCCTGAGCACGTCCGAGCGGGTGCTGGCGGTGGCCGAAAAGCTGGACGGGCTGCCGCTGGTGGATGGATTGGGATGCCTGCGCCAGGAGCGGCTGCTCTACTGCGAGGCGGACACCTTCCCCTTGCTGGCCGTGGAACTGCTGGTGCAGGTCACTCCGTTACGCACGGTGGCCACCCGGCCCCTGCCGCTGGCTGAAGTCGTGACCGGCCTGAGCCGACTGCCAGTCGGGACCTGGCGCTCCTCAGAAGATCTGCGCCGTACTTTCTATCAATGGCTGCTGGACAAGGAAAGCCAGGTCTTTGCCAGCCTGGAGAGCCGCAAGCTCCTGAGCGATCACCCTTTCTGGCTGACCCGCGGACAGCGCTTCCTGCCCGCCGCCGAACTGGTGCTGGATGAGGCCATGCCCGATCTGGGCGTGGACTGGTATCCCCACCAGGAAATTCCCGCCCAACTGCAGTCGGTGCTGGCGCGTCAACTGGGAGTGGGCCAGGCCAAACCCCGCCAGCTGCTGGAAAGCCACTTGCTGCCGGCTTATCGAGAAGCCGCCGCTCGTGGCCAGAAGGACCGCGCCCAACAGCTGTTTCAATACTTGGCCGGGGAATTTTCAGACCGCCCGGGCCTGCTGGGTCAGGATTTGCCGGTGCTGGACCGGCGCGCACGCTTCCGCCCCGTCACCCAGGTGCTCTGGCCCGATCCGGAACTGGGACTGGAGGAATTCCTTGATGAGCACCTGGTCAGCCAGGACTACAGCGACGCTCAGATTCGGCTATTGCGGGCGCTGGGACTGGCCCAGGAACCGTCTTGGGAGATGCTGCGCGAGGCCTTCCTGCGACCGCGCCGGGCGGCCGGAGCGATGGTGCTGGCTCGTTTGCTGGCGGTGCTCTATCGGCGCCAGGGCGAAGAGATCTTGCAGCAGGTTCCCGAGTATCGGTTGCAGGCGTGGCTACCGGACGCGCTGGGGGCCCCGCGCACACCCCGTGAGCTTTTCTTGCCCAGCGCCGAATGCGAAGCTCTCATCGGATCCCACGGGCGTTTTTATCCCGATGCGCAAATCGGCGACCTGCTGGGCGCAGCGCTTTTGGCGCGTCTGGGATTGCGCGACCACCAGCAGGTAGAACTGCCCGAAGTGCTCGATCACCTCAAGAGTTGCGCCGCCAGCAATCAATCGGTCAGCTTCCGCCTCTACCAGTGGCTGGAAAGCGGCTTGCAGGCTGGTCTCCCCCAGAGCAGCAGGGGGGGCCTGGGGGGGACTGCCGTCTCCCCCCAGAACCGGAGTTTTTTGCGCCAGCGCCTGGCCCAAATCCCCTGGATCTACACCGACGACGGCCTCTGGTACAGTCACCGCAAGGTGCTCGGAACCCACGCCTTCACTTTCTTCGGCAATCGGCGCGGCTACTGGGAGCGGGGCTTTCGCGCCTGCCCCGCGCTGTGCTCGTTGTTCGAGATTCCCGGCCGGGTAGAAGGTCCGGTGGTGCGGGAATTCCTCGAAGAAATCGGCGCCGAGGTCACCCGTCGCGGGGACAAGGAAGTGCTGGCCGCCGACAAAGCCCTGCCGCGCATGCTGCTGGCCTGCTATACGCGCCTGGAGGGCTCGCCCCTGGACCGCAAACTCCCGGTGATTCTGGCTCAGCTCCGGCCCGGCCGCGAAAAACGTCTGGTGGCAGCCGATCATCCCGGTCTGGTGTGCAGCGACACTCCCAGCCTGGAGCGGCTCTTTGAAGGGACCGGCAAACTGCTGGTGGCCCAGACCGGCAATCACGAGCAGCGCCCGGCCATCGAAGCCTTTCATGCCGGTCTCAAGTTGCGCAATCTGCGCGACTCCTTTCAGGTGAAACTGCAAGGCGAAGGCAAGGACGTTTCCTCCGAATGCGGCCCGGGTCTGGCTCGTCTGCGCACCAGCCTACGCTCGCTCCAGGCGGTTTTGCCACGGGTGCGACGGCAGCGCGAGCAGCTGGCCGCGCAGGGCTGGTTGAACCAACTCAAAAATCTTCAGGCCCTGAAGGCCATTCACGATCTGCGGGTGGTCTACGACTTGCCGGGCGTGGGCTCGGCCCCGGTCAGCACGGCGGCTGCCTACCACCAGGGAGAATTGCTGGTGGACGCGGCTCTGGTCAGCTCGCCCGAGGCGCCTTTGACCGGGCTGGCTCAGGGTCTGCTGCCCTGTCTCTACCAGGGGCCGGGCGAGGAGCAGTTGGTGGACATCCTGGAGATTTTGCTGCCGCTGACCAGCCGGGAGCGGATGGACGCCTACCTGGACGCCCGCCATTTTCCCGCTTCCGAAGAAGAAACAACCAACCCATTGCGCGAGCGCCTGGCCGAAATTCTCGACTATCAGCTGGATGAAAAATTACGCCAACAATTCGGCGAACTGGGAGACTGGAAGGTCGAGGCCCTCGAGGATTGTCACACCCCGGCCCAGGCGGCCCGCGCTCTGGTAGGCGATAAAAACCCGGAAGCCGCGGCCGCTCTCGAGGAATATTTCCAGGCCGCTTCTCTGGAAAAGGTGCTGCAGCCGGTGGCGCCTCCTCCCGAAAGCCCCCCGCCCGCCCCGGCGGTGGTGCGCGTCACCGAGCTGCCGCCGCCCGAGAGCCTGTTTGCCAAGCTACGCAACTGGTTTCGCGGGACGCAGCCTCTGCCTTCGGTCGAATCCATGCTCAATCCCTATGCTCCAGCAGGCTACCTGGAGGGGCATACCCCGGTAGAAAAACTGGAAGAGATTTTGACCCGCGCCCCCGCTTCGGGCCTCTTTCATCAGCCTCGACTGCTGCCCCGTCCCTATCTTTACGCGGCTTCTCTGCTGTGCGCTCAGTTCGACGCCCGCCGACAACGCTGGCTTCCACTCGCCTGGGACGAATTGGCCGGATTCGCCCAGGGTCACCCCACCGGCCGCCTGTTGCCCTTTCAGGGCACCCTTCTGCCTGGCCTGGGCCGCCTGCCCCTGCCCATGTACACGCGCCTGCACGGGGAACTCGACAGCTCAGGTCCCATCGGGCTTCGCCGGGGAGCGCTGGGAGAAGTGTTGGTGCAGGCCCAGCAGAGGTTACAGGTGCGCTTTCAGGTAGAACTGCTGGACCCCCCTCGCCCGCTGGACAAAGAAGCCATCACGCCGGCTGGCTGGCGCCAGCCCACCCTGGAGCAACTGCCCCAGGAAGCGCAAGCTTTCGTGGCTTCCCAGCGAGGCCGTAACCCCTGGGAAAAAGCCCTGGCCGCACAGGAATTTATGCAGACCCACTATTCCTATGACGCCGGTTTTGCCGAACATCCGGAAGCGGCCAGGGTTTTGAGCCAACCTCATCACGGCCGCGGCCACCACCAGCTGGACGTGCTTCACTCCGGGCGCTCGGCCGATTGGCTGGGCGCCGGAATCTGCTACGAGCTCAACGCCATGCTTTGCGAGTTGCTGCGCCATCTGGGAGTGCCCTCGCTGTTGGCCAGCGGCTGGGTGCTGGATGAAGGCTTTCTGGAGCAACCCGACCACATCTTCGCGCTGGCCGTCCTGCAAAGTTTGGATGGCCCCTGCCTGTTGCCACTGGACGGAACCAGCTCCACCCAGGGACCCATGCGGCAGATCAAGCGCCGGGAACCACCGGCCAATCCCCTCGCGAGCGTGCGCCCCCCCGACGCACCGCCCGGCATCTGGAGCGCCACCGGCACCCTCCGTCAGGTGGACAGCAGCGAGAGCATTCGCACTCAGGAATCGGAGCTGCTGGAAGCGGAGCTGCGGCGCTATCGCCAGGCGGTCGAACTGGTGCTGCGACGCCAGCGCCGTCAGGCAACACCCGAAGTCCAACAAGCGCTCCGTTCCCAGCATCCGGCTGCTTTGCAGGTGCTGCAAAGCAGCCTGAGGGAGATGCTGGCCCCGGAGGTAGGAGCCGCCCTGCTGCGCCTGCTGGCCGGCGACTACGCCAGCCTGGTCAGCCTGCCCCCGGCGGTGGCCGAACTGGTGCGCCTGGAATTGGCCCAGGTGCGCACCGTGCCGGTGCTGCAGGTATTACCGGCCTCAGAGCCCTGACCTTTCAACCGGTGATTGGCCCTTGCCTTAGAGCCCGGATCGTGATAGGCCTGGGGGATGATCGATTTCGCTACTCAGTTGACCAACTTGCTCGGCCCCGAATTCTCCCGGGAAGGCCTGGACCCGAATCTGGCCGAGGTGCGCCGCTCAGCCCGTCCCGACCTGGGGGATTTCCAGTGCAACGGCGCCCTGGCCGGCGCCAAACAAAAGGGGGAGAACCCGCGCGCGCTGGCCGACCGCCTGCTGGAGTCGCTGCGCGGCCAGTCGTTGCTGCGCGAGACCAGCGTGGCCGGCCCCGGTTTTATCAATCTGGCCCTGAGCGACGCGGCCCTGGCCGCACAGGCCAATCGACTGGCCGAAGATCCCCGCTCGGGACTGGTGCCGGTCACTCAGCCTTTGCGGGTATTGGTCGATTTTGCTGGCCCCAACGTAGCCAAGCCGATGCACGTAGGCCATCTGCGCGCCACCGTCATCGGCGACTCGCTGCAGCGCATCGCCCGCGCTCTGGGCCATCAGGTCACCAGCGACGCCCACTTCGGCGACTGGGGCCTGCAAATCGGGTTGCTGATTATTTCGCTCGAGGATGAGCAGCCGAATCTGCCCTACTTCCGGGCCGATTATGACGAGTCCATGTTTGTTGAAGAACCTCCGGTGACGATGGAGGATCTGGACCGCATGTATCCGGCCGCCAGCGCCCGCATGAAAGAAGAGGTGGCCTATCGTGACCGGGCCCGCAAGGCCACCGCCGAGCTGCAGAAAGGGCGGGCCGGCTACCTGGCCCTGCACACGCATTTCTGGAAGGTCAGCAAGTTTGCGCTGGAGCGCGAGTTCACGGCCTTGAATATCCACTTCGACCTGTGGAAGGGCGAAAGCGACGTCAATTACCTGATCGAGGATCTGGTGACCAGGGCTCGCGAGTCGGGAGTGGCCGTGCCCAGTGAGGGTGCGCTGGTCATTCAGGTGGCCCGTGAGCAGGACAAGAAAGAGATTCCGCCGCTGCTACTGGTGTCGTCCGAAGGTTCGGCTATGTATGGGACGACCGACCTGGCCACCATCGTGGAGCGCGAGCGCGAGGTCAAGCCCGATCTTTTCCTCTATGTAGTAGACCAGCGCCAGGCCATGCATTTCGTGCAGGTTTTCCGGGCCGCTCAGGCGGCCGGTTTGAGCGAAGAATCGCGGCTCGAGCACATCGGTTTTGGCACCATGAACGGGACCGACGGTAAGCCCTTCAAGACCCGATCCGGTGGGGTGATCAAGTTGCACGACTTGATCACTTCGTGTCGCGAGCGGGCTTCGGAAAAGATGGATGAAGGCGGGTTTGGCAAGGAGTTGTCTGCCGAAGAGCGCGAGAAAACCGCCCTGATGGTAGGCACCGCGGCTTTAAAATTCGCCGACCTGTCCAACTACCGGCTGACCGACTACGTCTTCGATATGGACCGCTTTACGAGCTTTGAGGGTAAAACCGGGCCCTATTTGCAGTTTCAGGGAGTCCGCGTCAAGTCGCTTCTCCGCAAAGCCGCCGAGCAGGGCTTTGGCGAAGCGCCTATCCAGGTTATCTTGCCTGAGGAGAAAGCCCTGGTGCTGGCACTCGACGGTTTCAACGGAGCCGTGCACATGGCTTTCGACAAACGCGCGCCCCACTTTGTGGCCGAGCACGTATTCACTCTGGCTCAAGCTTTCTCGACCTTTTGGGTAGCCTCACCCAAGATTCTCGAAGAAAAAGACGACGCCGTGCGTGGTTCGCGTTTGCGCCTGGCCCGAGCGGTGCTGACCCAGTTGGAGCTGGGACTGGGGCTGCTGGGCATCGAGATTCCGGAGAGGATGTAAGTTCTGATGGTTACTTGCGAAATTCACGAAGGTCTGGCCCGCGTCCGCATGGATGACGGCAAAGCCAACGCCATGAATCCGGCCTTTTTGACCGAGCTGATGGCGGCCCTGGAGCAGGCCCGTTCGGCCGAGGCGGTAGTTATCTCGGGGCGCACCGGATTTTTTAGCGGAGGCCTGGATCTCAAGCTGTTGCCCACGCTGCCTGCCGAGGAGTTTCAGCAAGCCGTCAATCTCTTTGAGCGCACCATCCGCACCGTGCTGGAATTCCCGGTGCCGGTGGCGGCGGCCGTGGAAGGCCACTCCATGGCCGGTGGCACGGTGCTCCTGCTGGCCTGCGACCTGGCCCTGGCCACACCCGGCCCCTACAAGATCGGACTGAACGAGACGGCCATCGGACTGGCCCTCCCAGAGTTCGTCTACCAGCTGGCTCGAGTACGTTTGCATCCGCGGGCCTACACCCGGGCCCTGATGTTCGGCATGACCTTCCCACCAGAAGAAGCTCAGACACTCGGCTTCCTGGACGAGCTGCGCCCGCTGGAATACCTGCACTCGGTCACCGAGGAACGCGTCCGCGCCGCCGCCAAAGTGCCCGGCGACGCCTACCGAAAGACCAAAGCCATGATCCTGCGCGACCTGCTGGCCGTCCCCGAAGGCCAGCTGGCCAGCGGCATCTCGGAAGCCTTCCGCAGCCTCTCCCTGGGATCCAACCTCAAGAAATAGGGGGAACTCTTCAAGTGCCTCGGCCGGGTTTGCCGTATGTAGCTTTTTGGGGGTTGGCTGCTGCGTGAGCGAAGCCCCTATCTCAAAAATAGCAACCTGAGCCAGAGCCGACCTTGCCCCCGCATCCCCTCCCAAAGGGCTTAGCTTGAAGGGGTGCGCAAAAGCTCACCTTGCCACCTCCCCTTAAAGCGACGGAAAATCGGCCGCAAGCCTCAGGCGGCTTTGTAGGTTTTGGCCAGTTCCAGGGCGGCGTCGGCCTGGACGATGGGGAGGTTCTGCGAGCCGCGGTAGACGGATTTCTGCAGGATGGCTTTCAGGTCGGCGGGCGTGAGGTCGGGGCGGGCTTGCTTGAGCAGGGCGACCAGACCGGCCACGGCGGGGGTGGCCATGCTGGTGCCGGCCATCGTGATGTAGTCTTTGCCGATGTGAGCGCGGGTGGGATCGTCCAGGCCGGAGCTGGGCGAGAGGGTGCTGTAGATGCTGATCGCCGGGGCCATCACGTCGGGCTTGTACAGTTTGTCGACCGCGGTGGGGCCGAAGCTGCCTTCCAGGTAAGGCGTGTCATCGGAGGGGTCGACCGTGCCCTGGTCGTCCACGCCCCCACCGTGATGGCCGAGGGGGAGATGCCTGGAGTGGCGATGCTGCCAGGGCCACGCTCTCCTTCGTTGCCAGCAGCCACCACGACGGTCAGCCCGGCTTTGGTGGCATCCTCGACGGCCTGACACCAGGGGTCGTTCTTGTAGCTCTGAGTAGCGGTCTCGCCAAGCGAGATGTTGACTACGCCGATGTTCAGTTCGTCTTTGTTGGCGATGACCCAGCGCAGTCCGTCGATGGCCTGCTGCATCGAGCCGATGCGCACACCCACCAGGTTGGCATCAGGCGCTACGCCTTTGACCTGACCGTCGGACTTTTTGCCGGAACCGGCCACGATGCCGGCCACGTGCGTGCCGTGGCCCCAGTTGTCGCTCAACTTGGTCTTGCCGCTGGCCAGGTCTACGTAGCCGACCACGCGATCCTTGATGTCGGCGTGAGGAAAGAATCCGGAGTCGATGATAGCGATGGTCTGACCCTTGCCGGTGAAGCCCTGGGCCCAGACTTTATCGAGGCCGGGGAGACGGGTGGCGGCGGTCTCGCCGAGGGGGCGGTCGACGCGCGACTGGTCACTCTTGCTCAGAGCCAGCATCTGGCGAAAGTTGACGGGAGTGAATTCGGAATTCGTCTGGCCCAGCTCAACCCGGTCATTGCCGGGGGTTACTGCCGGACGGGCTACGGAAGCCTGAAAAAGCAGCGCGGGCGGTATGTTTTGAGTCCGAATCACATCCAGAGAATATCCGCCAGGGCTCGGCCAAATGTTACAAGGATGTAAACTGGAGCCCATGTCTGTTCACATTCTGGCAATCTTTGTCACAACTCCGATGATTTGTTGCCAATTTGTGATCCAAATAGTCCTCAAAGGGTGGGGTCCGGTCGATCGAGAAATGGACTTTGTTGAAGAGGAAACCGTTAGAACTGGTGGTTTTGCAGGGCGGGGGCCGGGGGGCGCGCCACTCGCTGACCGCCCCGCATTTGGTGCTCGGCCGGCTGGACCCCTATGAAACGGCATCTTTCGGTAATTTGCTGTTCCCCGAGCCCACCGTCTCGAGAGTCCACGCCACCCTGGACTGGGACGAGGCGGCAAACCGTTACCTGCTCACTCATCGTTCGGCCACCAATCCGACCATCATCAACAAAGCGAAAGTCAGCAAACCTCGCCACGTTTCGCCCGGTGACAAAATCCAGATGGGCAACCTGATTCTAGAGATTCGCGTAGGCATTGGTCAGCATGCCGAAGTCGAGCTGGCAACTGTGGATTTTACGGCGCTCACCAAACAGGCGGCCAATCAGGTCTACCGACCCGAGAGCGTGATGCCTGAGCCTCCTGCCGTGCCCGTGGTCACTCCCCAACCACCCCAAGAAGCTCCGATCCCCGACCCCATCCCTCCGCCGGTTCGACGTCAGCTCCCCGAGCCTGTCTTTCATGAGCCGTATGCCCCGGTGGAAGTGGTCACGGCAACCCACAAAGCTTCGGTGCCGTTCCTGGAGTTTCCTGAACCCGACGAGCAAGTACCGGTGGTGCGGGAAGCCCCCCGTCGCATTCAGCTAAGCAACCCGCCGCGCCAAGACGATCCGAAGGATGGGAATCCAACCAGCGCGCCTGCCCTCCTTCCTCTGAAGTCCGAGGCTAGCCGAGCCGAGGAGTGGGAGGAACAAGAAAAGCCTGCCGTGGCGCTGAAACTGAAAGAGCCGCTCCTGGTGTCTCTGGAACTGAGCCACTGCGAAGCATCGGACTTGGAAGTAGAAGGCTCGGGTTCAGGGGTGGCATCGGTCACCTGCGGAGACGAGGACCTCGATGCCGTCGGACCGAGTGGCGAACTCATCCCGGGCCAAGCCGCGGAGTTGGAAGTCCTGAGCGAGAGTCCGGGTGTGGAAGGGGTCCCTGGTGAAGCTGGGGCAAGTGCAGCTCCGCCGGAAGCCGAGGCCGAAACGGCCAAGACCAAACCGTTCCGCCGCGATGCTCGCAAAGTCGGCCGCAACGAGAAGTGTCCTTGCGGCAGCGGCAAAAAATACAAGAAGTGTTGCGGAAAATGAAGCGAGTGGTGACGACCCTCCAATCTCTGGAACTGGAACTGCTAGCCCTGTGGCGGGAAGTTTTGGAAATTGACGAGCTCGGCTGTCACGACAAGTTCAGCGACCGTGGGGGCACGCCCGAACGCGGCGGTCGCCTGATCGAAAAGCTGGAGCAGCGCTTTCAACTGATTTTGCACCTGCCCTGGCTGGTGGCCGCGCCCACCGTGAAAGAGCAAGCGCAGTGGCTGCTGTATCGCTGCTTTCCGGGCCCCCCCACTGAGGAAATAGCCAAACCGCAGTCGTGGCGGGAGGCGTGCAAACAGCGTTTTCCCGATCTCCCCGAAGAGACCCCAGGCCCACCGCTCAAGCCGGTGGTGTTCTTACTGTCGGCCGCGCGCACCGGGTCAACGCTGCTGCGCATTATGTTAGCCGGGCACTCGAAACTGTTCTCCCCGCCTGAGCTGGAGTTGCTGCTCTTTCGTGACATGCAAGAACGCCGGGGCGGTTTGATGGATGGCTGGAGCGACTTCAAGGGGCTGGAGCGGGCGCTCATGGAGTTGCGTTCCTGTGACCAGGCAACCGCTGGCCGGGAAGTGTCGCGCCTGCTCGAGGAGAACGCCAGCACCTACCAACTCTACGCGCAGATCCAAGCGTTGTGCGCCCCCCGCCTGTTGGTGGACAAGTCTCCCTCCTATGCCTTGAGCCGGCCCGCCTTGCGCCGCTCTGAGAGCTGGTTCCGACAGCCTCGCTACATTCATTTGGTGCGCCACCCACTGCCCTGTATTCGCTCCTGGACGGCCTGCAACTTTGATCAGGTCCTTTATGGCCCGCCCCGCCAGGCGGCCGAAATGGATTGGCTCATCTCCAACGAGAACATTCTGCAACATCTCGGCGGGGTCAAGGCGCATCAGCACCTCCTGGTCCGCTACGAAGACGTGCTGGCCGACCCGGAGGCACAAATGCGCCGGCTCTGTCAGTTCCTCGGACTGGACTACGAAGCAGCCCTGGTCCATCCTTACCAGGGCGAAAGAATGACAGAACGCCTCGATGGACTCATCTCCGGGGACAAAATGTTCTACAAAAAATCTTCCATTGACGCATCGGCATTGCAAGGCGCATGTCGTTTACCCGAGGATGGGGCCCTTACCGAGGAAACTCGACGAATGGCGGAAGCCTTTGGTTTTGTAAAGCTGTGAACGAACG
>JALHOV010000139.1 GCA_022842865.1 Vulcanimicrobiota bacterium | reverse complement strand
TTTTGAGGAACCGTACGATTTTCCGCGCCAGGGCACCCGGGCCGAGATGAACGCCTACATTGAGCACACCTTTAATCACGACGCTCCGCCGGCCACCTACATTCCCTATACCCCTTGGGAGAAGGGCGGCGCGCGCACAATGCCTGAGCCAGAACGCGCGCGGGCGGCCGGCAATCTGGACAACGTCTCGGCGGCGACCCGGCAGATTGTAAGCAAGCATCTGCAGGAGACGTGCGGTGTCAGCCAACTCACCGATACCGATCAACTGGCCCAGGATCTGGGCCTGGACAGCCTGAAGCGCAGCGAATTGCTGGCCTGGCTGGAGGGAGAATTCGGCTTTCCTCAGGGCAACACCGACTCCATTCAGACGGTGGCCGACGTGATGCTGGCCGCGGGCGGCGAACTGGTGGGCCGGTCCGAGATCCGGGTGGAGCCGCCGAGCGCGGCCTGGTTTGCGGAGAGCTCTCGGGAGCGTTTGCAGGTGGCGCCCGGCGAAAACATAGCCGCCTGCTTCCTGGCCGCCGCTCGCCGCGATCCGCGGCGGGTGGTGGTGGCCGACATCAAGAGCGGCGCCAAAAGCTACCAGGACTTGATCACCGGAATTCTGGCTTTGTTGCCCGCCGTCCGGAAGCTTCCGGGAGAAAAACTGGGCATCATGCTGCCGGCTTCGGTCGGGGCAAGTCTGGCTTACTTGACCAGCCTGTTTGCCGGGCGCACTCCGGTGATGATCAACTGGACGGTGGGCCGGCGCAACCTCGAGTATGCGCTGGAGTTGAGCGGCACCGAGAAGATTTTGACGGCCCGCGCGCTGGTGCAGAAAGTGAAGCAGCAGGGCCTGGACCTCAGCTCGATCGAGCATCGCCTGGTCTACCTGGAGGACCTGGGAGCGGGACTGACCCGCAAGCACAAGCTCATCGCTTTTGTGCGCAGCCGCCTGGACTGGAGTCCGCTGACGCGCGCCAAAATTTCCTCGGTCGCAGCCATTCTCTTCACCAGCGGTTCGGAGACGGTGCCCAAGGGCGTGCCGCTGACCCACGCCAATGTGCTCACCGACTTACGCCAGACCCTGTCTATGGTCGACATCCACAATAACGACCGGCTGCTAGGAATGCTGCCTCCCTTCCACTCCTTCGGTTTAACCATCAATCTGGGCGTGCCGCTGACAACCGGCATGCGCACCGTCTATCACTCCAACCCCACCGAAGGCGCTTTACTTGGCCAGATTGTAGAGGCCTATCAGGCCACCGTGGCCGTGGCCACGCCGACCTTTCTACAAGGCATCTTGCGATCCAGCGACGCGGCCCAGTTGGCCAGCTTACGCCTGGGGGTGGTGGGAGCCGAAGCCTGTCCCGCACGGGTCTACGAATTGCTGCGCCAGCGTTGCCCTCGGGCGGTGCTGATCGAGGGCTACGGCATCACCGAATGCTCCCCGATCGTAGCTTTGAATGTGCCTGAGGCGCCAGTGCCCGGAACCATCGGCCAGCTGATTCCAGGACTTTCTCACGCGCTGGTGGACGCCGAGTCTGGAGAGACGGTGGGGGCCGGATCCGCGGGCATGCTGCTGTTGCGGGGACCCTCCATCTTCGGGGGGTATTTAGGCAAGGCGGCCGATCCGTTCGTGACCCACGAAGGCCAGCGCTGGTATAAAACCGGGGATATCGTTCGCCAGGATGAATCAGGCGTCTGGTCCTTTGTGGGCCGCCTCAAGCGGTTCATCAAGCTGGGCGGCGAGATGATTTCTCTGCCGGCTATCGAGGCCGCCCTTCAGGAAAAATACTCCACGCCCGAGGACGAAGGGCCCATCCTGGCGGTGGTGGCCACCACCGGAGACCATCCCGAACTGGTGCTCTACACCACTCTGTCCCTGGACCGCGAGGCGGCCAACGCCACCCTGAAACAGGCCGGACTGTCGTCCCTTTACAACCTGCGCCGCGTCGAAACGATCGAAGCCATTCCGTTACTGGGCACGGGCAAAACCGACTACAGGAGCTTACAAGATCGACTGACCCGTTAGCAAACTGTTCACAACTCTCGCTGCGCAATAGCGAATAAAGGTAGAGTTACTTGGCGAAGATTAATTCGGAATTGGGCAGGTCGAAGGTGACGGTGTAGCGCCGCAAGAATTCCTGGCCCAGCACACCGTCGGCCAGCAGCTTACGAAAGACCACCGGCGATTTCTCCTGAACCAGTGAGGGACTGTCTGAGACTTCCACTTTGCCCAACTGGCTGGCAAAACTGCGGAATTTCCGGCCATTCTGGTCGGTCGGCTCGGTCTCGGTGATGTTGGCCCCGGTGGCGTCGATCTTGAGAGTAAACATCAGCTTGGAATCGAGCAACAAATTCTCGCAGCCCGTATCCACCTGAACCCAGGCCTTGGGCGGGTCCGGAGGGCCTCCGCTAAATCCGGAGAGTAACCCCGCCAGTCCGCCAGGTTTTTCCGGCTCGGGGGGGCGCTCCTTGAGCATCAAGGAAACTGAAGCGACCACGTTCTCGTCGGAAAGCCGGCATTCCACCCTCTTGCCGGCAGCCTTGCGCTTGGAAAGTGACTCGGAGTCTTCCATCACCAGTTTCTGGTTGACATAGTCGATGGTAAAGGGATGATTTCTGAAAAAGGCCAGGGACAAAATTCCGTCGACCTTGCTCTCCCCCCCGATGCTGACAAAGGAGCGAGGCTCTGCGACGACCACATCCAGATCGTTCTCGCGCTGATTGCCGACCGTCAGGGACGAGAGTCTGCCCCGGCCCAAGTCCAGTTCGCCCCCGGTGACCGGGTTGATCTTGACGGGGGTTGGCTCGATGCCCAGCTTTTTGGCCAGTTGCGGGCTGATCAAATTGAATCCCAGGCCGGTATCCAGACGGAATTCTGCATCCGTCTCGCCCACTTTGACCGGCACCAGGATAGCCTGCTTCTTGCCCAGCTTAAAAGGGACGGTCGAGGGGGATTCGTCAGCCTGGGCCAGGCCGACTGCGCTAAAAGCCGCCAGGCCCACATAGAAAAATAGATGTTTCACGCACGCCACCTTCTGTCCGAGACTGCGGCCACCTCCAAACGCAGGTTGCTTTGACCTTTCCTAAGAATCTCTACAGCAGAAGCCCGGGCTGAATTTCAGGAAGGAGCGCGAAGAGCCGAGCATGAGGTGCAGAGGCTTTACGCTGGCCGAGGTGATGGTGGCGATTCTCTTCTTGAGCATCGCCATGTTCGGCTATTTTGCCCTGCATCTGCGCATCATTCATAGCGCCACCACTCTGGACCAGCGCCAGGGCATGCGCCGCCACGTGGAGCGAGCCAACTACGTCACGCGGTACGGCCCCTCGCCACCCCATGTGGGAGTCGACCCCCTCATTCCTCCGGCGCTGGCTGTCTTTGTTTACGCCACCGACCCCAACGACGACTACAGCGGCAATGTGACCACCACGGTGCAAACCAATCCTCCCCAACTGTATCGCGTCGAATACAGCATCTACTGGACCAATAAGCATGGGGGTCAGAGCTACGTGCTCGACACCTTTGTGCGCGAAAAGGACTCCGGCTGGTGAGGAAGCGCGCAACGACTCTGATCGAGCTCATGGTGGTCATGGCCATTTGGGCAGCCGTCATGAGCGCCGTGCTCGGATTCTACATTTACGGCAGCAAGGTTTCCAAACGCCAGGACGTTCTCTCTCAGCAGTTGCGCCAGGTGCAGGCGCTTTATGACCGCATCGTCGGGCGCATTACCCACGCCGTGATTCGCGAAGTGCGCCCGGGCAACCAGCCGGTCATCGTCTACGTGCGCACCCGCACCGAAGACGCCTTGCTAATCGAAGGGCTACTGCCCAACTGGACCCCCCAGGACGAGATCCTGGCCATCGTCCCCCAGGATCCCGCCTTTAGCGGTCCGCTCTGCTTTCAGAACCAGCTGGTGTTGCAGGAAAACAATCAGGTCAGCGTGCTCATGAAACTTCCGCTGGGAATGCTGGTCAGTTTTGAAGAGTACCTCAACGACGTCCTGATGCAGGTGAAAGTGCCGGAGTTGAGCTCCAAAGCTCCCGATATGCGGACCGTCGACGTGGCCGACATGTACGACGACAAGCGCTGGCGTAAAATTACGCGCTGCTTCCTGGTGAACGGCTGGAAAGGCCACAGCTAACCCGTTGATCAGTTATGAAAACGAGGGCTGTAGCGACGCAGCAGTGGCTGGTTGCTGGCGTAGCCGGCCAGCGCCAGGGCCAGGGCCCCGCTCAGATCCTGAGCCTTACCGCCATAGTCGCGCTGACTTTCCAAGAAATAGCTGGAGTTGGGCAGCGCGTCGGCCATTCCATTGGGCAGAAACTGCCAGGTGACGCCATCATAATGGGCCAGCAACTGGACCGAGGACTGGGGCGCCTGCTGTCCAGGGATCACGGCCTGACAGGTGACCAGAGCGAAAAGATCCTTCTTGCCGGTGGCCACGGGGGAGGCTTTGGTCGAATAGCGCAGCTCGAGCGCTTTCTCTTCTTTCAGGCTAACCACTATGCCGTTGGCACGGAAGGGTTGGGCGCCCAGGTTCCGGCCGGGCACCGCCTTGGGCAAAGTAACCGAGGGATCGTGCTGAGAAAGCCTGTTGATAGCCGTGGTGGCGTCCTTGGTGACCGAGACGAGCTCCTCCTGATAAGTGAAAAGGTCTCCCTGGATGGCGGAGCCCGCCGCAAACTGGTTGCCGGAGACGGTCAGCAGATGAACTCCCCCGGCTTCCTTGGCATAAACGGTTCCGGCGCTGGTGACCCACAGATAATTAGGGTCTGGACGAGGTCCTCCGAGGATCTCCGGTTGCGTCTGGTCATCCGGAACCTTGAGCAGGTCGACCACTTTTGACCAGGTCTTGCCTTCATACTTCAGGATGGCGGGCTCTGTGAGCGGACCCACCGGCATGGTAAAGGTGCCTTGCCCGCCGGCGGCATCGTTCTGAAATTTGAAGCCCCGATAGTAAACGTGTAAGGCGTGGCAATAATAGGCTTTGTCCACAACCGCGGCGGCCGTTCCGGTCAGTAGATAGGTTTCCAGGATAGGACCTTGATAGAGAGAGGTATCGATGGTGGTGGGCGTGCCGTTGATGTCGAGAGTTGCGAAGGTCGGAGTGCCATTCTCCTGGCCATTGATGGTAGGTTGTTTGATACGTCCCAGCATTTTGGCATCCCCCGGGTCCGTCACCTTGACGGGGGTGAATTTATCATCTTTTAACTCTACCTCGTAGGGCCCATGACCTCTCGGCAGGGTAGCCCCGGTGGGTCCAAAGCCGGCGTTGTTGTGAATATTAAAACCCACGCTTGCCACCGTAAAATCTTGGATCACCGGGGGGTCGATTTCATCCTTGACCAGATAAAAAACGGGCCCCCCGCTGGCGGCGAAGGTGTGAGGCAGAACCTCGCTGTTCAGGGCTCCTAGCGACTGCCATTTGAAGTTCGGTCCCAGCACCGACCAGCCACTGCCTTGCATCGCGAAGAGGTGGGGCTTGGTGCTTCCCGTGGCCAGGCTGTCGGCCAGGCGGAACTCTTCGAGAATCCAATGCCGGTCGGCGCGCACCAGATTGGAGGAAGCCTGCACGTCCAGGGAGAGCATAGTGGCTGATAGGCGCCGCACGCTGGATTGGACGGTCGCGCCACTGGCGAAGGAAACTGGATTGTTGAGGGAAGCTTCCCAATCGGAAAGCGAGCGCATCAGTTGAATATTGCGGTCTAACGCCCCGTCGGCCGCAAATTCCGCCCGCATTTTGTGGTCAGCCAGAAGTGTCGAGCGGATGTCCTCGCGGTTGGTCACGACGATGGCTACCGACAAGAAAAACAAGAAGGCCGACATAAAGAGGGCCGACAGAAGCAGATTGCCACGGCGCGAGCGGGTCATCCCCCTAAGTTTCTCAGCGCTGAGCGGCGCTTCCTGGCAGATCAGCAATCTTCCGTTTAAGGGAAGGATAAGCGCCAGCAAAACCAAAATTTCCGCAAGTATGGCGTCTCACCGGGAGATTTTTCAGAAGATGCAGGCCCTGCTCAAAGGCCATCAACAGATGGCCGTAATCGGGAAACGCACGAACAAGTGGGAAATCCTTTTCAAAACCGGCGACAACTGGGATTTTGGCGAGGGTTCTCTACGCTATCGAGTGACCGAGGCGGTGCATAAGGACAAGGAAGCGGTCGTCATTATGGACGCCGCCAAGGACGACCGCTTCGTGGCCGGCCCGAAACCCGAGTTTCGTTCCGCTTTATGCTTTCCGGTAACTCTACCCGGCAAGAAGCAGATTGCCATCTTCGTGGAAGAACCGGAGCATCCGATGGGCTTTTCCCTGGCGGTGCTACCCGCCTGGAAGGAACTTGCCGAGCAACTCGAGGATGTGCAGCCGGCCCCGCCGCCCAAGCCGGCCGCAGTTCCCGCCACCGTTGCACCCAACAAGCCCAAGCTCCAGGCTCCTGGCGTCGACGAGGAGCCCCAGCCGCCGAAAGAAGAGGTAAATTGGCTGGCCGTCGGGGTGGTAGCGTTGGTACTGCTGGCCGCCATCGGCTATGGAATCACCAGCTTTCTGCGTTCCCGCTCCGAAAACCAACTGGCAGTTTGCACCAGCAATCTGGCCATCATCGTGGCCGCTTCCAACATGTACGCTCGCGACCATGGAGGCCAGTATCCTAAATCACTCGACGAGTTGGTCGGCAAGTATATGTTGGATAGTCCGGTATGCCCTTGCGCCGGTCGCAACACTTATGACGATTTAAAATATATGAACAGCCCCCCAGGAATGTCGGTGAGCTGCAGCGGCGGCTTTCACCGCAAGTTGTTCAAAGGCTCCGGGGACCCCGAACACTGGCCCTTTATGGAATCGACTCCCCCGGCGGCAAAGAAGAAGAACAAGAGTCGCTAATTGGTCCTGAACTGGCGCGCGGCCGTTCCCGGCTACGACCTGGTCCTGTCGACGAAGTTACAGCGGTTCGGCCACCTGGATCCGACCAGCAGGCATGGGGGCGGAGCCTTCGTGCGCGCTTTTTGGACCGACCAGGGCCCTTGCACCCTGGCTTTGCGTCAGAGTGGCGTCGACATGGAAGCCGAGCTATTGGGCCCCGGCGCCACGGCCGTGCGGGACTGGCTTCCGACCATGTTCTGTTTCACGCCCCAGGAACTGCCTCCGGAATGCGCCCATCCCGGTCTGCGCCAGCTGGCCCGGCGACTTGATGGACTGAAGGTTGGACCTGTGCCCTGGGCTTTTGACGTGGCTCAGGCCTTCGTTCTGCAACAGCGGGTCACTTTTGAGGGGGCCGCCCGCAGCTTTCGCACCCTGGTGAACCGTTATGGCCAACCCGCGCCCGGGCCGCTTCCCCTCAAGCTTCCCCTCCACCCAGAGCAATGGAAACAGATCGGTCTGAACCGCATCGAGCAGGTCGAGGTCGACCCGCAACGGGCTCGAACGCTGCTGCGCGTGGCCGAGCTGGGACTGGAGCTGGATCTCACCAAACTGGGAGCGACTCGCGGGGTAGGCCCGTGGACCTTCCAATCCGTGCTGGGATACGCCATGGGCCATCCCGACGCGGTTCCGATTGGCGATTTGCATTTGCCCCGCATGATCGCTGTTTACTTTGGCCAGCGGCCGGGCGGCGACGAGCGTATGCTGCAATTGCTCGAACCTTACCGCGGCCTGCGCTTCCGCGTGCTCAACTGGATCATGTCGGCAGCTCACGCCCGGGCTTTCTAATCCCTGACCGGGCCATGGGGAGGGGTCAGGCCGCAGTTCCCAAACCCCAGGCGATGGACTTCCATCTTTCCCCCCAACTTTTAGAGTTTCAGCTTGAGCTGCGCGAATTTCTGCGCGAGCAGGTTTATCCCATCGAGAAGGGCTTTGACGAAACGCGCTTTCGCGAGTTGTTACCGGCCCTGCAGGCGGCCAGGCAGGAGGTCAAGCGGCGGGGCTGGTGGGCTCCGGCTCTACCCAAGGAACTGGGGGGAATGGGCTTATCCTTACTCGACTTCGCTACTGTCAGCGAAGAACTGGGACGCTCACCGCTGGGCCATTTCGTCTTCAATTGCCAGGCCCCCGACATTTCCACCATGGAATTGTTGCACGTGCACGCCAGCAAGGAGCAAAAGGAGCGCTATCTACAGCCGCTGGCGCGCGGTGACATTCGCAGTTGCTTCGCCATGACCGAACCCGACTTCGCCGGCTCCAATCCGGTCTGGATGGGCACGGTGGCCCGTCGCGACGGCCAGGACTACGTGCTCAACGGTCGCAAATGGTTCTGTTCAAGCGCAGACGGCGCCGCCTTCGCACTGGTGATGGCCCAGACCGACCCGGAAGGAGCGGATAAGCACCGGCGAGCCAGCCTCTTTCTGGTGCCGACCGACACACCCGGCTGGCGGCTGGTGCGCAATCTGCCGGTGATGGGTTTGCCCGGCCAGGATTGGCCCAGCCACGCCGAAATCGCCCTGGAAGATTGCCGGGTGCCTGCCACCGCCATGCTGTCCGGCCTGGGTCAGGGCTTCGCTTTGGCCCAGCAGCGTCTGGGTCCGGGGCGAATCCACCACACCATGCGCTGGATCGGGATTGCCGAGCGGGCTTTCGAGCTTTCTTGCCAGCGGGCCAACTTTCGCGAACTGGCTCCGGGCAAGAGGCTGGCCGAGGAAGCCTGCGTGCAGCATTGGGTGGCTGATATGCGGGCTGACATCGAGTGTTCCCGGCTGTTGGTTATGCGCACGGCCTGGCGGCTGGAACATCTGGGCAGCAAAGAGGCAGCCCTGGACGTGTCCCTGATCAAATTTTCGACGGCCGCCATGCTGGGCCGAGTGCTCGATCGGGCCGTGCAGATCCATGGAGGCCTGGGTTTGCTCGACGATCTGCCGCTGGCCTTCTGGTATCGCCACGAACGCGGCGCGCGCATCTACGACGGCACCGACGAAGTGCACCGCAGCAGCGCGGGCAGACGGATCCTCAAGTCATGGAAGTAGCCCGGCTGGAGGAATACCTGGGGGTGGGTCCGCTGACGGTCGAGCGCTTCAGCGGCGGTTATTCCAATCTGACCTACAAAGTATCGGCTGGCGAACAGCAGTGGGTTTTGCGCACCGCCCCGCCGGGAGCCCAGGTACGCGGCGCCCACGATATGGGGCGGGAGTTCCGCATTCTCAAAGCGGTCTATGAGGTCTTCCCCAAGGTTCCCAGACCCTGGCGCTACTGCGAGGATGAGAACGTATTGGGCCGCCCTTTTTTCCTGATGGAGCGAGTCGAGGGCGAGATTATGCGCGGCCGCAAGGGCGGGCCGCCGGAGCGAATGGCCCGGTTGTCGCGAGAACTGGCCCTGCAACTGGCCGGGCTGCACTCGCTGGACGTGGATCAACTGGGCCTGCGCGAATGGGACCGAGGCGAGGGCTACATCGAGCGCCAGGTGAGCGGCTGGATCGCGCGCTGGCACAAAGCCGAAGGCGCGGACGGCGCGCAGTTGGTCGGGTATTTGTCAGGGGCCCGGCTGGAAGGTTCGCCAGCCTACCTGATCCACAACGACTTTAAGTACGACAATGTGGTCCTCAAGGGCGATGAAGTTGCCGCCATCCTGGATTGGGAGATGGCCACCGTTGGCGACCCCTGGATGGATTTGGGCACCTCTCTGGGCTATTGGGTGGAATCGGGGGATGCGCCGGAACTGCAGGCACTGGGATTCGGTCCGACGCATCTGCCCGGCAACCTGACGCGCCGGGAGTTTGCCGAGGTCTATATGGAAGCCGCCGGGCGGCGTCGGCCTTGGGAAGAAATCGAGTTCTTCTACGTGTTCGGGCTCTTTAAGGTGGCGGTCATCGCCCAGCAGATCTTTTTGCGCTATCGTCAGGGACACACCCAGGATGCGCGCTTCGCTCACCTGGACGTGGCCGTGCGTTTGCTGTTGGAGCAAGCGGTCAGGGTAATCGAAACCAGAAGGTAGAGCCTTTCCCCAGTTCGCTGGAGACGCCGATCTGGCCGCCGTGAGCGTGCACCAGGGCGGCCGTCAGCCACAGACCCAGGCCGGTGCCGCTGGCGATGCTGCGATCGCCTACGCGCTCGAAAGCAGAAAAGAGCTTCTGCTGATTTTCTGGGGAGATACCCACGCCCTGGTCGGTGATGCAGATCTGATTGCCCTCGCGGTAGACGCGAATTTCGCCTCCGTCCGGGCTATATTTGACGGCGTTGGAAAACAGGTTGGCCAGCACCTGACGAATCTTCCGCTCGTCACCCAGAATCACGCCTTGAGCCTCGTTGCGGACCGTAATTTTTTGCATATCCTCGCGCTGAGCCGCGCTAAGAAAGCAAATTTCCTCGTCCACCAGCGCTGCCAGGTCCAGCCGTTCAGGATGGATCTCCAGCGGCTTGCCGCCCTCGATGGTGGCCAGATCCAGATAATTGATGATCAATTCCTTGGCGCGGCCACTGGCCCCCAGCAAGAGTTCCAGCACGGGCGCCTGCTTCTCTTTGGGAAGTCGCTCCAGGATGCGCACGCAGTTTTCGATGGCCTGCAGGGGGTTCTTCAGATCGTGACTGGCAATCTGCAAGAAATTTGCCAGCGCCTCGCGTTGGGCGGCCTGTTGGCGAAGTCTTTCCGAAGAAAGTCGGGCGGCCAGCAATCCGGCCGCGGCACAGAAAAACTGGAAGTCCAATTCGCTGAAAGGCAGCATGGAGCCGGCGCACAGCATGCCGAAAATTTCCTCGTCATGCTCAAGCGGCACATAAATGGCGCCCTTGATGCCAGTAAGCCGAATGGAATCGGCATTGGCCATTTCGGCCGGCAATTCTTTGGCGGTAAAGAGCATGGCCTTGCCTTGTTCGGCGGCGAAATGCGCCAGCGTTGAACTGGCCGAGCCGGGTCGCCCTCCCAAATAGACCAGGCTACCATCCGCCCCGGGCGGCCAGGCCAGCACGGCCGGATGGTAGGCTAGCGGCACGGCCACCTGAACGCGTTTGAGCAGTTCCGGCAAAAAATCTTGGGCAAAAAGGCCTTCGGTGAGGGCGTAAATGGCTTCCAAATACTTGCTCTGGTCGCCCAGAGCCATGGTCAGGCCGTGGCTGCCCGACCGTCCCAGCAGACTCAGCATGAGGTTGTCCGGTAGCTGGCGAGCGATGGCCAATCGCGTTTCGCCGAGGGTCAATTGGGTCTCGGCCCCCAGCTTGACCGGAGAGTCCAGGCGGGCGCCGTTGAGCCAACTGCCGTTGCTGCTGCCCAGGTCTTCGTACCAGATGCCCTGAGCATCGGCCCAAATTTCGCCGTGCCGAGAGGATACCCGTGGGTCGGCCACCTCGATGGGCGCCCCTGACCCGGTCCGGCCCAACAGAGTGCGTTGACCGTTAAACTCGCAGGTCGTCTCCCCCAGCCGGGGATGAATCAGGCTGATCTGATAAGCCATAAAGTGCCCTTCGCGAGATTCGGGGTCGTCCTGCTTGATAGTCTAGCGACAGACCCAGACGAGCCAGATGAGCACACCTTGGAAGGGCAGACGGGCCCAGCCTTTCCAGGGCTGATCGGGGAAGTCGTGGAGCTTGGCGCCGCTGACGGCCTGGTAAATGTTGGCCGGGAAGATGGCGATGAGCAATGCGATCAGCAGATAAGCGGCCGGGCGGGGGCGAATCAAGAGACCGATCCCACCGAGGATCTCGAACACGCCGCTGAGCAGCACGCAGGCGTTGGCGGGTAAGGGCGGGGGCACAATGGCCTCCCAGGCTTTCGTGTCGGTGAAGTGTAACTGACCCGCCCGGGTGAACATGAGGCAAAGAGCCACTCGCAAAATCCAAATCATCTTCGAGGAGTTTATCACAGGTGCAGGAGACGCTCGACCATCTCGCCGGCGATTGGAAGATTTACCAGCTCAAAGGCGGTCATCGCTTTTCCGCCGACGATGTGCTCACCGCCTGGACGGCCTCGCGGGTCTGTCCGGAGGCGCGCGAAATCCTTGACCTGGGCAGTGGTCTGGGGAGTGTGGGATTACTGACCCTTTGGAGGCTTCCACAAGCGGTTCTAACCGGGATTGAGGTGCAGGCCCTGAGTTATGGTCTGGCTTTGAAAACGCTGGAATACAATGGTCTGGCCGGTCGCGTGCGCTATTTGCATCAAGACCTTCGCTCGGCTCTGGAAGTGGGAAAGTTTCCGCTGGTGACCGGCAGTCCGCCCTACTTCCCTCTGGGCAAGGCCACTCTTTCGCCCCATCCCCAGCGGGCGGCGGCGCGCTGCGAACTACACGGCGACGTATTTGACTACTGCCGGGTGGCGGCCGAGCATTTGCAGCCTGAGGGGCGCTTCGTATTTGTTCACGCGGCCCGCGATCCCAGACCGGAACAGGCGGTCCGACAAGCCGGACTGCAGCTATTGTCTCGCCAGGAAGTGCTCTTCCGCTCCCATCTGGAGCCGACCGTTGCCCTTTTTGTATGCGGCTTTCAGGGAGATCGCTCGGATCCACCTGCCTTTGTCATCCGCGACTCGCAAGGGCACTGGACCGAGCAATACTTGGAGATGAGGGCCGAGATGGGAACGACAGGTCTGCGTAGAAGCCCCTGAGACGATGGTACCGAGCAACTTCATTCCTCACGCCGACCACCTGGAACGGCAGGCCCCCTTATCCGAAGCCATTTGGCCCGATCACGCACTGGATATTTTCAGCGACCGGCTGGTGACGCTATGCAACGACGGGCAATTGCGAGAAGTGCGCACCGATTCGGCTTTGCCCCGCGAAGTCAAGAATGAAGTGGCATGTCACCGAGTGAGCGTTCCCCAGGTGCGCAAGATGTGGTTTTCCGACTACGCATTAATGAACGTGAAGACCCTGGACACGGACGAAGGTGAGAAAGGCCAGCGTATGGCCCGTATGTCCGGCACACTCTTTGTCGACGGGCAACAGGGCGAGGGCGAGTTGGTGCTGCGCGTCAGTGAATTGCTCTATGCATTGTGTGAGGCTGTACAAAATCCGTTCCGCTATTCCAACGGCGCCTTTTACGGACTGGCCCTGCCGGGCGAATGCGAGGAAACTCTGCGCCAGGGCCGGGGTTTAATCATGGCCTACGCCGTCCCACCGGCCGAGTTGCGGGCGGCCGGGGTGGGCAACGAAGAGTGGATGAAAATGGCCTTCTTCGAATGCCTGCAGACCATCCAGAACGACATGAAAGAAATCAAGCCCAAAGCACCCTTCTCGTTGATGAACCTGCCGGTTCCCAGCCGCTCGATGCTGGTGGCGGAGTTGAAGCAGCAGGGCTATGAAATCGTTCAGGATCGAGCCATTAGCAATATGAATCGCGGCACGCTGGCCGGACGTATGTTGAAAATGTTCGGCAACCTGACCGGCCAGGGCTTTACCCTGCCGCCCGAGGCCACGCTGCAGGACTACCTGAAGCTGGGGCGCGAGACCCTGGCCAACGTCTTTGAACCCGTGCCCTATCGAATGAAAGCTCTGCAGCCGCCGCCTCCTCCCCCACCGCCGCCACCGCCCAAACCGGAATATATGTCGGTGACCACCAGCCCTTCCATTCCCAGAGCCACACCGCCCCCCCCGACACCCCAGTTACCCAATACGCCGGCCAACGATTGGATGAATGATTTTGGAGGCGGAGGGGTCGCGGGGCCGCCTCCCACTCCAAAAAAACCCAAAACTTACACTCCTCCACCGCCTCCAAAACCGACCGGGAAGCCCGACTGGGCAAAGGACTTCGAGTAGGTTCTGAGAATCGGCTCTGACCCTCATAGGTTGGAGACATTGATGTCAGAACACGAACGCCCTACAGGAATCTTTTCGGATCTTCACGTGGAGGAAGGCGTTGTGCGCGCCACCCTGCTGCACGACCCCACCGTGGAAGGCCTGGACATGGCCATCTATATGGATGGCTCCGCCAGCATGAGCGACGAGTACGAGAACAAGGCCAAGACGCGCTCGTTCTGGGAGTGGATCACCAGCAAGCCGCCGGAAATTCTCCCCAATATGGTGGAGCCCCAGGTGCACTGGATGCTCGAATACCTTGCCACCAAAGACCGCAACGGATTGCTGCGTGTGGCCTACTGGGCCTGTGGCGAAGGCGGCAGCCAGATCGAGGTCATCGGCGAACTCAGCGGCGCCGATGCCAAGAAACACAGCTTTCCCGGCCCGATCAAAATGGGTAGGCGCACAATGCTGGTGCCAGCCCTAAAAGACTACGTCAACTACATGCGCAATCAGGTGAGGGAGGGCGCCAAGCAAGGCTGCGCCGTCATCATTACCGACGGCGAACTGCACGACGCCGACGAAGTCAAGGCATTTAGCAAGCAGGTCGCTGCCGACATCGTGGCTGGACGGCTGCCCAAGATGAACTTCGTGCTGGTGGGCGTCGGCAAGGGCGTCAACGAAGAGCAACTCGAAGAAATTTGCCACGCCGAATACCCTGGTCTCGGCCATATGTGGTGCCACCGCATCGCCGAGGAGATCACCGAAGTAGCTCAACTGGTGGCCGTGCTTGTGGACGAAAACATGACCGTAGCCGCGGGCGGCACCGTCTATGATGACAAGGGTCAGGTGGTCAAGGTTTACGAGGCGCGCCTGCCCGCCGTGCTCGAGTTCTCGGTCTACGAAGGCTGCAAAAGCTTCACTCTGGAGGTCAGCGGCCAGAAGCACACTCAGGTGATTCCCGAAGAGGAACACCACGACGACGACGATTAGGGCTGAAAAGTGGAGCAGGGGCCGCGAGGCCCCTGCTTTAATTGGGATGGTGTGGAGGATATAAGAGCATGAGTGGACATGAAGTTATCGTAAAGCCGTTTTCGGACGTGCATAACAAAGGCGGTCACGTGATTGCCACTCTGCTGCACGACCCGACCGTAGAAGGCCTGGACGTAGCCCTCTATATGGACGGCTCGGCCAGTATGGAAAACGAGTACGGGCCACGCGGTATTCTGGCCAAGCTGGGGCCGGTGCGCAACCAGGTGGAGCCGCAGATGCGCTGGATGCTCCAGTATCTGGCCACCAAGGACAAAGACGGCTTCCTACGCACCGCCTATTGGGCCACCGGCGACGGCTCGCAGTTGGAGCAACTGGGTGACCTGGACGGCACCAAGTCGGACGACTACAAGTTTCCCGGTCCCAAGTTCTACGGCAAAGCCACCGTTCTCTTGCCGGTTCTACGAGACTACATCGCCCATATTCGCGAGGAAGTAGGCAAGGGCGCCAAGCGCGGCCTGGCCGTGATTATCACCGATAGCCAGGTCAACGACGCCGAGGATTGTAAGGCTTATTCGGCTCAGGTGGCCAAGGAAATCACGGCCGGTCGTTTGCCTATGCTGAATTTCGTGCTGCTGGGCGTAGGCGCCAAGGTGGACGAAGAGCAAATGGAAGAGCTGTGTCACGCTGAGTACCCGGGCGTAGGTCATCTCTGGTGTCACCGGGTGGCCGACAAAATGGAGGAAATGGCCGAGTTGGTAGCCGTTCTGGTCGACTCGACCATGACCGTGGGCGCCGGGGGCAAGATTTTCTCCAACGATGGAACCTTGATCAAAGAATATGAGGGGCGCTTACCGGCGGTACTAGAATTTGAAGTCCCCGAGGGGTGCACTGCCTTCACTCTCGAAATCGAAGGTCAGCGCTTTACGCAACCCTTGCCCGAGGAACACGATGACGACGACGACGACGATGACCATCACCAGGCTCCGCCCCAAGCTGCTCCGCCTCCCCGGCGACACGGCCACGGCCATTAATTTTCTTCGGAGGTCCGTTCAGCATGGCTGAGGCAAAATCGAGCGAAAAGCCATGTTGCGGCCACGACCACGAGACCGGCGGCCCTTGCGCTCACGAAAATTGCGCACATGACCATTCGGCCTGCGAACATGAGCACAAGGAATGCGCGGTCGGCTGTTGTGGCCACGACCACGAAACGGGCGGAGCCTGCGGTCACGACCATTCGGCCACCGGGCACAACCACTCGGCTTGCGGCCACGACCATGCCGCTTGCGACCACCAGCACGTGGAAAGGTGCTGCGGGCACAATCATGAGACGGGCGGGCCCTGCGCTCACGAAAATTGCGCACACGACCATTCGGCTTGTGAGCACGAGCACAAAGAATGCGCGGTCGGC
>JALHOV010000138.1 GCA_022842865.1 Vulcanimicrobiota bacterium | reverse complement strand
GGCGGCGTAGTCTTCAGCGGCCAGGTCAAGGCTGGGGAAAGCCTCCTCCTCCACAGGCAGCACCGGCAAAGAGATGCAGGAGCGCTCGAGAGAGCGAAGCATCCACTCTCCGGAACGGCGATCCCGGTCAATCACCCCTTGAAAGTCATTGACAATCGGGTTGATCTCGCGCTGCAAAACGGGGTAAGCCACCGGCCCCACCTGGAGCACGCCTTCTATGGCGCCCAATCCCGCTTGCTCAGCCGCCTTGACGGAATCGAAACCGGCTCGACAGGCGGCTTCTTGCGTGGCCACCACGGTGGCTTTGCCCGCCATCACAATATTGCCCCAGCGCCTGGCCACAGCCAGCACGGCCCGGTGAGACGCGCGGCGAATGGCCCAATCCGCATCTTCCTGATCGGTAATACTCTCGACGATTCCCCGCATCACTTTGCGGGTCACTTCCGACCAATCGGGTTTGTCGTGATCGAGATTTTTGTCGATGAGTTCTTCGACGGCGCCGTCCAGTTCGGTAGGCTCATTGCTTTCGAAAGCCTGGGAGGCGCGCAACCGGGTCATGACCGAGAGCGCATCGTTCTGCTCGGCTCCGACCCGAAAAGAAGGGTCATCGGCGGGATGTACTGACATAACCACCCTCGTCTCCTGTACTCGCAGTGGCCGGATTTGGCAATCTGCGATTGAGGAATATTCAAATACGAGAGCGGTGGTCCTGCATGAATCTGAAAATTATTCAACAACCGGTTGAGGGGGTCGCGCCCATGTTGTGTTGCAAATGGTCGAGTAGTCGCTGGAGTTTTTTGCGGCTATCGCGCTGATGCAGCACCCTCAGCCCCAGGGAGTGCCCGAAGCTGGAAAGGTCAACCCACTCCACTTCCACGCTGAGTTCCACCGGATCCGGATCCAGATCCGGCCACTGGACCTCCAATCGCAAAATGGCCCCTTCCGACTCCAACCGGCCTGTTTTGCAAACCAGCGAATCCAGGCCCACTGACGTCACTGCCACTTTGGTTGTGGCCGTTGGGCTGGTCGGTTCCGACATTAAGGCGGGCAACAACATCGGCACTTTGATCATCGGGTCGGGCGCGGAAGCCTGTGGCCGCGGGCGAAACCAGTTACTAAAGCGGTAGCGAGACCAGAGCCGTCGCAAATGAGTCATAGAACACCTCCTTTGTTAAGATTTCTACCCAATTGCCTGAGGACCGGACACCTGACGAAGAAATCGGCTGTGCAAGGATGGGCTGTTCTGTTGCTGCTGGCTGGCCTGGTGCTGCGTCTGCGCACCACGGTCGTGGTGCTGCTTTCTGCGGCGGTGGCCGGATTGGGTTGTGGACTGGCACCGCTCAAACTCCTGGAGATTCTTGGCAAAGCCTTCCTGGAAAACCGAACTCTGACCCTGTTCTTGCTCACTTTGCCGGCCGTGTCCACGGTCGAACACTACGGACTCAAGGAGTGGATCGGGCGCTGGATTCAGCGGCGCGGCTGGCATCGTCCGGCCCAGTTATTGTTGGGCTACCAGGTCTTTCGGGTGGCCTGCGGCACCTTGGGGTTGCGCCTGAACGGCCATCCAAATCTGGTCCGACCGCTGTTGGCGCCCATGGTCTGCGCCGAAACGCCCGAAACGCAGCACGAAACCATGAAAGCAGCCGCGGCTGCGGCCGAAAACTACGGAAACTTCTACGGCCAGAATCTCTCCCCCGTGGGAGGTGGTGTGCTGATGGCTTTCGCTACCATGAAGGGAATGGGCTATGAAATGAGTCTTTGGCGTATGGTCGCCTTCGCCACCTTCCCCTGCGCTCTGGCGCTGCTTTTCGGAGCACTCCAGTTTGGCTATCTGAGTCGAAAACAGGATGCTTGAAGTCGTATACTCCCTGATGGGACTCATGCTGCTCTGGTTTGCGGTCTTGACCTCAACCGACAAAGAACATCCCAGACCGCTGTCCACCGGTTGCTTCTGGCTAATCCTGGGTGTTCTCTTCGGGGCCGGCAGCCTGCTGTCGCACTGGTTGGCCGGCCTGCTGGTGGTCGCGCTGGTTGGGCTGGACGGACTGGGACTGGTCAAGGCAGGTCCTACCCCACCCAGTCTCCCAGGAGGATCTGCGCGCCTGACCTTACCGATTCTGCTCATGCCGGCCACGATTCTGGCGGCCAGTCTGCTCTGCCGCTGGCAGGGCTGGGATCTTTCTCGGGGCGCTCTATTGGGACTGGCTTTGGGCAGCCTGCTGGCCTTGCTGACGGCCTGGCGCGTCACCAACGCGCCGATCCAAGAAATTGGCCACGCCGGGCGCCACCTGAATGACACCTTGGGCGCTCTCAGTCTGCTACCGCAGTTGCTGGCCTCGCTCGGAGTGGTCTTCGCCCAGGCGGGCGTAGGCGATTGGCTGGCCGGTGGAGTTCTGCACATGGTCTCGCCCGATCAGCGCGTGGCCCTGGTGATCGCCAATTGCCTGGCCATGGCCGGGCTGGCGGCCCTGACCGGCAATTCTTTCGCAGCCTTTCCGGTGGTGGCCCAAGGTATCTTAAGCCCGCTCCTGCTCAAGCCTTTCGGCAGCGACCCTAATGCACTGGCCGTGCTCACCCTGGCGGTGGGAGCCAGTGGCACGCTGATCACTCAGATGGCCGCTAACTTCAATCTGGTGCCGGTGGCCCTGCTTGAACTGAACAGCCCGCTGGCGGTGATCCGGTTGCAGCGGCCGGTGGCGCTTGCCCTTTTTGTGGGCCAGGTGCTCTTCATGATCTATCTGGTTACTGGCTGAGCGTCTCTACAAAGCGCAGGCGGTCGAGCTTTAAGCTTTTTGTCTCTTTCTTTATGGTCACGAACTGGCGAAAAATAGAGATGTGCTTCTCGCCCTTGCTCAGACACATCACCTCGATTTCCAATTTCTCATTGGGAACGCGACCCTTGAGAATGGCACGAAATTCCTTGAGCCCGGGCTTGTAGTAGCGGTGATCAGAAAGCCCGCTTTCATCCTTGGCCAGAGACACGTGAATGGTCTGCGTCCATTTGGGCGGAAATTTGTCCTGAGGCAAGGGGATGACCACGATAATGGTGCGCGTTTTGGCCAGACCCAAAGCGGTCAAGCCTGGCAACAACAGAAGCAAAAGCAACTTTCTCATTCTTGGCAATCTTCGTAGTCCGGACCTGGAAATCCTGAAGGCCCCGGTCGGCAAAAAAAAGAAAGCGGCGCTATGAACATCAAGCCGATTTTAATCGCCGGTGCAGGCCCGGTAGGACTGACGATGGCCTGTGAACTGGTGCGCCACGGGATTCCCGTCCGCATCGTCGACCGCAATGCTGAACCTACGGACAAATCCAAAGCTCTGGTGGTTTGGCCGCGCACTCTGGAGTTGCTGGAAAAGACCGGATTGGTGCAGCGTTTCCTGGAAACGGGCGTGCCCCTGCGCGGCCTGAGCATGTACGAGAGCAAGGACAAGCGGATGGCTCACGTAACCTTCAGCGACCTGGAAACTCCCTACCCCTTCGTGCTGGGCATTCCCCAGAGCGCCACCGAAGCGCTGTTGATCGAGCATCTGGCCAGCCAGGGCGTGCACGTGGAGCGCCAGGTAGAGGTGGCCGGCTTCAAGCAGCACGGCACTCACGTGGAAGTCGAACTGCGACACGCCGACGGTCGCAGCGAGATCACCAACACCCATTGGCTGCCCGCCTGTGACGGAGCGCGTAGCACTGTCCGACACACCCTGGGAGTCACCCTGGAAGGAGACACGGTAGCCCAAGAATTCGCCATGATCGACTGTGACGTAGAGGGACTTCCCCTTTATGACGAGGTGGTCGCCTATAACACCGCCGCCGGTCTGGCCGCCTTCTTTCCCATCCGAGAAAATCGGATGCGAGCCTTCATCCTGCGGGAACGATGCGGTGAGGATCCAACCCCCTGCCCGCCCACTCTGGAGGAGATGCAAAACGAACTGGTGGCGCGCAAACTCGACCACCTCAAGCTAAGCAATCCCCACTGGCTGGCCGCCTTCCGCATTAACGAACGGCACGCCAAATGTTACCGCCACGGACGCGTGTTACTGGCCGGCGATGCCGCCCATGTGCACAGCCCGGTGGGCGGCCAGGGGATGAACACCGGCATGCAAGACGCCTTCAACCTGGCCTGGAAGCTGGCCCTGATCGAGAAGGGCAAGATGGCAGCCGACCCTTTCCTCGACTCCTACACCAAAGAGCGCGAGCCGGTGGGCGCCGACGTGGTCAACAAAACCAGCCGGGCGCGCAAGGCCATCACTTTGCGCAATCCGCTGGCCAAGGGGTTGCGCAATGCCTTGATGAGCTTCGCCACTTCCTTTGAGTTCGTGCGCCACAAGATCGCGGTGGAGGCCTCGGAATTAGCGGTGCGCTATCCCAAAAGCCCGCTCAATCGAGAAGTCCATCCGGGCAATGCCGCCTGGCTCCTGGGTCATGGTGTGCATCCGGGCGATCGGGCTCCAGACGGACACCTGCTCAAGGACGAAAACGACGCTCATTTGTTCGGCTTGATGGCCGACACCCGGTTCCACCTGCTGGTTCTTTCCGGAATCGGCTCTTGGGAATCCCAGTCGGCGGCGCTCGATTGCGTCCGCTGGGCTGACTCGGAGATGTCGGAACTCATAGGAGCGCACTGGATTGGCTTTGACCGTGACCAGGTCCCCGAAGCAACTTCCGCCTGGTGGGACGACGGCGGCCTCGTTCACAAACGCTACGGCGCGGTGGAGCCGACTCTCTATTTGGTCCGGCCGGACGGCTACGTCGCCTTTCGCAGTCAACCGGCGGCTCGCGCCGACCTCGAGAAATACCTCCACGATATCGGGCTTTATCGGCCCGTTACGGCCTGAAGGCGGCCCTCCAGCCGGGGCGAGACGACTTTGTGACGGTGCAAATACTCGATCAAGGCGACTCCTTCGGCGGGAGCGTCGTGCGGTTCCATTAGTAATTGGGCCTTTGGCAGCATTTCGTAACCGCAGCCGCCTTTGCGAATGAACTCGCTACAGGCAAAGGAATAAGAGGCTTCGGGCCGCAGCGGCTGGCCGGCCACCTTTAACTGAAGGACCCGCTGTCCTGGGGGTTTCGCCGGATTGTAGCGGACTTGCAGTTGGGAAACCTGGGGAAAGGAGTTGCTTTCGGGCCCGAGCGAGCTTAACGAGTGTTCCACAACCTCTAACAACTCACGCCCGTTCAGTCGCACTTTGACGAGCCCGTTTTCATAAGGCAAAATCATGATGGCCTGGCGCCTTGAGAGAACCCCGGCCGGCACCACCTTGTCCACCCGAATACTGCTGCCGGTGATGAGGGCGCAGTCGGCGCCCGCCTGCTCGCGCATGGCGTCGGCCACCAGATTGCCCAGATTGGTCTCCTGCTGCCGGCACAACGACGAGCGACCTTCCAGGTCGACCGCCACCTGGACCAGCGGCTCGTTCAGTTGGCGCGCCAGTTGCTGCTCATAGTGAGCGGCCAGACGCGTCACGTCGGCATCGGAAGCCACCGACTTGCCCACTGAAAGGCCCTGCCAGTCCATCTCGACCACGCGCCCGCCGTCAATCTGCAGGTCGACTTTCCCAAGGATGCGTGCATCGCTGCCCCACTTAAAAATGGGCGTGCCGGCCACCAGCGACTCGGAAGGCTCATGCTCATGGCCGCCCAAGATCAAATCGACGGGAACTTCACGGGCCAGTCGCTTGTCGTCAGCCAGACTGAGATGGGTCAGCGCCACCACCACCTGGGCCCCCTCAGAGCGCAGGCGCGGCACCAGAATGCGAGCTGCTTCGATCGGATCCTGAAAAACGACCTCCGGGCCGCAGTTGGATGTTTCGCCGGTGTCCGGAGTCAGCAGACCAAAAATCCCGACCTTGACGCCGCCGACCTGGCGGATCACAAATTCCGGCATCTTAGCGAACGATCCACCGGCCCGGTCGCGCACATTAGCGGCCAGCCAGGGAAAGTGGGACTCCCCGATACGCTCGCGCAGCACCTCGGGACCGAAATCGAATTCGTGGTTGCCGAGAGTGGCAAAATCCAGGTGGATCGCGTTCCACATCTCGATCATTTGCCGGCCGCGAAAGAAACTGGAGGCCACCGATGGGCTCAAGGTGTCGCCGGAAAAAAGAAAGAGCGTGTTGGGGTTGGCTGCTACCGCTTGACGGCGGAGGGTTTCCAGGCGCGCGAAGCTGCCCTTGCGTCCGTCATCCACGCTGGCATATTCGTAGACGTCGTTGAGGTGAAGCAAAGTAATATGGGTGGGAGTGGCCAGGGCCGGGGAAGCCAATCCCAGACCCAACAAGAAAACGACCTTCATCTTAGGCTCGGAAAATGCCCCAATCTCCCCACTGATGAAACCAACGCTGCAAGTCGGGAGCACCGATCTCAGGATAGCGGCGCACCAACCTCTCGACCGCTTGAGCCAGCTTCTTGCCGGCAAACAAATCCCTGAGCATAAAAAACCCGGCCTCAGGCAGAACGACCCGATTCATTAAGTAGCCTTTGCGCAAAATCAAAATGCGCTGAGGATGCCGGGTCGGTTTGGTCGGCTCCAGGTCATTGTCGACCTGATGCAGATAATGCGAGACCGGGTAGTCAAATTTCAGAAGCCGCGACGTGGGTCGAGGCTGCAAAATCAACTCCTCCCAGCGCTCGGGAGGCAAAGCCTGCAGGGACTCCGGATGGAGGGCCGGCACCTCCGGCTCGTCAAAAACCTGCGCCAGATTCAGCTCCAGAGTAGCCAATTGCTGCAAGAACGTTTTGCCTCGCAACGAGCTGGTCGCAAGGTAGGAAGGAAAGTGAAGCCCCAGGTGATTGAGGGTCCAGCTTGAGGAAGGATGCTCTTCCACATAGCTCATCACCAGTTCCTCGAAGCGTTCGGCCCCCAGAGTGTAAGCCACCCCGGGAAAGTCAATCTGCAGCGATTCGACCATGCGAATGGGAAACATGCCGCGGTAGATCCAGAGGCGGCTTTCGGGGTCAAGTCCGTAGCCCTCTTTGATAAAATTCCCGGTCCTGGCCATGGCTTCGTCCAGCTGGCCAGGAACGCAGGTGACCACTCGCTGAAGCCACGCCTGTTGCTCACGCAGGCTCTGGGTGTGGCCAGCCCCGTCGCGAGAAATGCGTACCGATGCCGAGGAACGCTCGGGGAGCAACATTCCTTTGGTATTCGAAGCAACTTCGCGCTCAGCCAACGGGAGAGACCGCCGGCTTCCGGCAAGTGGCCGCTTTGAGAACTTCGGCGTGGACGACTTCGAAAGGCGGGATTTCCGCATCCCACTCCACCATGGTGGTGCGCGCACCCAGGCGCTGGAAGCATTGTGTGTAGAGCGCCCAAACTTCGTCGATGACGTGGTCGTCGTGTGTGTCGACGATGTAGGTTCCATTGTTGGTGTGGCCGGAGAGATGGTGGTAGACCACGTGCTCTCCAGAAATTTTCTGAATGTATTCTTGGGCCGAGAATCCGTGGTTATAGGAACTGACATAGACATTGTTGACGTCGAGCAGCAGACCGCAGTCGGTTGCTTTGGTGAGGGCGTTGAGATAATCCCACTCGGTCAACTGGTCTTGGGCCCACTCCAGATAGGTGGAGGGATTCTCCAACACCAGTGGCACCTCGAGAAAGTCCTGGATGACCTGAACACGCCGGCTGACGTGCTCCAGGCTTTCCTGGGTCAAGGGCATGGGCAGCAAGTCGTGGGTGTTGCGACCCAGGATGCCGGTCCAGCAAAGGTGATCGGAAACCCAGCGGGCTTTGACCCGTCCGATCAGACTCTTGAGCAGCTTGAGATACTCGAAGTCGACCGGGTCGGTGCTGCCCACCGAGAGGGATACGCCGTGCAGAAGAACCGGGTAGCGTTCGGCGATTTGCTCGAGCATATAGATAGGCCGGCCACCCGATCCCATGTAGTTCTCCACGATGATCTCGAAGAAATCGACTTTGGGCCAGTGCTCCAAAATGTGACTGTAGTGCACGGTGCGCAAGCCCATGCCAAATCCCAGGTCCGGGAAACCCCACTTATTCATGCTTCCTCCTTTCGGTCGGGTGAGGTGGGGAGTTGCCTCTCCCACCTCACCCGAAGGGCAACTACTTGCTCTTGACGGGGGAGGCGCAGCCGCCTTTGCCTTTGCAGGAGTTCTTGCCGGCGCAGCCGTTGTCGCCGCCTTCGCAGCCGCCTTGGGCTTTACAGCCGTTCTTGCCTTTGCAGTCATGCTTGGCCGTAGCGCAACCGCCTTTGCCCTTGCACTCATTCTTGCCGGCGCAAGAGTTATCGTCGCTCTTGCAGCCGCCCTTGCCCTTGCAAGCGTTCATACCTTTACAAGCGTGCAGGTCCTTGGCATCAGCCGTGGCTTTACAGCTGGCGGTGGATTTACAGCCGGCCTTGCCGTTACAGGCGGCCTTCTCCATGGCAATGGAAATGGGTTTGTCCCCATTGCCTAGCGAATGGTCTGCCTGAGAGGTCTGCGCGGCCTGGGCCGCTTGAGCGCCCCCCAAAAGAAGTCCAGCCATCACGGCGCTCATGAGGTGCTTCTTCTTATTATCGCTCATATAAATTCGGTTGCTCCGTTTCGTGTTTTGCTCCCCAGCGGGGACGGGCCCCCAATGCGACACCCTCCCCACCGGTTCCACCGCCCCGCTTTTTTCTCCGAGACAGGCCGCGAGTTCGCCGCCCGGGCAGATTGGCACCTTCGGAGTCCTGATTGTAAACGTTGTGCCGGAGAAATTAAGATTTTATTAATGCCGTTCACTTTTCCGTAACGAAACCTACCCTCCCAAAACCCACGGGAGCGTTTAGCATTTCTTTATGAGAGGGTTTCCTGGATTCGTGAACCAGAAAGTGGGCGGCGCGCCCACTCCCCCTTCCATGCAGTCCGCGGCCACCCTACTACCCAAAGGCCCTGCCGTGGCCCCCTCCCGGCTGCCTCAGTCAGCCTTGCCGGCCCGCCCCATGATTGCCGTACCTACGCCACCGGCCGTCGTGCCCGTGGTCCTAGTGCCGGTCGTCCGAACGGTGACGGTCGCCACCGTCACTCGCAACCTGCTGGCCGCGTTGGGGACCCAGACGCCACCGTCGGCCCCCACAACCCAGGGATTTCCTGGCTTCGTTTCCCGCAATTTCAACCAGGTCAGCCAGCATCAGCCCGGCGCCAGCAACTCCAACCACCTGAGCGGACTGGCCAACCTTTTTAAGAAGCCCGTTCCGGCCGCCCCAGAACGTCGCGTAGCGGAACGTCCTCCCGCCCCCCCTCGTCCTGCCGTCACGGCGAAACCTCCCACCACCCCCGCCAAGCCAGCTGCGGCCCCGCCCCTCCTGGCCCCAAAGCCCATGGCGAAGCCCGAAACCGCCAAAGCTCCCCTGCCCGTCCGTCAGCCTGCCGACCTTCCCAAGCCCCCGGTTGCCGTGCAGGCTAAGCCCCCCGCCACTCCAGCCAGGTCGGTCCCGACCGCCCTGGCCCAACCCAAGCCGGCCGCCCCGGCTCCCCAGCCAGCGGCCAAGCTGGAATTACCCAGGACGCCGGCTCCCTCCAAAACGAAGGAAGAGCAGGTGGACACGAAGCTTCCTATCGGGCTGGCAGGCACGGGTAAACCGGTCAACGCCAAAGCGACGGTCGCCCCAACGGCCAGCCCCAGCGCCACCCTTCCCCCCAAGTCAACTGAGTTCAAGACTCCCACCGAAGGCCCCAAACTGGAAGGCAAGGCTCCCACAGTCGAGGCCAGGCCGGCACGCGACCTGGAGCCCAGCAAAGCGCCCCAAGAAAGCAAGGGTCAGGAGCGAGTGGAGGGCCCAAGCGCGCTGGCCAAGGCGCCCGCTGCTCAGGCACCCGCGCGGGTAGCCCCTGCGGCCAACCTGGAAAAAGTGGCCCAGATTCGTCCGGAGGCCAACGAACTCAAAGTGGGCGAGGTGCAGCGCCAGCAGGTCAATTCCCTTCAGACTCCCGTCAGCCGCGAACAAATGGCGCTGGTGCAGCAGAACGGCGCCGGTCTTTCGGCCGGCGGCGGCTCCGGTCACGGTGGCGGCGGCGGCCAGGGTCGCCAACAGCGCCGCCATCAAGATCGCGAGGAAGCGGTGGAAGAAATCGGCGGAGCCGAAGCCCTGGGCGGCGACGACCAGGTGCAGTGGTGGCACCTGCGCGGAGAAGAAAACCTGCGGGCCATGTCGTCTGAGCTGCGCGAGGCGATGTTCCTATTGCGCACTCCGCAACGCCCTCTGGGGGTCGATCCTAAGCAGGTTCGCCTGCAGAAGTCCACCCGCAGCAAAGAAGAACCCGAACAACCCCAAGTTCAGGTTCGCTTGCAAGAGCAGCCCCAACAGGTCCAGACTGACCGGGTGGACCTGGAAACAGCCGAACTGTGCGGCCACTGCGGCAACGACCTGGGCGGAGTGGACGCCCGCCGTTGCCCCGCCTGCCTGCGTCAGGCCGCTTTAGCGACACTGGCCCTGCTGGTAAACGACGGCCGCTACATAGCCTACCGCGTCTTTCTGACCAAGAGCTACCAGGCGGTCGCCTCGCGCGCCGTCTACCGCCTGCGCGACTTCAGCAGTTTGCCCAGCGGCGCCTACTGCGTCCAGGCGGCCTGAAAAGCCTCGGTCGATCTGGTAGGGCCTGAAGGGGTCGAGCGAGAAGCGCTGCCGTGGCCCATGAGACATCAACCGACCGAAGAAACCGCCAAGGCGGACGAAGCCTTTAAGAAACGCAACTGGAAGGATGCAGAAGACTCCTTCCAACGTATCGTCGCCCGCGTACCTGAGCACATCGAGGCCTACCTCGGGTTATATGAAGCGCAGGCGGTGCTGGGACACTTCACGGCCAGCGTGCAGACCCTATGGCAAGCCGTCGAAATGTGCGAACAGACCAACCAGCTTGAAAAGGGTCTGGAAATCATCGCGCGCATCCTCGAACTGAAACCGCATCACGAGCTAGCGCTGCAAAAGCGCGTCGACCTCTTGTTCGGCAATCAGCGCAACAGCGAGGCCGTCGCCTTTTCCCGCGATTTGGCCCAGTGGTATTTAGAAAATGACAACGTGGACACGGCCATCCGCACGTTGTTGCGCGCTTTCCAGATTAGCCACGATGACCTGGAGTTGACTCTGGTTCTGGCCGAAGCCTATCTCACCAACGGGCAAATGCGCGAAGCCACCGGTTTGTTTCGTCAGGTCATTCCTCATTTTCTGCAGGCCCAGGACTGGGAGAAGGCAACCGGCATCCTGCGCCGACTCAGCCTGATGGACCCCAAGGAGCCGCGCAATTTCTTGGAAACCGGCGAACTCTTCATCAAGATGGAGCGCTATCAGGAAGCGGACCAGCAGTTCCGATCGGTGCTACGTATCGACCTGAATCACCGGGAAGCTCTGCTGAAGATCGCCGAGGTCTCGCTGCTGAGAAAACTCTTCCGAGATGCTTCCATGGTCTACAATCGCCTGATCACGCTAAGTTCGGACGACGCGGAAGCACACGAAGGATTAGGCATGGTATACAAAGGTCAGGGGATGCAGGCAGACGCCGCCAAGCACCTTTTGATGGCCGGCCTGGCTTTCGCCGACAAAGACAACAAGGACCGCGCCCATGGTTGCTTTGCGGCCGTGCTCGAGATCGATCCGGCCAACAATATCGCTTCGCGACAAATGAAAATTCTGGCGCCGGGAGTCTAAGCACCATGAAACTGCCCAAAGGCACCACCTTCATGCCGGAAGGCCTGTTGCTGAACGCATCCGATCTGCAATCGATGCTTGAAAACCTCCTGCAAGACCACTTTTCAGGCTACTTGCGAATTGAGTTTCCGGGAGCCAACAAGGGGTTTGTCTTTCTCTCGCGCGGCCAGATGCTACGCGCCTTCGAATGGACTCCCGACCTGATCAAACTCTACACCCCCGAACGACTTTTCGCCAAAGCGGGCGAGGGGGCGGCCACTTCCTCCTACGTGCTGACCGCCGAGATGGCTGAAACTCTGGCGGCTTCGTTTGCCCTCGAGTCGGTTCCGGCCGGCAATTGGCGAGAGAACATTCAAAAGGGTGGCCAGACCGGCTACGTGGAGTTCAATCAGCCGTTTGCGGGTGCCATTCTCTACCACAAAGGCGAACCTATCCAGGACAGCCTGACCAGCTGTTATGGTGAAGTGGTGTGCGGTCGCGACGGTCTCAGCAAACTTCTGAGCGAAGGCAGGCCGTCGGTGGTGATGGCCGGGGACCCCGCTAAAGTCGAAGAAAAGTGTCGCAAGGCACATAAGGATCTGGATGCCACGCGACCGGTGAAGCTCAAGTCCGTCTCCGGCTTTTTCGCGACCAAAGATGCCCTCAAGATAGAAGCGGAAACAGCTGGCAACTGGGGAGTCAGTCCCAAGGGGTTCAATCTGGTGGTCGAATCTCTCGATGGAGAGTGGCTGGGAACTTTTAAGGCCGTAACCGGGTGCAAGAAGCCCGGAATCATGGAAATCCCCCTCAAGGTGATGCAAGAGTGGGGCGTGAGCGAAGACCAGGACGTGCTGGTTTACCCGGAATAGCGACCGCCCCGGAAGAGGGACTTAAGTCCCACGACTACAAAATTAGTCTAGAAAATCGCGACTTGGTTAACAATTCTTTCACCTGAGACGTAGTATAATAGATTATCAGGCATGGCCTGGAAAAGATGGAGTGGAGAAAACTCACATGCGCTTGCCCGTCACCGTTGGTTTAGTAGCTTGGCTGGTAGGAGTGGCCACGGCCCAACCCAGCTATCCCAGCTTCCAACAGCAGAACGACTCCAATCCCGCCAACAGTTACTCGATGCAGAACTCGCTGCCGGACCCCTACGGGCGCAACATCGCGCCGTATTTCAACAACCAGGAAGTTCGTCTGCCGAACCAGGCCTGGGCTGGCCACGTGGGAGAACTGGTACGCCAGGCCGATGGCGGACTCTGGATCGTCAACACCAGCGGCCTGATGCCTAAGGGCAGCACCGTCTCCATCATGCGCAACGGGCTCATGGTGAACGGCGGTCAGGTGGTCGAATCGGGTGCCGGCACGGCTCTGATCAAGCCCTGGGCCAGCACCGACGTCAAGGGCGGCGACAACGTCTATCTTCAGTCGGTTGCGCCCGTAGCCTCGGCCCCGGTCTACGATAAGTTCCAGGTCAATCGTCCCACCATGCAAGACCCCACCTACCTCTACTTCACCGACTATATGCACCAGGATCACCCGGGTCAGTTCACCTCGCTGTTCAGCAACTTCAACAACGGCTGGGGCGTCTATCCCGGCTTCAATAACTACTACTACCGCCGCTAAACTTTCGGCGCAATCGCCGAAGGACTCAGGCACGTAAACGCCCAAAGCCGAGAACATGAACTCGGCGCCTGTCAAAATCTCGAAGGCCGCCCGATTGCTAGCCGAACTGCTGGCAGTGAGCGGCCTTTCTCTTTCTAAGCCGGCCTGGAGCAATGGTTTGCGTCCATACGCCCGCTCGGCCGACGCCAGCCTGCCCAACGGTGACCTGGAGTTGGTTCTTCAGGAACTGGTAGACCACGAGATGGTGGTGCGCAGCAACGACCAGGCCAAACTCCTTGACCGCGTGAGCGAAGAAATCATCCTTCAGATCCGCAAAGAGCGCCGAGCCGGCCTGGTTTCCAGTGCCCTCTTCGACCACGTTTTCCCGCTGCTGAATAGCCCGTTCGACAAAGCCCAGGTCAACTTCCGCACCAGCCTGCTCTTTGGGACCGCTCGGTATGTCAATCAGAGCTACCACCAGTTCGAGGGAGCGGCCGGCAAACCGCGGGAACTGGCCCAGATCGCCCGCGGTTGGCGACACGCCGAGTCTTTCCAACAGGTCGATTCTCGCTGGCACCAGGCACTGCTGGAAAAGTCGCTGGAGTGGGCGGTGGAACAATGCGAGGAGGCCCCGGGGGCGGTGGCCTTCTGCGAACGCCAGTCGCAGTTGAACAATCAGGTTCTTCTCTACCTGGGTCTCTACTGGTTTACACGCGGCAACGAGGAACAGACCAAACGTTTTTTGCAGGCGGCCAACCGGATTCCCAGCCTGCCGGGGCTGGTGGCTTTCGATCTTAAGCGCTACGACACCGCGCTGGAGTGCTTCGCTCAGGCGGCCAGCCGCACCGAAAACCCGGTGCTTTACCTGCCCCTGGCACGCCTGGCCCGAGTTCTTTGTTTGCTGCGCCAGGGGGATGCGGCTCAGGCCCAGGTCTGCTGTGGTCCTGACCCGCAGGGTGTCGACCCCTGGCTGCGTTGGCTATGCGACCAGCGCCAGGGCAAAGCCCGCCACGCCCGGCCCAGCTTACACCTGTCGGAAGGGATCGGGTCTTCGCTCTGGCTGACGGTCGCCGCCTGTGCCCTGACGGTCAACGACCGCGAGTTCCAGGGCCAACTTCGCGAAAGTGGTCAGCAACTGGCTCAGCGAGCCCAGTCGCAAGGATTTCTTTGGGTGGAGCGGCAACTTCAGCGCTTTCTGCACAAATTCGAACACGCCCGCGCCGAGTGCACCCCCTGGGACTGCGTGGTTCCCGAGCAACCCTGGAAGCTGCGCCTTAAGCAGCTACTTGACCTGGCCGGAAAACCTCGTATCGAGCCAGAGGAACGAATCATCTGGACGGTTCGACCGCTGGCAGCGGGCTGGGAGGCGGTCCCTAAACTGCAGAGCCAGGCCAAGCGCGGCGGCTGGTCTAAAGGCCGCCAGTTGGAACTCTTTCGCACGCCCCCGGCCTGCGCAGATGAGTATGACCTGCGCGTCTTTCGTCAGGCCCTGGCCCGCGATTTCAACCTGAGCGATGTTTTCCACTCGCTGGTCGGCCATCCACGAGTATTTCACGAGGACACCGGCCAGCAGATCGAGATGGTAGAAGGCCGGCCCGAGTTTCAAGTCAACAAAGGTCCCCACGGATTGGCCGTGCGCATTTTACCCAGTTGCATGGACTCGAGCGGTCAAGTGATCGAGCTGGTCGGGCACACTACTCTTAAAGTCTATCGGTTCGACCCGTTGCTGCGCGAGTTCAGCGAGATTCTGGGAGACGGCCTGGAATTGCCGGAAAGCGAGCAAGCGGCGGTGCAGTTGTTGCTGGACAAATTGCCGGCGGAGTTCGCCATCGCTTCCGATCTGGCCAGCGAGGCAGTGCAAGAGGTAGCCGGCGATGCCACCCTTTACCTGCGCATACGCCCATTGCGCGAGGGTCTCGAGCTGAACATGCTGGTGCGGCCCTTAGGTGCCGACGGACCCGAATATCCCCCCACTCATGGGGGCCAGCGCGTATTGCTGCGCCAGCATGGCCGCCGCGTCCAGGCCGTCCGCAACCTGGAAGCGGAAAGCCTGGCCTGCCAACGGGTGCTGGAGGAGTGCCCCGGTTTAGGCCCGGAGCAAGGCACCGCCCACTGGGTGACCGCCGATTTGCCCGCCAGTCTGGAGGTTCTTGAGGAAATCGGACGCCTGCCGGCCGAGGCCCTGACCGTGGAATGGCCGGAGGGACAATCCCTACGCATCCGCCACCGAGTGGGCGGCGAGAACCTGCGACTGCAGGCCCAGTCGCAGGGCGAATGGTTCAACCTGCAGGGTCAGTTGGAACTCTCAGCCGAGGAGCACTGGCAGCTTCAAGATCTGCTAGAGCGCATGCGCAATCAAACGGGCCGATTCATCGCTCTGGGCTCGGGCGAGTTCCTGGCCCTGACCGAGGAGTTGCGGCGCCGGTTGCAAGAACTCTCCAATCTGGTCGAGCCGGCCAAGGGCAAAGCCATCAAAGTGCACGGTTTGTTGGTCGGTGCCCTGCAGGAAATCGCCGCCACCGAAGGCGACCACCACTTTCAGGAGCGCCTGGCACGCCTCAACGACAGCCACCTCGTCAAGCCTCCCCTACCCAAGACTTTCCAGGCGGAATTGCGCGGCTATCAGCGGGAAGGTTTTGAGTGGCTGAGCCAGCGCGCGCACTGGGGTGTGGGCGCCTGCCTTTCGGACGATATGGGTCTAGGCAAGACGTTGCAGGCCCTGGCCCTGCTGGTTCATCGGGCGCCGCTGGGCCCGGCCCTGGTGATTGCTCCGACCTCGGTGTGCGGCAACTGGCTGGAGGAAGCACGCCGATTCGCACCCACTTTGCGAGTCCACTGGTTGCTGGACGGAGAGCGCCAGACC
>JALHOV010000137.1 GCA_022842865.1 Vulcanimicrobiota bacterium | reverse complement strand
CGGGTGGGCAGCCTGAATGTGACCGCCGCGGAAAATTTTTCGGGCACCGCCAACTCTAACTTTACTTTAAGAACCCTGGCAGGCCCTCTGAATGTAACGGCGGTCGGCTCTCTGGACGTGAGTTCTGGTTCTGGCGTGGCCCTACGCTCGGACACGGATCGTTTGACCCTGACGGCTGCCGACATTCAGGTGCGTGGCCAGAATGGGGTTGCCAACCTGCAGGGCGGGCAGGGCGTGAACGCAACCGCACGCAGTGGCGACGTGCGCGTCAGTTCCGTAGCCGGTGAGCTCAGAGTGGAAGGCGGTTCGGGCGTCGTCAACGTGACGGCTGCCCGAGACGTGACCCTGTCGTCCGGCTCCAATCTCTTCGTGAGTTCCACCGGAGGAAACCGCCTGGAAGCGGGCCGGCACCTGAACAGCACCAGTGTCAACAATGCTGTTACCCGCCTGGACGGTCCCCGAACGGAACTGTTGGCCGCTCAGAACTTGACCGTAACGGCCTCCGATATGGACCAGGTGTCGGGCAACAACCCTGTATTTATGAGCGGTCGAAACGTGACTCTGCAGAATCCCGTCGGCCAGGTGAACTATCGGGTGGGCAGCCTGAATGTGACCGCCGCGGAAAAATTTTCGGGCACCGCCAACTCGAACTTTAGTGTAAGAGCCTTAACTGGTCCGCTGAATGTAACGGCGGGCGGATCTCTAGATGTGAGTCCTGGGGCCGGAGTCACGCTTCGTTCGGACACGGACCGTCTGACACTGACGGCCGCCGACATCCAGGTGCGCGGCCAGAATGGAGGAGCGAACCTGCAGGGCGTGCAGGGGGTAAACGTGACCTCTACCGGCGGCGACTTGAGGATCAGCTCGGCGCCCGGACATGAACTTCGGGTGGAGGGCGGTTCGGGCAGCGTCAACGTGACGGCGGCTCAGGACCTGAGTCTGTCAGCTGGCACCAATCTCTTCGTCAGCTCCGCCAGCGGCAATCGCCTGGTGGCGGGTCGAGACTTAAGTACCTCCAGTGGAAACGGCGCTTTGACTCGCCTGGATAGCCCTCGAACGGAACTGGTGGCCGGTCAAAACCTGACCATGACGTCTTCGCTGACAGACCAGTCGTCGGGCAGCAATCCCGTGCTCTTGAGCGGTCGTAACGTCACCCTGCAGAATCCGGTCGGCAACCTGAATTTTCAGGTGGGCAGCCTGCACGTGACCGCTCAGGAGGATTTTTCGACTACCGCCAGCGGTGGTGTCGGGGTCAGGACGTTCAACGGGCCACTGGCGGTGACTGCCGGCGCTAACTTTTCGGCGACCGCCCCGGGGGGCGCCGGACTTCGGGCGGATACTGGAGGCGTGGAACTGACCGCCGGAAATCTTGCCCTCTCGAACGTAGGAATCAACTCCATCAATGGCCCTCTGAATCTCACTTCCAGCGGCAATCTCTCGGTGGGCGCTCTGGCGACAAGCGCTGGCGCCAACGCCTTTCTCAGCGGTGCCAACATCACGATCCAATCCATGCAGAACGTCAGCGGCGGCAATTATACGATAACGACTCCTGGCAATCTGACTGAGGTCACTCCCGCCACCAGCCCTCCGCAACTGGCCGGTCTCAACATCACGGCCGGACGCGTCTTTAATCTGAATGCTCCCAACCTGGGTTTTTCGATCCCTCAGACCGGCGCCGGCAATTTGACCGCACTGGTAACCGGCGGGAATGAGACCACCGTCAATCCGGTACAGGCCGCTTCTTTCCGAAATTTTGGAACCCCCGACGTCGATCCGAGATTCATCGACTTTCAAACCGGCGATATCTACGTAGATGGAGTCCTGGTTTATGGCGGTCTGAAGCCGCCCGACCCTCCATTGCCGCCGCCGCCGCCCCCACCGACGCCTGATCCTCCACCCACCCCCGAGCCTCCTCCTGTGGTGCCGGAACCGGTGACCCCGGAGCAGGCGGTGCAGCGTGAGAACGCGCTCACCCCCGAGGAGCGTTCGCAGATCCTGGCGCAATCCAATCTGGCTTTAGGGAACCTGGGCAGTTTCAGCCGGGTGCTTTCCGACTCCGAGCGAGAGCAATTGACCTCACGTCAAGATTCGTTGCATCAAACCTGGTCGCTCGACCCCTTCTCGCCCACTCTGGCGCTTACCGTTCCCGGCGGCGTGCCGCCGGTGTATGCGTCTGAGTTGGCTCAGCTGCAGGCTTTATTGATGATGGCCAGTCCTGCCGATGATCCTGAGGACAAGAACCGTCAGGCCTACAATGTGATCGTGGATCAGGAGCTGCGCGAGATCTGGGAGGTTCGATACTTTCGTCACCTGTTGGAGCGATTCATTATTTGGGAGGATCGCGAGTGAAGAAAGTCCTGTTGGCGCTGGCTATGGCCAGTCTGCCGGTGTCCGGTCAGTCTCTGGACACCAGGGCCGAACCGAAGGCCGAGACGCGTCGCGTCGACCACTTTGTGGTGGAAGGCAGCAGCCTTCTGCCCAAAGAGAAGCTCGACGAAGTGTTGCGAGTCTATGAAGGCAAAGACCTGACTTTGTCCCAAATGAAGGAGGCGGCTGCCGACATTACTTCGCTGTATCAGCGTAGCGGCTTTTACCTGGTGCGCGCCATCATTCCGGAGCAGGCCTTTGACAGTGGTCAAGTGCGCATGCAGGTGGTCGAAGGCAAAATTGGCGAGATCAAAGTGGAGGGCGCCGAGTATTACGACCCGGATTTTATTCGCGATCGATTTCAGGTGGCCGTCGCTGACCAGAACTTTAAAGCCGACGACTTTACTCGAGCCATGGCTTTGCTCAACGAGCTTTCCGATCTGGAGGTGAAAGCGGTGCTGGCGCCAGGCAAACAACCAGGCACGGCCGACGTCACCCTGCAGGTTAAGGATGCCTTGCCTCTTCACGCTTCCCTGGACTACAACAACTACGGCACACCCCAGACGGGCCAAAACCGCGTGGGCCTGGACATTGAGGCCGGTAACCTGGCCTTCCAAGGGGACATGCTCACCCTCCGCGGCGTCTACGGATTTCCCAGCCGCAACAACACTTTCGTACAGGCCCAGTATCTGACACCCGTTAATCTTCAGGGCACCACCGTTGGTTTCAGCTACGCCAACGGCGCTTTCGCCGTGTCAGAAGGCCTGGGCGCTATCCTGGACGTGCGCGGCAACGCCGACGTTTTTACTCTTTCGGCGGCCCACCCGCTGGAACGCGACCTGGACTTTTCCTCCAATCTGGGGGTCGCGCTGGCCCACAAAAACATCGTCAACAACTTCTTTGGCGGAGCCCTGCCATTCTCGCACGATCAATACACCATGGGTAAATTGACTTACTCGGCTGACTGGCGCGGGCCAGACGGGCGTACGCTGCTGCAGGCCAGCTGGGCCCAGGGTCTGGGCGGCACTCCTTCGAGCGATCCGCTGGTCAGCCGGGCCGGAGCGAACGGCCGCTTTTCGCGCTTTAACCTGGACGCCGCTCGCGTGCAGCGTCTCGACGAAGGCCTGTATTTCGTCCTGCGTGGTTCGGCTCAGTACGCCACCACGCCGCTTTACGTGGGCGAGCAGTTCGCCCTGGGCGGCCCGGACACGGTTCGCGGCTATCAGCAGGCGGAACTGTTGGGAGACAACGCCTATTTGCTGGGCGCCGAGCTGCGCTGGTCGCCCTTCGAGGACCAGCCGGACATCTTTCAGGTGGTTGCCTTCCTGGATCACGGGGGGGTAGGCTTAAAGCAGTTGCTTCCGGGAGATTTTGCCTCGGGTAACCGACTGACCGGCACCGGCTTCGGTTTCCGCTGGGCCCTGGCGTCGAGGACCAACCTGCGCTTCGATGTGGGCTTTCCGCTCACAGCACGGCCCGGTCGCGACGTCGGCGACCCGGCCATTTACGCCGGTCTGCAGACCAAGTTCTAGCGCCGGTTCGGTCGGCGGCGTTGGCGGCGCGGATCCTCCCGACGCATGACGCGATGCGGGGCTCTGCGCGGTTTGGCGGACGGGTCGGGCGGAACGCATTGGTGGCAGCACATACGACGTTCGACGATGGTCCAGCCCCCGCTAATGTCCAGATCGCACAACTCGCAGCGGTGGTCGCAGTAGCCGGGAATGCGATAGACCTTCCAAGAGACCTCGTGGGTTGGTGAATAGTGGCTCAGGCGTGACATCTTCTCGTTGATCTCGTCACTGGCAACTGCCCGGCCGTCGGCCGTCGCGATGCGTTCGATGTAATGCCACTCGTTGGCGTCGTTGAAGACGACCACGCTCCAGCCGTTACTGGCCAGGTATTCCACGTCCCCGGCAAAGACGTCCTGGGCGCAATGGACCGGCTCCAGGGTCAGTTCACCCGTTTCGACTCGGTGCAAAAAATCCAGGCATTCTTCTTCGGTCAGTGCCCCCATAGGCAGCCTATGTTTGGGGAAGCACCTGGAAATCCCTTGACAACCTGTTACTAGAGTTCAAAGGTCGGGTTGAAGCCGACTCCATCGGCCTCCGGTGTGCGATCCAGACGTTCCCGCAGGTAGCTGTAGACACGCACCGTGGAAAAGTAAAAGACGCCATAGATCAACCAGTTGACCAGGCCCAGGGACCACTGAATGCCCATGGGCACGGCACCGGGCTGGTGTAGCCCAGAGCTTAGCAACACGCTGGGAACGATGGTCAGCAGCACCACCAGCAGCCATTGACCAAAGAGGATGCTGTAAGCCGAGGGGTCGGCCCCCATCAAGGCCTGAGCCCGGCGCAGAGAAGCCGGACCGGAAATGCCTTCGACGGTGGTCACAACCCAACAGAGCATCTGCCGGTAGCCCCAGATGACGCCAGGCACGATCAGCAGAGTAAAGCCGAGAATCAACCAGAAATAGCGCACCACCATGGTCCAGACCAGCGCCGGCCAACGACGCAAAGCCAGTTTGAGCGCCTCCGCCGCGCTGGGTTGTGGACGGTGCAGCGTCTGATGAGCGAAGTCAAGGATGGTCCCGTACACCAGGCAGGCCATGACGGCGTTGAAGAGATACATCCCGTAGATCAACCCCAGGGTGGTCTCAAAATTGGCCCCAGGCATGGTCACGCGGCTGGCCAAATAGTTGGCCGGAAGGTAGAGCAACAGGTTAGCCAGGCCCACCCCCAGGAAAAAAATCCAGTGGCGGCCGACCTGGCCCACCGAGTCGCCCAGGACTTTTCCGAAGCTCAGTTGTTCATCATCCATGCGTCTATCTTAGCATCAGGTGGGGGTGTTAGCCCAGATGGTCTCGTGCAGCTTGACACCGTCCTCACCCGTCATCCAGGCCTGCTTCAGCTTCTCCTCGGCCTCGCTCACCAGGCGAACTTTCTCGGCCCCCTCGGACCCGTAGGCCTCGCGCAGGGTCTGCACGCTTTTGTAGCAGAGTCGATGGCAAGCGGAGATCTTGGCGTGGGACTTTTCCATGATGTCGGGCACTTGCTGGCCATCCCACTGCTGGATAGAATCCAGCACAGAATTGCAGAAAGCCGAAGTATCGGCCTCAAAGGCCGCTCGGTCCTGGGTATACTCGCCCTTGTTAAATCTCTTGATCAGATCCGCGTTCTCCCCGCACAGGGAGCGTACTTGAAAGCGAAATCCACCGCGCATGCGCCGGCCATACTCCAGGTAGGCGGCCACGTTGTTTTTGTAGGCGAAGGTCTTGTGTTGGTGGCCCGCCAGGCGCTGAGTGCAGCGCCAGGGATTCCCGAGGTGTAAAAACCACAATCCGCAAGCGGTGCACAGGGCTCCCCACAGCAAGAGGGCCAGAGCGTTCAAGAAGTCGTCCGGGTTGCGCATTATTGGGCCGTCCGTGCCCAGATCTCGTTGTGGAGTTTTAGACCGGCTTTACCGGTGCTCAAAGCCTCCAAGGCTTTTTTCTGCGATTCTTTTATCAGCACCGTTCGCTCCGGAGCCGGGGCATCATAGGCCTCGCGCAGACCCCGGACGCTTTCGTAGCATAGTCTGTGGCAGTTGGAGATCTTGGCGTGCGACTCCTCAAGCACATCCGGTACAGCCTGCCCATCAAATTGTTGGATGGATTCGAGCACGGAGTCGCAAAACGCAGTTGTGTCTGACTCAAACACGTCCCGCTGCCGGTCGTAGTCGCCCGCCCTGAACTTTCTTATCAGATCTGCGTTCTCCGCGCACATGGTGGTCACTTGAAAAGAAAACCCCATTCGCATCCGACGGCCATACTCAAAATACGACGCGGGGTTGTGCTTGTAGGAATAAGTTCTATGCGCGCGACCGCCGATCACCGTTGGCGGTCGCTGCCACACCACATAACGCATGGCCACTGCTACCGTCCCCAGCAGGGCCAGGCAGATAAGCAGGTCTTTCCAGGCCGATCTTCTCACTCTCAGGTTATGCCCTGCGCATGGCAGCCCGGGACACCCGGGTACGCAGAATTTGTCTCGGCAAATTCTGTGGGAGTCGTATCAGCGACGACCTGGGGGCCCGCGAAGCGGGACCGCGTACCTATTCGATGATGGCGGGCAGGTTGCGGTTGCGCTCGGCCTGGATCTCGGCCGCCGTCAGTGGAGTGGCCGCTTCATCGTAGCGGTCCCAGCCGCCGGTTTTCCAGCGCAGCTGGCGGTTGGCCAGGTCGACGGGGTTGTGGCGGTTGAGAATCTCCTTGGCCAGCTCCACCTTCTCGTCCTTGGTCTGCACGACCACCAGCGAGCCGCCGCGGCGAATCCCCTCGGCGTAGGTTTCGGTTTGATCTTGGGGAATGCCCAGTCCGGCCAGAGTGCCCAGCACGCTGCCGGTGAGCGCTCCCAGACCGGCCCCGGTAATCCAGCTCATCAGCAGCCCACCTGCCGCCAAAATCGGACCGACGCCGGGCACGAAGAAGAAACTGAGGCCGACCACCAGGCCGCCCAGACCCCCTACCGCTGTGGCTGCTCCGGTCACGCCCTCGGTCACGTCGTGAATCTGACCGGCTTCGTTGAACTGGGCAGCGTAATCGGCGTCGCCAGCGTTGGCCACCAAGTTCACATCGTCGGCGGCGAAACCCGCCGCCGTCAACTCGGCTATGCTGGCCTGGGCCTGGGGCAGGCTGTCAAAAAGTGCGTTTACAGTTCTCATATCGTTCCTCCTGGGTTGGCTGCTACCAGCATAGCCTGACAACCAAAAGTGCGAACCGTGCCGCGATCATCCCGAGGCCGGGACAGGGATACTACTCTACCGGATGGGACGGGAAGGCCAGCACCGGACAGGCGGCCTGACGGGCCACCTTTTCGGTGGTCGAGCCAAGTATGAATCGTCGAAAACCGGTGCGCCCGTGAGTGGACATGGCGATCAAATCGCAGCCGTTCTGCTCGGCAAAGTGCACAATGGACTCGGCCGCTTCCCCGTCGATCACCTGAGGGTCGACATTCAGCCCATGACTGTCGAGATGACCCAGTTGTTCTTTCAAGTGAGTCACATAAGTGGTCACTTCCTGGGGATTGTTTAGCAGCGTATAGTCGCGAGCGGTCAGGCCGGTGGCCCGTAATACGCTCACCCTGGCTCCGTCGGCCAGAAAGGGGCCCACTTTGGCCAGCACTTCGCGCGAGCTGGCTGACCCATCGACTGGCACCAGCACGTGATGAAAATCACCGTTAGGCGAAGGCATCGCCTGCGGGCGCAACAACAGCACGGCGCTATCCACGTGGCGCAACACAAACTCAGCGGTGCTCCCCAGTAGCCAGCGTGCCATGCCGGTGCGCCCGTGGGAGGCCATGACCACCAGTCGGCAGGCCTGGTCGACAGCCAACTGGCTGATCACTTCCTTGGGAGCACCGAGCGGAGTGTGCAACTGCACGGTCACTCCAGCAAAACGTCCAATGACGCTGTGCAGATACTCCCTCGCACTATCCTGCGCTTGCTGGGTGAACTCGTGCCCCAAATTTGGGAAGAGTTCGGGGGCCGTGCTTAGCAGGGGAGGAGTGACCCGCACCAGGTGCAGCTCGGCTCCCAGTCGTCGCGCCAATCCAGCCGTGGTATCGATGGCTGTCTCCGAAAACTCGGTGCCATCCAGCGCTAACAGAATTTTTCGTTCATCCAAGTGCATAGCGAAATCCTCTAACCTCGAAACATCAGGGTCGTCAGCAGTCGGCGTAGCCGATCCAGTTCGCTGGCGCGCAAGAGTTCTACGCGCAGACCCTTTTGCCCACGCGCCGCATAGGCAAAAAGTAACGGACCGCCAGGTCCCTTCCACTCCACCAGGTAGCCGTCTATGCCTTTTTTGCTGGAGAAAGGCTCCATGCCTTCGCGTTCCTTCAGCTTGGGATTTTGCTGGGAAGCCTGGTTGCGCGCCCACCCGCGCACCATATCGGTGGGAGCCAGCGTATAGCCGGCTACCCGCGCCACCGGTTCGCCCCCCACGGTCAGCAAGTCCGGCTCTTTCCAGGCCCAACCCGCGGGCAGTTCAAAAGCCCAGTCGCCGTATTTCTGCTCACCACCGGGAGCCACTGCCTGGGTCTGAATCAGGGTGAAACTTTGCAAGATGTGGTCCAGTAGGGGAGTGGCGCAAGTCAGATGGAGTCGGGTGGTGCCTTTGGGTGACTTGATGTAGCAGAAGGCATCGGTATTCTTTTGCAGCAGAACGGCCTCGCGGCCAGCCACCGTGCGACTGGACCGGGAGAACCCGCGCTGCTCCAGATTGAACTGCTCCTGGCCGACGGTGCTCACTTCGCCCAGCCAGCACACCTGAAAGGACCCGTCGTCCCCGTTCCAGGATTCGCCCAGGGGGTAGGGAAACCTGGCCACCGAGAACTGTTTCCAGTCGGTTGGCACCTCAAAGGTCCAGCCTAAGGGCCGGGCCGGGTCTGCTTCCTGGTTTCGGTGCTGGGCCCACTCGCCCGCCGCCTGGCAAGACCAGGTAAGCAGCAATGCCAATGCGAAGCGCTTGGCGAGCAGTTGTAAGCAATAGGAGTGTATATTTCGTGGCATCGGATCAGACTTTTGCCCCCCAGGGCGCAGCCCCCTTCAATCCTCAGCAAATGATGCAGATGATGCAAATGATGCAGATGATGCAATCTATGCAGCCGGTGGACGCTTCGGCTCAGCCCTTCGTCACGCCTCAGTCCCAGGACCCGGGGCTGGATGCCAGCCTGGAGGCGGAATTCGTGCGGCCCTCCCAATTGGGCACCCTCATCCGCGAGCAGGAAGGCCTTCCCTTTCAGTCGGTGCTCGACCGCCTCTGCCTCAAGCCGGACGGAACGCCCTTGGGCGGGCTGCCCAAAGGTTGCACCATCGCCTTTGCTGGACCGCCCGGTAAGGGCAAGACCCGTTCCAGCCTGGAGGGCTTGCTGCGCGTAGCCGCAAGCGGCACGCCCTGCCTGTACGTGGTGGCCGAAGAAGGCTTCTTGGACGAAGGCGACTCTGGTCGCGATCCGCTGGTCTCGCGCATGGCCAAGATCGGCTGCGAAATACTGGCCATGGGCGAAGCCGAACTCAAAGAAAAAGTGCTCAGCAACGTCTGGGTCATGCAGGCCCAGTATCACAAGGGCCAGAGCTGGGACGACTTTATTCACCGGTATCGCTATGTGGTCGAAAGACACAAGATCAAGCTGGTGGTCGTGGACAGCTTGAACATGCTCGATCCGGCCAAAACGCGCACGGCCGACCATCTGAGCGCCCTCAAGACCTACAACCACGAACACGGTGTCACTTGTATTACCATCGGACAGATCCGAGATACCGGCATGCCTGTGGGGGGCGAAGCGCTGGTGCACACGGCGGACGCCGTCTTTTTGCTCGAAGAAATGAGCATGGGCTCCAAGGAGATGGGCGCCATCTGGGGCGCCGCCTACCGCGACGTGATTACCGTGCTGCGTGCCGTCAAGAGCGTCACCACCAAGATCTTTCCTCACCCGGTGCGCGTTCATCAGGGCGGAGACGGCGGCACCCTGGCCGTGCATCCCCAACACCCCGAAATGTACGCGCTTCCCCATGCCTGAAGTCGCCAGTTGGACCGAGCTGGCCCGCGGCCAGCAAAGTCAGGGTTTGCTTTCTCTGCTGCAGCGATTTGGCCCGGAGGTTGCTCTCTCCGAACTGGGGTTGCCCCCTGCCGAGGTCTGGGCCGGCCAATCGCTCCTTCACAAGGAACCCGAAGCGTCGGCGGAGGCCCTGGACAGCCTGCCTTTTGCCGTTTTTTGCAAGGCCTTGATGGCCCCGTTGCTCGGGCTGGCCCCCCACCTGCAGCAAAAGTTCTTTGGCCAGGCCGGACCCGAACTGAGCCGGGAACAACGACTCCAGGTGGTGGAGAAAATGCTGGCCAAGAACATTGGCCTGCCAATTACGGAGAAAGTGGCCTGGCTGACCGGCGAACGCTTTGGTTCCAAGCGTCCCTGGACCGAGGATCGGCTGCTTCAGTTGCTGGCCTTGACCTACTTTCTTTCCGTCAAAGAACTGCGCAAAAGAATGCTGGAAGCGGGCGGCATTGGACCTCTGGCAGCCAGCCTGGGGCCGGCTCAGGGCGACCCGCTGGCGTCCCGGGTGGTCACCTGCTGCCTGCTCGATCCGCCGCCGCGCACCCACCCCGCCTGGAAGGAGTTACTGCGCCGCTGCTCGCCCCTGGAGCGTTTCGTCTTCGTGAGTCGACTGGCGGGCAAACTCGACCTTGTCTGGAGCGGTCGTGCCGAAGGCCTGGCTCGACTCATCGCCGCTCATTACGGTGTCGACCCGGAAACGCTGCAAAGCGCTCTGGCTTTGGAGGACTTGACCCAACTGGTGGAGCGACTGGAGAAAGACGGTCCGGACGGTCTCAAGGCCGTGATGCTGCGCCCGCTTTCCCCCTTTCGTCCGGCCCTGGCTCAGAGTCTGGAAGAATCCCCCAAGTTCCCCTGCTGGGTGGACTGTAAATACGATGGCATTCGTTTGTTGCTTCACAAGGAATTGGACTCGCTGGGTAACCTGCGTGCAGCCGCCTACACCCGAAGGCGCAATGACTGGTCGGAGATGGTGGAGGGCTTGGAGCCGATGCTGCACTCGCTGGCTGCCTACAGCCTGATCCTGGATGGCGAATTGCATGGGCGCGTGCTCGACATGGAAGGCGTGGCTCGTCCCGCCAGCGTTTACGAAGTGCACGAGTGTCTACGCGGCGAATTACGCATCCCTTTGAAATACGTGGCCTTTGATCTTTTGTATCTGAACGGCCAAGATCTCACCGGCCAGCCCTTTCAACAAAGGCGCCAACAATTGGAAAGGCTGATTCAGACCCGGCTCCAGAAACCGGGACTGTCCCTGGAGTTGGCGCAGGGTTCGCTGGTCCATGACAAGGCCGAACTCAACCGTCTTTACGAACAGTTTCGGCGCCAGGGCCACGAAGGCTGCATGGTGAAAGATCCCAAGGCCGCCTATCCGCTGGCCGCGCGCTCGCCCGCCTGGCTTAAGCGAAAACCCCTGGAAAGTGTGGACCTGGTGCTGACGGCCGCCTATTGGGGGGAGAGTAGTCGCGACGGCCAGCGTATGTTTGATAGCTACTCTCTGGCGGCGCGTTCCAAAGAGGGCTGGCGCGAAGTGGGCACGGTCGGCGGTGTGGATGCGCGCACGACCGCTCAGTTGGTGGCCGAAATTTGGCGTAGCCAGTTGCTCACGGGCGTCGAGCGGCTGCGCGACAGCAATCGGGGGCGGGCGGCCGGAGTCGAACTGAGACGCCATCTGGTCGTGACGGTGGCTTACGAAGACATCCTTTGGGACGGGCCGGCCGCTGAAGTGTCCCTGCGCTCCCCACGCATTCTACAGTTGCGCAGCGGCGAAATGCCTTTGGAGGAGAGTACTCCGTGGGAAGACCTGCAGAGACGGGCTTTGCGGTCTCGACTCAGTTGAACCGTTGGATCTGCCTGCTGGTTTTCTTCGCGGGCTGCGCTCGGAACACTCCTGAGCCGGCCGTTAGCTATTCACCTAAACCGGCGCCCAGCGCGGCTCCGGTCACCGAAGGGGAACTCCTTTGTTACTACGGCGACACCCATTTTCACAGCGGCTATTCGGCCGATAACCGTCGGGACGGTCCGCCGCTGGGTGCTTGGAAGAGCGCCCTGGCCCGCACGCCTGAGGCGGCCAGCCATGTGGGTCCCTGGCTGGGCGGCTACTTTCTGTTCGTGACCGACCATGTTCTCTATACCAAAACTCGCCCCGACATGGACGACGCCTTGTTTCAAAAACTTCGGTCCCAGGCGGACGATCCTTCGGTTGACCGGAGCGGTCCCGACTTTACTTTTACCGCTTTTGCCGGGGCTGAGATGACCGGCCTGAGGCGCGGGGGAGACTACCCATACTTTGATGACAAGTTTGGTCACCTCAATTTTTTCCTTATGGATAGCATCGCCCCCTACGTCGAGACGGACATCGCCAATAATCCGAAGGGCGAAGCGGTGATGGACCGCTTTGCCGCCGATCCTCGGCATTTGGCTCAGTTCAACCATCCAGGCTACGGGGAAGAGCCTCGCACCGGAGACGATTCTCGTCACCTTTATCCCTATACGCCCGAACGGGATCGAGTTTTTCGCTTTATCGAGGTCAACGATGACCAGCCCAAGCATTGGGACAAGGGCGTCAGCCAGTACAATCTCTGTTTGCGCCGCGGTTACCATGTCAGTCCGGTGGTCGGCACCGACATCCACAACACCCGGGCCGGTCTGACCGGACAGGCGCGCACGGTTTTTCTGGCTCCGTCGACTCTAGGGAAGTCGCTTCAGGAGCGCCGCTCCACCCTGGTCGCCGCGGCTCGGGCGGGCCGGGTGTACGCCACCGAGAACCAGACTCTGCAAATCCAATGGAGCCTGGACGGCCAACCCATGGGCTCCCGTCTGGAGCGGCGCGACCAGGGTGAAATTCAAGTCACGGCTCGTTGCGCTAACGGAGTGATTGAGAGGCTGGAAGTGGCGGCCGATCGCAAGCCGGATGTGAGCGAAGACAAGATCGAGAACGAAACTCAATGTACGCGGGTTCTGGCCCGGTGGAAGCCGGGCCGGGATGAATTTCAGGGCCGCCAAAAGGTGAAACTAGCAGGGGTCCATTATCTATACGTGCGTCTCTGGATTGAAACCGGCGAACGTGCCGTCACGGCACCGATCTATTTAGAATCGGCGTCCAGGGGCAGCAAGCCCTGAGCCAATACGAGGCGACTATAAATCTCACCGGCGCTATCGCCCTGGTGATCGACAGTGTTGATGGTGTTATAGGTGCTCAGGCTGGCACTGAAAGCATACAACATGTTCAAATCCCTCGTTCGTTTCTGGCTCATCTCTCGGGGTGAACCTGAAACAGTTATAAAGCAGGGACCTGAAATAAGCCTGAAGGGCTAGGTGAAAACAAAGGCGTTGGTCAACTGGTTGCCTCGCGTATCGGTGCCGTTGGCGGCCTTGGCGGTGCCATAGCTGTCTGTTTTTCCGTTGTCCTGATAGACGGCGTGGACATTGTTCCAGGCCACTGCGCCGTCTTGCTGGGAAGCGGTCTTGGGGTCGACCTCTTTGATCTTGTTGCCCAGGCCCAGCAACTGCGCTGCCTTCTTGGGGTCAAAGCCACTGCCGAGCTTTTTGAGGGTCTGCTCAAAGCTGCCCATACCTTCCTGGGAGCCGCGCTTGGCAATGGTGGCGAAGCACAGGATAGCCAGGGATTTGGCTTCATTAGGCCGGCCCTTGAAATTAGCGAACTTGGCTGCGGTTTTTAACTCCTCTTTGGAGATGGTCAGCTTTTTTCCGTCTTGCTGCACCACGTCGTAGCCGTTGCCGGTCTTGCTCACCGATTGGAAGACCTTGCCATCATACTTGTCAAGGGCGCCTTTGATGACGGCCACCGAAGCGCAGTTGCCTTCTTTGGTCTGGCCAAAGTGGCTGAAAAGCTCGTCGTATTTGCCTTTGTTGGCGACGTTGGCCGAAGCACTTTCCTCAGCGGCGTTATCGGGACTGTCGCTTTCGGCGCTGGCGTTGGCCGCGGGAGCACTGCCACCATCGATGTCCATAATCATGCTGCGCTCATTGGTTCCATCCATCGAGCCGCCGCCGGCACCACCTCCGCCACTGCTACCGCCGGTGCTAGACACAGCCTGGTCGAGGAATTTCTCATCTTCGGCCGTCCAACTGCCGGCGCCATCAGCGCCCTGGCCCATCGCGTCGGCCGGAGCCGCTTCGGCGGGTCCGACACCCTTGGCCGGCGCGGGTGCAGCTAGCCAGCCAAAGTCGGGGACAGGTCCTGCCTGACCGAAATCGACATCCAGCATTTCGCCGCCACCGCCAAGGCCGTGGACGGCTTCGACTCCCTGGTTCGAGTCGCCACCCAGGCGGGCTTGCGCGAAACCTAACATGGGAGCGGGGATCAGGGAAGGATCGGCTAACCCGGTCGCTCCCAGGGCATCAATTCTCCTACGCTCGGTCAGGGCTGGGTTCTCCATAGGTGTGCATTCCTCGCTAACGCTAGAGTGGTGTTGACCTCAGACTAGCTCGGAGCTGATAAACTGGGAGTGAATTCAGGTTAACTATGTGCACGCGATGTGAAAACTTTGTTAGTAAATCCACGGGGAATTTGAGGTCGCAAGGCGCGGCCAATTTCCAGCAAACGTCGGTAAACCGCCGAAATCGCCTCGGCCGGCGTGGAAGTGCCGGCGCTCAAGCCCACCACGCTGAGCCCCCGGAACCACTCGCTGTTCAACTCGGACGGATCCTCCACCCGCACACTGGGCAGGCCCAGCTTCTCGGCTTGCTCACAAAGGCGCAGCGTGTTGTTGGAATGCGCTCCGCCCACCACCACCAGGGCCTGTACCCGCTTGAGCAGAGCGCCGATCGCTTGCTGACGCTGCTTGGTAGGTCGGCATACGGTATCTAGCTTCTCCACCGCCCCCCCTGGATGCAACTCCTTGACCCGCTCAAATACCGCCTCGAAAAGATCCGAGGGCGTAGTGGTCTGAGCCAGCACGGCCAGTTTGTTCCCCAGGCCCGCCCGCACCGCTTCCAGAGAGGGCAGCACAACGGTGTCGGGATGGTCCTCGGTGATCCCCAGCACTTCCACGTGGCCCGGCTTGCCGACCAGCACCAGCCGGTATCCCTGGTCAGCGAAGCGCCGCGCTGTCTTGTGCACTCGCGTTACCAGCGGGCAGGTGGTATCCACGATGGTCTTGCCCTGCAAGCGGTTTCGATAAGCGTCCGAGATGCCGTGGGCGGTCACCAGCACGCTGGAACTGGCCGGCAGCTCCTCTCGCGCACTTTCTGACTGGCTGGCAAAGCCCCGATCTATAAGATCTTGCTGCACCCGTCGGTTGTGCACGATTTCACCGAGAATGGTCACATCTTGAGGATTCTTTAAGGAATGTGCGGTGGAGATGGCGTCTTCTACGCCAAAGCACATCCCCATGGCCTGAGCCTGGATCACGAGCACGGTTTGCCTCCATACCACTTTGTGTTGCAAAGTGTCCTGTTAAAAAAAGGGATGGTCAGGCCGGCACCCAACCGGGGGGAAGGGTCTGGCCGGAGTTCTGTCGTTGGCTGGTCGTTTCGGCGTCGAAAAGTACCTTCTGTAATTCTCCGATGTAGGCTAAAAATCGCTCCCGGCCCTCGGAGCTGATCCGGCAAAGAGTCTGGGGTCGCTTTTGCTCAAAGCTCTTGTAGATCTCCACGACCTGGTTTTGCTGGAGAACCTGCAGGTGGCGGCTTAAGTTCCCGTCGGTCAGGTTGCACAACTCCTTCAGATCGTTGAAAAGCAGTCCCTCCGGATGCGAAGCCAGACAGGTCAATAGACCGAGCCGTGCCTTCTCGTGGAGAATACGGTCTAAACCGTCGTAAGCGTAACGTCCGTTCATGCCGGCTCCTTTCGCGGCTGGTTCCAGTGTAAAATCAAGGCTAGCAAAGCCTGCCCCAGACCAAAGGCCAGGGTCATTCCAAGGTTGAAATGGGCATAGCATAATGGTGTGGTCAGGGCCAGCGAACTCAAGCCATAAAAGGCGCCCACGTAGCCGACCCCGCTGGGCAGCAGCGGGCGCGCGCTGAGCAGGCAGAATCCGTAGCACATCGTCCACAGGGCTGGCAGCATAGCGACCGGGTGGCCACTGTGTACCCAAACTCCGGTCCATGCCGCACCCAGGGCCAGGCCTGGCAAAAACTGGAATAGCACCCGGCGGGCCAAACGCTGCTGATGGCTAGAGAA
>JALHOV010000136.1 GCA_022842865.1 Vulcanimicrobiota bacterium | reverse complement strand
GCTCCGGACGCGGAGTGGCGCTGGTGTGCACCTGTAACCCCTCGCAGAACTTTGCCGCGACCGCCCTGGTTCAGGAAATTGTGGACAGCTTTCGCTGGCTGCCGTGAGCAAGCAACAAGGAGTTCCTATGCGGAAAATGCTGATCGTGCTGGTCGCCCTCACCGGGTTGGCCGGCGCCAAAATCGTCACAGATAGCCAGAAAATCTTTTCTCTGAACGCACCCGAGGGCTGGAAATTCCACAACGGGGCCCCGGCCGGTTGGAAAAACGAGAAGAACACCGGAGCTTTGATGATGACGACCGTGCCGGTCCAAGACAAGAGCCTGGACGACTGGGCCAAAAATGCCGCCCGCCAGAACCCCAAAACCACCATCAGCCAGGAGAAGCTGGATGGGCAACCGGCCAGGCGGCTCGAGTTCACCACCGACGAAGGTTACACCAACGTGCTCTGGCTAACGCGCAAAGGCAAGAACGGCGCCATGGTCAGTCTGGTCTACACCAGGGAATGTCCCGACGACATGCCGGCCATCCGCAAGTCGATCGCCAGCAGTTTTCATTGGAACACAAAGTAATTGGCCAAGACCGAAATCGATAGCCGCCCTGCTCTGGACAGCCTGCTGGCGGAAGGCGCCCCGGTTCTCAGCGAAGTGGTCTTCCAAGGACTGGATTTGCGCGAACACTCGCAGCAGCTCTGCGGAGTTTTTCTCAAGGGTTGCGTGTTTCTGGGTTGCCTGGTGGATACCGAATTGGCCGGCCATCTCACCGAGCAGGGATGCCTTTTCTACCCGCCCGTGCCCGATAAAGCCTACAATCCCTTTCGAACCAGCCTGTACAGCGTGGAGGAACTCTACGATACCTTCGATCCTGAGGCTCACGATCTGACGGCCAGTTACCGCACCACCACCGATTTCAAGATTTACTCCAGCTTCCGCATTCCCGACGATCCGGAGGGGCGGCTGCGCCCGGTGCTGGTGGATGAAACGCTGGCCCGGCGTATTCACGACAACTCCATCAGCGATGCTCTGGATGAATTTATCGATCACTTTGCCCACCGCTCGGTGGTGGCCGTCATGGGGGGCCACGCGGTCGCCCGTAACGACAAGCTTTTTGGAGACATCGCCCGGCTGACTCGCAACCTCCGGCGCAAAGGATTCCTGCCCGCCTCCGGGGGCGGGCCGGGTCTGATGGAGGCCACCAATCTGGGCGCCTTCCTGGCACCTTACCCGGACGAGGCCCTGGAACACAGTCTGCAAATCTTGGAAAAGGCTCCCACTTTTCGCAGCGGCGGCGACTGGCTGGCCCAGGCTTTTCAGGTCCGCCACCTCTACCCCTATCGCCAGGGAGGCGAGAGTCTGGGCATTCCCACCTGGTTTTACGGCCACGAGCCAGCCAATCTGTTTGCCAGTCACATCGCCAAGTATTTCGAGAACAGCTGGCGAGAAGAAGGACTGCTGGCGCTGGCCAAAGGCGGGATCCTGTTCGCTCCCGGTGGCGCCGGAACCGTCCAGGAGATCTTCCAGGACGCCTGCCAGAACTACTACACCACCTACGGCGTGCAGTCGCCCATGATTTTTTACCCACGCCAATATTGGGACGGGCCCGAGGCGGTCTTTCCAGTCTACCCGGTGATGCAAAAACTGGCCACTCGCGGCGGCTTCACACCGCTTTTGGCGATCTGCGATGACTTGACGGAAGTCGAGGGGTTGTTAGAAGCTGTTCCTGGGTAATCCCCCTCAACAGTATGCCAGTCATCCTCATGGGATTCAACCAGAAAACAGCCTCGGTCGAAGTAAGAGAACGGTTCACTTACAGTGATGAGCAGGTTCCTTCGCTATTGCAGCGCCTGCACGGCAGCCAGGGCGTGGACGAGATCGCCCTGATTTCCACCTGCAACCGCACCGAGGTCTACGCCGTGACCCAGGAACCCGGTCTGTGTCGGGGCTCCCTGATGACCTTGTTCGAAGGCTCGGGCCATCCCGATTTCCTCTATCTGGAAAACGATCTGCAGGCGGTCAAGCATCTGTTTGAAGTTTCCAGTGGCCTGGATTCGCTGGTGCTGGGCGAAAATCAAATCCTTGGTCAGGTGCGTCAGGCCTTCAGCATGGCCCAAAGCGCCAAGACCACCGGCCCGGTGCTGGAAAAGCTCTTTCCATGGGCGCTGCGCGTGGGCAAAATGGCCCGCTCCCAGACGCGCATCTGCCAGGGCGCGGCCAGCGTGGCCGCAGCCGCGGTCGAGTTGGCCCAGATGATCTTTGATGATCTAAAAGGGCGGCGCGTGCTTTTGCTGGGGGCCGGCAAGATGACCCAGGCTTCGCTGAAACTGCTGCAAAACGCCGGAGTGCAGCAGATCCGAGTGGTCAACCGCACGCTGGCAAGGGCCGAGGAACTGGCGGCCCGCTGCGGCGGCGAAGCCACTCCTTTTGAAGAACTGGATAAGGCCTTGAGCGAAGTAGACGTCTTGATTGCTTCTACCGGCGCACCCCACTTTGTGGTGGACAAGGCGCGCCTGGCTCCGGTCATGTATCAGCGCAGAGGGCGTCCCCTGCTGCTCATTGATATCGCCGTGCCGCGCGATATCGAGCCGAGTTGTCAGACGCTGGACAACGTGTATCTCTACAACATCGACGATCTGCAGGGCGTGGTGGCGGAAAACCTGTCCCGCCGCCAAAAAGAGGTGCAGAAGGTGCTGCAGATAGTCGACACCGAGTGCCAGGAGTTTTCCCGCTACCTGGACGCGCGCAAAGCCAACCAGGCCATCCGCATTCTGCGCGAGAGTTTTGAGGAAGTGCGCCAGACCGAGTTGCTGAAGCACCGTGGCTCACTGACCCATGAGGAAATGACGCGGCTTGAGAATTTCTCCAACGTCCTTCTCAACAAATTGCTGCACAACCCCATGATGCAGATGAAAAAAATGAGCGCCGCCGGTGTGCCCCCCGAAGAACTGGAGCGCGCCCTGGAAATCCTGGGAATTTTCGGGAAAGAAAACCGTGACTAGCGCGCTGCTGGCTCTCTCCGCCCTGGGCTACTGGGCTTCGGCCATCAGTTTTCATTACAATCTTTTCCACCGCAAACAACGCGACTGGACCCAGTGGTTGAGAATTTTGCTCGGAAGCCACGCGCTGCATTCCGTGGCCCTGCTGGTGTTGACCATGCAACTCAAACACTTCCCGGTGAGGAGTATGCCCGAGGTCATGGCCGTGCTGGGTTGGGCTCTGATTGCCCTTTATGCCATTCTGGGTCGACGCTGGAAAGTGGACGCACTGGGAGGCATTGCTGCTCCGGCCGCGGCTGTGCTTACCACCTTCGCCACCTTTACGCTGGGACACGAGACACCGCACAGCTACCGCGGGGCCTGGTTCGGTTTGCACGTGAGCAGTCTGGTCGCCAGTTATGCCGCCTTCTGCCTGGCCGCTTTTTGTTCGCTTCTCTACTTCATTCAGTCGCGCCGACTGAAAGAGAAAAAGCTGCACACGGCGTTCTTGCTGCCTTCTCTCAACACCCTCGACCGGGTGGCCTTCCGTTTCATCCTGGTCGGCTTCCCGCTGCTGGTGGTGGGCATGGTGTCTGGCACTCAGATGCCGGGTTGGAGCTGGACCTGGGATCCCAAGGAGACCCTGGTGGCCCTGACCGGCGCGGTCTATGTGGTGTATCTACACGCGCGGGTGGTGGCCGGTTGGCAGGGCCAGCGAATGAATATGATTTTGCTGCTGGCCTTCTTGTGCGTGCTGGTCAGCCTGCTGGCTCCCGGCCGCTCTCACGGCTACTAACAGGACTCTGCAAGCCTGGGCGGAAGCTTGCTGGGTGGATTTGCGCAAGAAGATTCTGCTGGTTCTGTGCATCGTAGGCTTACCGGTTTGCTCCAGTGCCGCCCTGGAATGCTACCGCTACCACAAAGCCCTGCAACTCCGGGAGCGCGGGCACGACCTGGACCACAACGGTCGGCCTAAAGAGGCCATCGTGTGCTATGAGCAATCCCTGAAGCTCTATCCGTATTTTCTGGATCTGCACCAGGAACTTTCCGAACTCTACCAGGCCGAGCACGATTTTGCCAACGCCGAGCGTTGTCTCAGTGAGGCCATCAAGAATAGCCCCGGCGACAAACTTTCCGATGCCCTGCTCTACCGAGAACGAGGCGGCTTCTATCTACGCCAGGGGAAGCTGGAACTGGCCGAAGCCGACCTTAAGGAGGCGTGCTCGAAGGATCCGGCCGACGGCATGGCCGAGAAATTGCTGGCAGTCTGTCGCCAAAAGCTCAGTCCTCCACCAGTTAAGCCAATAAGCGCTGAAAAGGAGCCGGAGTCGGACAAAACAAAGCTGGCCGAATGAAACACTTGAAACTGGGCACGCGCGGGAGTGCCCTGGCCCTCACCCAATCGCAAGGGGTGGCAGACCAGTTGATGGCCCGAGTGGACGGGCTGCAGGTCGAACTGGTGGTCATCAAGACCACCGGCGATCTCAATCAGCGCGATCCCCTGGCTTCTTTTGGCGGCAAGGGTGTCTTTGTCAAAGAGCTGGAGCAAGCGCTACTGGAGGGCCATGTCGACTTTGCCGTGCACAGTCTCAAAGACATGCCCAGCCAGCTCCCCGCCGGACTGCGCCTGACAGCTCCCCCGGCGCGGGCTGACGCCCGTGACGCGCTGGTGGGATCGGTTCCCCTGGCTGACGTGGCGTCGGGTCTAACGGTGGGCACAGGCAGTTTGCGCCGCCAGGTGCAGCTGCGGGCCCTGCGAACCGACCTGGAATACCGCGACGTGCGCGGCAACGTGCCAACGCGCGTGGAAAAATGGCGTTGCGGCGAGTTTCCCGGCGGGGTGGTGCTGGCCTGCGCCGGGCTGGAACGATTGGGAACGCAGAGCGGCGCGCACACAGGCGAAATCCATCCATTGTCCACGCAGGAATGCCTACCTTCGCCCTGCCAGGGAATTCTCGGGTTGGAGTGCGCCCGCGATGAGGTGGCCGAAGTCTTACAAGTGTTGGCCGACGCGCAGGCCGAAGTGATGATGGCGGGCGAACGGGCCTATCTGGCCGCTTTAGGAGGGGACTGCAATCTTCCGGCCGGAGGCTACGCCACCATCGAAGACGGACGACTGACCTTCGAGGCGGTGCTCTGGCGCGATGGTCAACTCCGGCGCGCGCGCTACGCAGGTGACCTGGACGCGGCAGCCGAGCTAGGGCGCCGGGCGGCTGCCCAAATGCTCTCTTGACCGAACGCTGGCGCTGGTGCCAGGCTATCGAAGCGGCCGGAGGGTTACGCCCCCCTGATTGGGTCTGGCTGAGCCAGGCGCCCGTCGAATTTCCGGTCGACTGCGCGCTGATTTTAGAACCGGGTTGCGGCCCCCCCTTGGAACTGGCCGCCCGCCTGCCGGGGCGGACCTTGCGCCTGCTCACGGATCCGCTCACGCCCCGTCAACGCTGCCGACCTTTTCCCTGTGATCTTCAGGATTCTTCCGAGTGGGTTCTGCTGGTCGGGGAGGCGGCAGGGCCCAATCTCTGGGAATCCAGGCCGCTCTACGGACAGCGTATCGCACTGACCCGCGAACCCTCGCAGGCGGTGGCACTGCAGCAGCGCCTGGAGGAGCTGGGGGCCGAGGTGTTGCTGTGCCCGGTGCTGCATTTTGTGAAGCCGGATGACCCGGCGCCCTTGCGCGCAGCACTGACCCGGCTGGAGAGCTTTGACTGGGTGCTCTTCACCAGTCCCAACGGTGTGCGCACCTTCTTTGAGGCGCTGCCCGGCGACGCCCGCCGGTTGGGGAGGGCTCGCCTGGCCGTGATCGGTCCGGGAACGGCCCAGGCTCTCTCTCGATTTGGCCTGCATCCCGACGTCGTTCCGGCGCGCTCGGTGGCCGAAGGCTTGCTGGAAGCGCTGGCTGGCGAACCGATGGAGGGTCGCCGGGTGCTGCTGCCTCGCGCCCAGGAAGCCCGCGAAGTGCTTCCCGAAGGATTGCGGGCACGCGGCGCCGAGGTGGTGGTGGCGCCGTGTTACAAGACGATCATGCCCGAACCCCTGCCCGGGCTGGAGGCGGTTGACCGGGTTGTCTTGATGTCCTCGTCGGCAGCTCGCCACTTCCGCCAGCTCTGCCCCGGCGATCCCGAGTGCGTGTGCATCGGGCCGGTTACCGCCCAAACCGCCCGAGAACTGGGCTTCACCCGCCTTGTCCAGGCCGAGCAATTCGACCAGGAGGGCGTGGTCGCCGCGCTGCTGGTCAGTCGTCCCAGCTAGGAGCGCCCGCCCGGGTCATGGTTGCCTCGGTGGGCCAGATGCCTTTTTGCACGGTTTTGCAGGACGAGTATTGGCGTTCTTTTTTGACTTTAGCGGGGGTGTTTCTCAACATCAGGGCCAACTTGCCCAGGGTTTCGTCGCACATGTGCACGCTGCTGCCGCAGTTGATTTGCTCCACTCGCCAGAGCGCGTACATTTGCGAGGAGATCAGCTCGGAGTCCAGGTAAGGCACGATCGCCTCCAGGGTGTTGGGCAACTTCAGGATCCGATCGGCTTCGACCATCTCGACAGGCTCCGGCGCTTTTTTGGGATTGGCCAGGAAGGAGGCGAATCCCACCAGGCGTTGGACGCGCGCGTCGTCGTAATAGTTGGTGTAGGAGTGATCGGTGGGAATCCCTCGATTGTCGAACATGATGGCTCGGTTCTTGTAGACCGTATCACACTGCTCCATCGTCATACGCGGGAAAGCCGAACCGCCGGCCATACCCCGACTCAATTGACGCACCTCCAGGGTTTTGTCGCGGTCGCCCAGGTAAGGGCTGATGGTCATATAAAGCATGCGGGCGCGTGGCTTCTTGGTTTGGAAAACGACGCCACTTTTGTACCAGACATCGTAATCCAGGTCCGAGCCCACCAGGCTGACCAGCAGGAACGACAGGTTTTGCTCGGGCTTGTATGCGCTGCTCTTGGGCAGGTCGTCGCCATAGTTGATTTCCGGCAGCAGGCAGGCGGCGCTGACTTCGCATCCCAGACTGTGCCCGTAGAGGCTGGTGTCTACTTTGGGGAACTGCTTGTTGACCCGCATCATCAGCTGGCGAGCGGCGTTGTGGCCGACATTGCGGGCACGCCCCACCATGCCGAGATAGGCCTCTTCGGCCTCCCAGGGCACGCCGGCGCCGGGAATGGCCGACTCCCACTGCAGTCCAATCACCAGCACCCGTTCGTTGCGCTGACCGTATTGGTCCTGAAAACGCTTGCCGATTTCCTGGAACTGAGCGGCGCTTTCCTCGCGGGTGGTGTGGTAGCCGTGGGCCAGCACCACGATGTGCTGTGGTTTCGGCTGGTTCTTCAGCATCTGCTGAATGGCCGTCTCCAGATCCGATGGACTGAGCAGGGAGCCATCTCCCAGCCAAATGGGCACAGCAGCATCTTGGGCCAGGGCGGGGAGCATGAGAAACAAGGTCAACAGAAAGGTAAGCAGTCTTATCATGGCCGTCCAATACCCGCGCGCGCGCCACTCTTCCTGCGGCAGGCGCTCTTTCAAGGGAAGCGAACATCCAGGGTGCATTGCGCGACGCACAGGCTTCGGCCGAGGATTTGGAGAAAATGCTGAATCGATGGAAGACTTTGAGGCCACCACGGAAGTGCTCGGCTTTGCTCCCCGCTATCAGAAGGCGAGCGAACACAAACAGCTGTGCCTGGTCGTGGTCAGCGGAGCCGAGAAAGGGGCGGTCTTTCCTCTTCACACCGGCACGGCCACCCTGGGTAGATCGGCGCAACACGCCGATTTCGTCATTTCCGGCCGGGGGCTGAGTCGAGCGCACGCCCGTCTGGTCATCTCCGAGGAAGCCGAAGTGGTGGTGGAGGACCTGGAATCCACCAACGGTCTCTTCATCAATGGCGCCAAGACCTTGCGGGGGGCGCTCCAACCGGGAGACACCTTGACCCTGGGCCCGGACGTCAGCCTGCGGTTGGACGCCCCCGACCAGAGCATTCAGTCCCTGCTTCAAGAAATGCACAAAGGGGCCACTTTGGACGCCCTCACCGGCCTGACCAACCGACGCAGTTTTCTGGAGCGCCTGGAAGAAGAAACCGCCGCCACCCACCGACATGCGCTGCAAACCTGCCTGGCCATGATCGACGTCGACCACTTCAAATCGGTTAACGACACTTACGGCCACCCGGCTGGCGACGCCGTGCTGGTGGAAGTGGCCCGGCGCCTGTCCCAGCACGTGCGCCAGGAGGATGTGGTGGCGCGCTTCGGCGGGGAAGAATTCGTGGTGCTGCTGCGCCATACCGATCTGGCGGGCGCGGTGGTGCTGCTCGACCGGCTACGCGGATTTGTCAGCGAAGAACCGATTCCCGTGCCGACTCCGGAAGGCAACCAGACTATCCAGGTCACTTTCAGCGCGGGCCTGACCCAACTCGATGCACAGGCCAGCTCCGAGCAACTCCTGGAGCGAGCGGACGTCGCCCTCTATGAAGCCAAGCGCACGGGTCGCAACCGGGTCGTGGCAAGGGGGGTGTAGAGCAATGGACTCGACGACAGCGGTCAATCTCGAGGCGGGCAAGATCCTGGCCAATCGCTACAAAGTGGAAAAGGTGCTGGGACAGGGCGGCATGGGTGCAGTCTACCTGGCTCGCGACGGCTCACTGGGCGATAAGGCTGTGGCCATCAAGGAAATGCGCGTCACCGCGGCCGACGACAAGGGCCAACAGGCCGCCCTCAAACAATTTCGCCAGGAAGCTCAATTTCTGGCCAATCTGGAGCATCCCAACCTGGTTCAGGTCAGTGACTTCTTCACGGAGGAGGCTCGGCATTATCTGGTGATGGCCTACGTCAAAGGCCAGAACCTAGGGGAAATGCTGGCCGCCCGCAGAGGCGCCTTTCCGGTGGGCAAAGTACTGGAGTGGGGGCGCCAGTTGGCCGGGGTGCTCCATTATCTGCACACCCAGGAAACCCCCATCTTGTTTCGCGACCTGAAGCCCTCCAACATCATGGAGGACGCGGCCGGAAACATCCGCCTGATCGACTTCGGCATTGCGCGCAGCTTCAACCCGGAAGGGGTCACGGCCACCTTCTTGCAGGGAATGGGCTCGGCCGGTTATTCGCCGCTGGAACAGTATCAGGGAGCGGGTGGAACCGACCCTCGCTCCGACATCTACGCCCTGGGCGCGACGCTTTTTCACCTGATCACCAATCGGGTTCCGCCCAGTCCGGTCGAACTGGTGTCGGAAAACAAGCCCATGCCCTCGCCGCGGCGCTGGAATCCGACTTTGCCCACCAACGTCGAACAGATTCTGTTGAAGATGCTGGCGGTGCGCAAGGACGACCGTTACCAATCCATGGAACAGGTGCGCGCGCTGTTAGACCAGGCGGCCAAAAACCTGCAGCAAGAGGACGAAAGCACCGAGGCTCTGGGCACTGCTCCCAGCCTGCCCCCGCCCAGCAGCACGCCCTTGGCCCAATTGTCCACCATGCAGGTGCGCGCCGCCACGCCCACCGCTTCGCTGGACTCCGATCCCAACTCCGGCCTGTTGTACATGATATTCGGCATGCTGACCATGGCAGCGGTCGGGTTGTTCGCCTTTCTGGCCTACCAGGCCACTCACACGCCTCCCAGCCGCACTCCGGCGCCGCTGGCGACGGCAGCCAGTCCTTCCCCCACTCCCAGCAAGCTTGCCAAAAATCCGCGCCCGGAAAAACCTCGCCAGCCTCTGGCCGTAAAGCCTCCCCAGCCTAAACCAAGCCAAGCACCGCCCACGGCCCCCGCGCCTCAACCGGCCCCCACCAGCGAGCCGGTGGTGCAACGTCCGCCCCAGGTGGAACAGCCGCGCCTGCCCGGCTCAAGTTACCCGGGCGCAGTTCCAACGGCCCCGCCGCGCCCGAAACCCACCCAGGCCCCGCCGCCGGACTTTCCGCCCCCGCCCGAACAGGTAGCCGTCAATACCCCGGTGGCCCCGCCACCACCGCCATCCGTGTCCGGCGCGGGAGACACGGGTCTGGCCACTCGGGGCAAGAAATTTCAATGGCCCCCCAAAGGCGTCCGCTACAACGAAATGCCCTACTGGATCTATTATGGTCGCTCCAAGGGTTGGGTCTGGACGGGGGGAGGACAGGGCCCGCAGATGCCTCCTGAGCCGAGTGAAGACGGCTCGGTGATGGGGCCCTTCGGGATCGCCTGGCCGCGAGCGCTCCCCTAGAAGGGGGCCAGTGCCCGGATCGCGCAGACGTTGCCAGAGTTTTTCTGGAGGAACCGATGTCCAACGCTATCTTTCAAGTCCCTACTCCCATCAACGAGCCGGTGCGCGCATACGCCCCCGGCAGTCCGGAGCGCGACAGCCTGCAGGCTCGCCTGAAAACCATGAGCGGCGAGCAGATCGAGTTGCCCCTGGTGATCGGCGGAAAGCGAATCTCTACGGGAGATACCGGACCCATCGTCATGCCCCACGCCCACAAGCACAAACTGGGGAGTTATCACAAGGCCAAACCGGAGCACGTCGAGCAGGCCGTAGACGCGGCCCGTCGCGCCCAGCCGGAGTGGGCCTCCATGCCCTGGCAAGAACGAGTGGCCATTTTTCTGCGGGCCCAAGAGCTGCTCACCGGACCCTACCGGGACATTTTAAACGGCGCCACCATGCTCGGCCAGAGCAAAACCTGTCATCAAGCGGAAATCGACTCGGCCTGCGAGTTGATCGACTTCTGGCGCTACAACTGTAGCTTCGTAGAGAAGGTCTACCAGGAGCAGCCGGCCAGTTCGCCCGGCATGTGGAACCGCCTCGAGCATCGCCCGCTGGAGGGCTTTGTGTTTGCGGTGACGCCCTTCAACTTCACGGCCATCGCCGGCAATCTGCCCACCGCCCCGGCCATGCTGGGCAACGTGGTGGTCTGGAAACCGGCTTCCTCGGCGCTTTTCTCAGCCTACTACATCATGGAGATCCTGGAGCGAGCCGGCCTGCCGGCCGGAGTGATCAACCTGGTGCCCGGTTCGGGGGGTTCGGTGGGCAATCCGGCCGTGGCCAACCCCCATCTGGCCGGCCTTCACTTTACCGGTTCAACCGACGTCTTCAACGGCATGTGGAGTTCCATCGGGCAAAACATCGCCAAATACAAAACCTATCCGCGCATCGTGGGCGAGACGGGCGGCAAGGACTTCGTTCTGGCCCACCCATCGGCCGAAGTAGACTCGCTGGTGGTGGCTCTGTTGCGTGGTTCCTTTGAGTATCAAGGGCAAAAGTGCTCGGCCGCCTCGCGTGCTTACATTCCCAGCAATCTCTGGCCCGAGGTCAAAGCGCAGCTGGTCGATTTGCTGAAGACGGTCAAGGTCGGCCACATCAACGATTTCTCCAACTACATGGGCGCCGTGATCGACGCCGCCGCATTCAAACGAATCACTGGCTACATCGACCTCGCCAAGGAAAGCACCACCTATCAGTTGGTAGCGGGCGGGACCTATGACGACTCAGAGGGCTACTTCATCCAGCCCACGGTTTTTCAGTCCAACGACCCCAAGTCCAAGTTGATGCGCGAAGAGATCTTTGGTCCGGTGCTGACCGTTTATGTCTATCCGGAGAACGATTTCGAGGGTGCGCTGGAACTGGTTGACACGGGCACCGACTACGCCCTGACCGGCGCCATTTTTTCCACCGAGCGCCGAGCCATCGTGCGCGCCACCGCCCGCTTGAGTCAGGCGGCCGGCAACTTCTACATCAACGACAAGCCGACCGGCGCCGTAGTAGGACAGCAGCCCTTCGGGGGGGCCCGGGCTTCCGGCACCAACGACAAGGCCGGCAGCATCCTCAACCTGCTGCGCTGGGTCAGCCCGCGGGCCATCAAAGAGACCTTCGTGCCCCCCACCGACTATCGCTATCCATTCTTAGGGTAACAATTCGGCAGCATCCGAGTTACAAGTCAGGGCTAGATTGAGGTCATGCACATGACCCCGCCTCCCGGTGGCCACATGGGCGTGCACGGCATGGTGATGTTCGGCAAGAACTACCTGTCGCACATCCCGATGTTCCACGAGCCCCACGATTATCAGATCATTATGGATGTTCATCTGGAACATCCCCAGATTGGGCCCGAGGACAACTTTGGCAAATCCTTGCATACCTTTGTGCCGGACAAGTTCTCGCTGGGCGACCTGCTCAACGGCAAACTCGAGGAGATTCAGGGCACCGTCTACGAGGGCAACTTCGAGGACGGCGGCAAACCCGTGTTGGAGGGCGTCACCGCCCGCATCGACGAGGTGCTGCATTCCCACCACCTGAGCGATGGGCAGGCAGCCAAACCGGGGCTGGAATACTTGCTCTACGGCGACCGCCAGGATGCCTACCTGGTGCATCCCATCGCGGGTGGAACGGCCGGTTTTGACCAGATTTTGCACGTGGACGTAAAGAACGCCCGAATCAGCGACGAAGAACTGCAAAGGGGCGTGCTGGTCCAGTTACCCGGTCGGGCCAATGGGGTGGAGACCCGCCTCAAAGACGGCGAGTCCGGGGTAGCTGCCGTGGAAGCGGACGGCGACGCGCTCGAGATCACCGTCAAGAAAGAACTGTCCTGCCTGGTCGGGCCGCACTTTATGCACGGTCCCGACCACTAGCGCAAGCTGTAGTTCCCGACGCACAGCAAAGGCCGAAAGGCCTTTTTTGGCGTGGGCGGGTTGCTTTGAGTTAGGGCGGCCTGGCGAGCCGCCTGGGTTCCGCTGACCAGACCCTGACACTGCATTCCGCTGATCCCACCGCCAGCGGGGCGCATTCCACTCGGACCGCCTATTTCACGATGTCCGTCACCTGCTGCGTTCATACACATATATTTGTCTCTCTCTCTAACTTCACTATAGGCAACGGGCATTGTGGTACGTTTACCAAACTGCAACATTTTTCCGGGATAATTATCCGCCAGTTTCATCGGTGTTTTGTTAAAAAGCCTGAGCGTTTCTCGAGAGGTAATTTAACCGCCCGATTGTGAACAAGGCACCGCTTTACGGCAACCTGGCGTTAATAACTCCAGGACTTCCTAGACCCCCTGGCCAAAGCTTGGGGCATGACTGCGCAGTTGCTGGTGCTGCTGACCTTCCTGGCCGGAGTTGGGTTGCCCGGCTGGCTGCTGGTAGGCGCCTTACGCGGCCAGTTGTGGTCTTGGACCAGCCTGGGAATGGGCGCGGCCTTGGCCACCGCGCTGGCCACCACGATGAGTTTTCTGCTGCCGTCGACCGCCCCCGTGGTGTTGGCCCTGCTCTATCTGATGACCGCGGCCGCCTGGGCCCGCAGCCGACCCGCACTCAAAGCCGGCGAATGGAGTTGGCCGGAATGGGTGGTGCTGGGCTGGCTGGGTCTTTGCGAGTGGATGGTGGTGGCCAGTTCCTGGTGGCCCGACGGTTGGGATACGGCCTTTCATTCCATCCTGGCCGAGAAAATTTTGCTTACCGGGCAAATTTCTAGCGACTGGACGCCGATTGACACCATTCCCCTTAACTATCCGCAAGGGCTGCATGCGCTCACCGCCTGGCTCAGTCGGCTGAGTGGGCAAGAGGTGCCGGTGGTGCTGCAAACTTTGCACTTCCCTTTCCAGATGGGAGCAGCCCAGGCCATCTATCGCCTGGCCCGCGATCTCTACGAAGACCGCCGGGCGGGTCTGGCGGCGGCCTGCATCTACGGATTCTGCGGCTATTGGGGCACTTTTTTTAACTATGTGGGCTGGGGCGGCCTGCCCACCGAATTGGGCTGCTGGCTGTTCTTAGAAGTCCTTTGTCTGTCACTCAGGCCCAGTCGACGGAGAGCGCTGGCGGGAGGGCTGTTGCTGGGCGCCATCGGGCTGTGCCACCATCTCTCGTCCCTGCTGGCCGCCGTCATCCTGGTGAGCATCAGCCTCGGGTTGGCCTGGCGCAAGCCGGCCGGTTGGCAGGCCTGTTTGCGTTTCTGGTGGTCGTGCGTAGCGGTGGCCATGGTGGCTTTTGCCTTCTACTGGATTCCCTACCTGAGTCACGCCGGCCAACTCTCCACCGGCAGCAGCGCCCTGCGTTTTGAAGACGAGGCGGCCATCACCCAGCCCCTGGCCATGTTGGGCTGGGTTCCCTGCCTGCTCGGCCTGGCCGGACTGCTGCTACCAGGCCCCAAAAATTGCGGCGCACTGGCGGTCAAAGCCTGGTTTTTCTCGATGCTTTTTGGCTGGCTCGGACTGGATTTCGGCTACCGCCTGGGGGCCTTCTGGCTCACCGGCAGCGCTTTCAGCGCCTTCACTCCCTCACGCTGGCTCACCATCCAATCCTATCCGCTGGCCATTTTGGGAGGCTACGCCGTTTCCCGATGGGGAGGACGCGCTGTGGCGGCATTTTGCCTTCTGGCCATGAGCGTCGGCTTCTATCGACACGTCCAGTTGGCCAGACCCATCGAATTCCCCCCCGAGCAGCTAGCCTATTGCAAGAAACTGCGCGAGCTACCGGCCAACACGCTGTTAGCCTTCGCCCAGCCGCCAGCGCGCGCTTACTGGCTTGCCTATCTGACCTGGCATCCAACCCTGACCACACCCATCCCGGCCTCGGAAGATCGGCGCCCCAGCCTGCAACGGCGCCAGTTGTTCGCCATCTACGCCCAGGACAGAGAGCAGCTAAAGAGTGCGCTGGCGCAAGAACGCCTTACCTATGTGATCCTTTTGCCGGATGGTCAATTGCTGCGATAAAGGGCCAGACCACTGCCTGCCAGGCCAAACAGCAGAGCCAGCCAGAGAGCGATACTCAACGGGTCGCTTCCCCACCAAAGATCCAGGCGGAAGTCCTCGATTTCCTTGGGGTTCCACTCCTGGACGTTGCGAAAGCGCCAGGGCTCGCGAGTCAGCCCCCATTTCGTCCCCAGCATCCAGGCGTGTCCGACGACGGGACTGAAGTCCGGCACATAATGAATCAGCAAGCTGTCGTCCACCACCAGTTCACGGTGCTGCATCATACCCTGATTGGCGGCCATGGTCTGGCGCAGATAAACGCCGGCCGGCACCAGCACGCCCAGGAAGTTCACTGCCAGTCCGAGCGCGCACAGCCAGCGCGCCCCTCGGGGCTGGGCAGCATACACCAGTGCGCTTAGAATCGGGAGCAAAACCACCACCAGGCGCGGGCCCCAGGCCCAATCGCCGGACCAGGCCCACCAACAAGAAACCAGGCACAGCTGCAGCAGACAAATCAGACCGATGAGCTGGGTTTCGCGACGATAGCGAACCAGCCAGAAGCGGGCGGCGACGGGCAGCAGTAGCAGAACCGGCGCATAGAGGAAGATGGATTTGCCGCTGGAGAGCAGCAGTCCGTGCAGACCGACCCACAGGGGGGTGGCGAAGCCCAAATCCTGGTCGCGCCCATAGTCGTAGCCGATACGCAAAGCGCTACCGTAGCGAAAGAGGTTATAGCCAACCAGCATGAACAGCCCGGGGGCCAAGCCGAGCAGACCGTAAGCCAGGCGTAGGGGCAGATCTTTGTAGCGCAGGCCCAAAAGGATCTGATCCCCCAGCAAGACCAGCAGCCAGAGGGCGAAGGTGGGCTTACAGTTCAGGCACAGGCCGCCCAATAGGCCCAACCCAACGGTATTCGCGCCGGCGCGCCGCGTGCCCAGCCAGGCCCAGAGCAACCAGCAGGCCATACCGGCCTGCAGATTCTCGCCAAAATAGCAGCGCCCGTAAACCCACCAGGGACTGGAAAGAAAAGCCATGAGAGCGGCCAGGCCTGCTTGCCGAATGGGCACCTGCAGGCGCACTAAAAAAAGCCACAGACCCACCACGCCCCAGCCGGCCAACAGAGCGGCGGGCAGCGCCATGGCAAGAAAAGACCAGGGGGGTGGAGCGGATTGGCCGACCAGGCAAGCTTCGAACAGGGCTGCCGCCGGAACCAGCGGTAAGGTCTGAAGCAAGGAATACTTAACATAATAGCGGCCAGCGGCGCCCAGGTGCAAATCCGGCCGGATGGGGGCGCCAATCGAGAGGGAACCTTCGTGAAGGAGGCCACGGGCGGCCTCGAAATCCAGCACCGAATCACCCCATACGGCCCGCTGGCCCGACCACAGGAGTGTCCAGAAGACCGTCACGGCGAACAGCCAGAGGGCAAAACGGCCTTTCACGATGTGGTTTCGATTCTTGTTGTCCTGAAGGTGCTCCTCCAGCGCCTTGAGAACCTCTCCTTCAACTTATCGACCATCCAA
>JALHOV010000135.1 GCA_022842865.1 Vulcanimicrobiota bacterium | reverse complement strand
TCGTCCACGTCGAGTTGCAGAATTTCGTGGTTTTCCTGGCGGTCGGCCAGTTGTTCGCCGCTGAGGCCGTGCTTAAGAACCGCAATCGGTCTGGGATTCTGGCTCAGTCGTACGAGCGGGCCCTTTTCCGGATCGACGGTATAAGCAACCACCTTGGCCCGATCATAGTCGGACTGCATCAACTGATTGGTGAACGCCGACCCTACAGGCACTCCCTTGGCGGTGTGGCGGGTCTTGCCGTCTAGCATCTGACTGTGCGCGTCCAGCTGAACCTTTTCGCATTCGGTCCAGGCGGCGCCGTCGATAGCGGCGGCCGGACCATTGGGCACGAAGTTGGCCGGAATAACCGCCGACTGGCCGTCTTTGCGTGGATCGTAGGGGGCGCCCAGCCCCAGCGTGGAATAGCGAGACTGCAGGCGCGGGTGATCATAGATCCAGCGGTCCAACTCGGGCACGTAGCCCATCCAATCGGAGCATCTCCGGTAGAGCGTCATGGCCCGGCCGGCGTCGCCCACGCGACCCTCTTCCATCGCCGCAAAGCCATCTTGAAACTTGAGAAAGAGCGGCCCGATCAACCCCTCCACTTCCATACCTCCCCCATCGCCTTTGGGGGCGTCGCCGAGCTGAATCAGGCTGAAGAAGTTGGCGTCGCATTCGCTGGATTCGTAGGGCTGGGTGGGAGTCAACCAGTTGCCCACCGGGCGGAAACTGTCGGCCACGATGTGACCGCCTACCTCCTCGCTGATTTCGGCCAGGGCAATTTTGGAGGCATTGGCTCCGGCCTTGTCCATTCGCCCCGAGATGCAGCCCCACTTCAAATAAGTGTCGTGGCGCAAAACCCGAGTCATACGAGCGTCGCCGGTCTTAAGAACCATGTAGGGTCGAGACTGGGGGTCGAGCACGACGGCCGCCACCGCCGCACAATCGTGGCCCGGACCATTGAGCATGCCGACCTGCTGCCCTTCAAAATCGAAGACGCGGTAGTGCAAGAACTTAGAGAAAATGGCTGGAGGCTGGGGGGGCATAACAAAATCCTTCGGGTGGAATGAGATGGAAGTGGTCTTTCATTGCAGCAAGAGGCTCCACCTCTGTAGTGTTGGTCATTCCAGCGTGACGCTCGCGCAAATGGTGGTGGAGCCCGACCAGCAAATGATTGACGAAGATAGAGGTAGGCTGGGTCGAGGTGAACCAGTTGGCCATTTCATAGTCGACGTGCTCGGCTTGCCGATTGTCGCGTCTGATTCTGCAACACCCACAAGGGACTTCACGCACACCACCGGCACTCGCGCTTGCAGCGACTTAAGCTGATAACCCAATTGCTCCAGCACTCTATCCGCCGAAGATAGTCTTCGATCAAGCGGTAGGCACTGCGCAGCGCCGGTTGCGTGCGCTCACGCCCCAGGCCAACGCCAAAACCAGGACCAACGGGATGTATCCGTAAGCAAACTGACCGGCCAGGGCGCCCAGTGCGGCCAGCACCATCAGGCGAAAGCCAGTGTAGGGCCCGAAGACCGCGCCCAGGGCGCCACCGGAGGCAACACAGAAGACCAGGAGCGAGCCAGCGTAGACGTCATAACGGGGGTTGGTGGGCACCAACATACCGCTGGACACAAGCCCCAGCAGAACTCCATCGCGCAACGCGGCTCCGAAAGTGGCACCGATGATCCGCAAAAAGCTTCCCTGGGCAACCAGAGCCCCGAGGGCGGCAAGGAGGCAGGGAATGGCCAGAAAGACCCACACCTGCCAGGGTTCGGTGAATGCAATCGGACATCCAAATTTGATAACGTATTCCATGGCCGCCGGTTCGGCTTCTAGCGCGGTAGCTCCTCGCCCATCCGGGTTTCCATCTCCAGAAATTTGTAGGCAACCCAGGTTTCGCGAACCAGCAGAGCGGTGCCGCTGACCAGTCCAAGCACCCCCACGCAGCCCAGGGTAACGGCCAAAACGGTAAGGATGCGGGCAGCCAGGTCCTTTTCAGACATCTCAGCACCCGCTCCAATCAGCGAGGTCAGGGCGGTGGCCGAGAAAGCACCCACCGAGGTGTAAAAAGCCGTCATGGCCCGCACCAGCAACAACCCGCGATGACGCACGATGGGCAACTGCTTGGAGTAGATCTCCCTCTCGACAGGAGTGAGGCCTTCAGGGTCCTTGAGTTTATCATAGAGAGCTCGCGAACGGTCGACGGCGCGGGCGAAGCGATTACTGGTGCTGAGCGAGAGCACCGAGGAAGAATTGGTAAGGACCGCCGGAGCTACGATGAGCGTGAGGATTTGAAAGGGGCTGACGAACTCCATGACGGCTATGCTTCTGCAGAGTAGAAGATCTCCTCCGGAAAGAGCATTTGCTCCGCTGGGGGGAGATCGGCTTCGATCAGTGACCGAGTTGGTATTGGCTGACGTTCCCATGGTTAATCTGGCGGAAGACCTGGTTGTAATCGGCGCTGCTGGGAGTGGCGAGGCGGGCTTTTCGGGCTTCGATCTCCTGGATAGCGCGTTTTTGGTCTTGTTGGGCCTGCACCGCCAGCATGGCGCTTTGAAGCTGGCGGGCTAAAGCTTTGCTTTCGGGGTCGCCGTCGGCGGCCATACGGCGGGCCGCGGACTCGACACGCTGCAGCGCCTGCTGAAGTTCTTGCGGGGTAGCCTGGCCTCGGTAGGTGGTCTGAAGGTCGGCCAGGCAGGCCCGCGCCAGTTCCTGGCGCCCACCACTTTTCAGCAGCGGCCCGAAGGCAGCGCGCCAGTTACTGACCAGGGTCCGTTTCTGCTCATCCCCCAACCCGGGCCAGTCGCGCCGCAAAGAGGCCCAGTAGGCCGGAAAATCTAGCACTTTCTTCTGATTCTCGGGAGTCAGCTTGGGCCAGGCTCGCACCAGAATCTGCTGGACATGAGCGGCGAAACTGGCACCAGGAGGCAGTTCGGCCGGAGTCTGCCCGTCGATCACGGCGACTGCGAAAAGGAACCATTCCGTGAATGCGTCCACGGCTTGCTGATTCAACTCCCCTACCAGCTTGGTATGTCCCCGCCGGTCGATGCGGCGAACTTCCTGGTCGAAGGGAGCGCCCTGAAGGCCACTCAAGGTTTGCCGCTGGCTGCGAGTCAACGGAAACTTGAGGGTCTGTTCGGCGGCCGTCAGAGCGGGTTGGGCTAGGGCCAGGTGACTGAGCAGCAGCCAGGTCAGGGGTGTCTTTCGCATGGGCGACGCTTTTCCAGAGTTCAGGCAGTTCCCTGGGACAACCGGTCTTGCAGATACCGCAATTCTCGCTGAAGATAAGGGGGCGGATCACGGAACTCCAGCCCGGCCCGGCAACCTTCCTGGGGATGGCTGCGACACCAAGCGACGCGGGCGTCGATTGGCAGCAAGGTGGAGCCAGGGGTGTAAAGTTGGAGATGCACAATGGCGCCGGGCTCCAGAGGCTCTGAAGTGCGAATCTGCACGCCCGACAGGGAAAAGTCGACGGCCCAGGCTTCTTCCAGACCCAGTTCAGGAGCGAGCACGCGCAGACAGCAAGATTGACGAGAATTGCGACGGGTTATGCACGGCGTATTGACAGAGCTGAGAAGAGGCTGAAGACTCTCGTCCGGCGGCAGCGACCCGACGTAGGCGGTTTGGCCCACCCTGATGTTGCGGTCCCGTTCCAAAACGACGGGAACGGGACGAATATGCAGCCATCCCTGCGAATCCCGGACCGCCATACGAACCCAGCAAGTTTCACCCACAGGCAGCTTGTGGCGAGACAAAAAAACCACTCGCCGGCCCATCAATTCAACCACCTCGACCGTGTCAACAACCGACATGACTTGTTCCTCGTGATCCTTTTGGCAAACTTCCCCTCTGAGTGTAAGTGTTGAATTGGCTTAGAGTTCCCCGACCCTCAAACTCATTCGCTGGACGCCTAAAGGGTGGTGGCTCGCCTGGGGGCTTTCATTGTTTCCCAAAGGGCCCGCAGGCGCGCAAGTTCCGTCACCAGTTCGTCCTGTAAGGCTTGGAAACTCTCGTCTTGCAGAAGGTTGAGTTGATCGAGGTCCAGGTTCAAATCGCGCACAGGCACTACCACCCGGCAGCCGCCCACGCAGCGGCCGAGCGGCAGCTTGTTGAGCAGCAATCCGTCTTGCACCGGCCACAGTTCACTGGGCTGGGACTCGCTGGGAAACAGCGAAATCCAGCGGCGCGCGCACAGGGTGGGCGCCGAACTCTCGCGCGTCGTTTCCGGACTCATGTAGGCATCCGGATTGTGCCACTCCCACTGAGAGATGACGGGGTTATAAGTGTTCGGAGCGCCGCTGGTCTGATTGGTGAGCACCAGGCCCTGGCTGGAGTCATCGTAAGCCAGCTTACGCTCAATGACGCTCGGCAACTCCGCGCCCTCGAGGATATAGGCTTTGGGGGGGAACCTCGGGTCCATGGGTTGGCCAAAAGCGTTCTTGCCGCGCATCAGCTGCTCGTTGATCCTGACCACCTGAGGCTGGCAACTAAACGGACTGGGGGCCAGCAGGCGGTTTCGTGGCGTCCCTCCACGCAGGGTCAACTGCACCACTTCGCAACCGGGATGAAGTCCGGCCGCGATTGGAGCATTGATACGGACCGCATCCAAGAATACAGGGATCGGGCACAGATAGGCGCGCTCTTGCAAAAGGCTAGCGGCATCGCGGCGGGCCACCACCCAGGAGTAAAGTTCCTCAAACAGAGTCGGATAGCGACCTTCAAAGCGAAAAACGGCCAGACCCTCGGTTTTCAACGCACCTTCCCCGCTGACCCGTCCGGTAAATTGGCGGGTCAGACCAGCGCACTGCCAGCTCAGCTCGCGCGGCTTCAGGCCCTGGGCCAGGGCGAAAGCAGTGGCCATGTGCTCCTGCACTTCCTGGTCGGTGCGCGCCGTGTCAGGAAAGTTGATTTTCGCCTGAATGTCGCGGGCGCTGACGGCAAAGCGCACCTGGGTAGCGCGCGCGACGACCGCCGCCTGAAGAATTTTGCCCAGCATGAGTCCGGGTTCCAGTTGGGACACTTTGGCCAGCTTGCGTTGAGCCGCCAGCAGATCCATGCTGAAACTGCCGGAGGACACCTTGCGCCCCTCAGAGGCGAGTTGCTCGATCGGATCCAAGGCTTACGGGATACCGACGAAGTCGATAAAGCCTTTGTTGGGGTCGACGCGGCGCAATTGCACCTTAACCTTGTCCCCCACATCCAGGCCATCGAGGCCTTCCACCAGTTTGCCTTCAATCGGCGGGTCGGAGACCTGGACGAAGACACCTTTCTTGGGGTTGCGCCCGGTTACGGTCGCCTCGAATTCCTCTCCGATCTGGGAGGTCAGGAACTGGGCCACGGCGGCTTTGGAAACCTGTCGCTCGGCTCCCCTGGCGGCGCTTTCCTGTTTGTTGCATTGCTCGGCGATGGCGTTGAGTTCTTCCATAGTGTAAGGACAGGGTTGATTGCTGCTGGCCGCTTTGACCAGACGCTGAATGATGACGTCGGGTAAGCGCCGGTTGGGAGCGGTGGAGTGGACATAGCCCAGATCTCCGCCCATGACGCCCTGGCCGAAATGCCCTTTGAGTGGTGATCCGGGAGCGGTGACCACGTAGTCGCCACCGCCCATGAGTTTCAGCATGCTGGTGCTGACCTCGGAGTAGTGCTCGGGATCGCGTTTTTTGAACTCGCGCAAGAAAGTGCTGAGCGCCGCCGGATCGGCCTGTTGTGGCAGAATCGCCATCTCGGAAGGCATCTCCTGGCCGGCGGGCAGGTGGGAGGCGGCTTCCACGGCCACTTCGCGCATTTTGTCCCAACGCTCGGGCGATTCCACCACTCGCTGGAAAACCGGAAAGCCTTTCTTCTGCAGGAATCCGGCGGTGGCCGTATTGGTGGCAATCATCATGTTGGCCACGGCTTCGCTGGCCTGATTCTTCTTTTCAGCTTCCAATCCGACCAGATACCCTTCTTCGACCACCGGCATGACGCGGTCGGCTTCAAATTCCAGAGCTCCGCGCTTTTTGGCCGCCTGGCCCAGGCGTCCGCCGACTTCCATCTGCAACCGAATCTGCTCATCCATACCGGGACTTTTGCTCAAGTTCTCGGGGGCCTCCCCGCCCGCCATCCAGGCCGAGACACCCTTATAGGCCAGCTTGGCCTTGTTGTTGACGGCCGCCTGATAGAGCTGGGAGGATTCGACGTTGCCGTCTTTGTCCACAATCATCTCAGTGACCAGAGCGCGGCGGTCCACATCTGGGCCCAATGAGGTCCAGTCGGTGGAAAGCTGCTCCGGGAGCATGGGGAAGATCTTGCCGGTAGTATAGACGGTGACCGTATTCTGCTGAGCCTGCTGATCCAGGGCTGAGCCTTTGGGGATGGCAGCGGCCACGTCGGCCACGGCCACCAAAAGCCTGGTGCGACCCTCGCCCAGGTCCTCGGCATAAGCCAGTTGATCTATATCCTTGGTATCGTCGTTGTCGATGGAGGCCCAGGCCAGTTTGCGTAAATCTTTAACGCCCGGCTCCAGAATGGGTGGCGGCCCGCCCAGTTTCTTGACCTCTTCCATCGCCGCCGGCGAGAAATCCACGCTCAGTCCGCGTGTGGTCATGGCCTCCCTGGCCAGCTCGCCCAGCTTGCCCAGCGGCACTCCTTCGGGCTCTTGCGCTTCCTGAACTGGCGGCGCGTAATGGGTGGCTGTTTCCGTTTGCGCCTGTGTCTCGGCCTGGGCTTGAGCTTTCAGCCCGGACTGAGGCTTGTAGGCGACCTCTTCCTTGGCCTCCGATTTTTCCAGGCTTTCCTGGGGTCCGGCGGCGGGAGGCTCGGGTGGAGCCTCGGTCTTGGCCACCTTGGCGGTCTGGGTCTGGCGCACGGCGTTGAGGATGGTCTGTTGAGCGATCGGATCTAAGTTCATTCCTCATCGTTCGGGAAAGGCGGGTGAGGTCCTACGGGGAGAGGATGGCTGAGGCCCGGTTGCCGGCGTCCCAGAGAAGCAGGCGATCCTGGCTGAGCCGGCCGGCCACCAGGGCATATTCCAACTCAAATCCCGGAGCGGCCTGGAGCTTGGCGGCGCGCAGGGGCTTGAGGGTGCGGGGGTCCAGGACCTGGGCGGTCTGGGCGATACCGTAGAGGGTCTTGCCCGAGATTTCCCGGCGCTCGGCCCGCGGGACCCGACCCACGGTTCGTAGGGAGGGCAAGGCCAGGATGGCTTTCTTCGTATAGAAGACAGTCGGGTCGCTGGAGAAACGAATGCCCTGGCCAAAGTTCTTGTAGACCAGTTTGCCGGTGCGTGTATTCCAGAGCCCGAACATGGTGTCTCCGCTGCAGGTCGAAGCCCAGCGACCGTCCGGCGAAACCGAGGCGCCCTCCCAGCGAGCACTGACCCCACCCAAGGTACGAACCTTACCGCTGGGCCAGTGCCACAGCTGGAGCTTGCCCTCGGCCCAGCGGGTGCCACCGTTGGCGTCGCCCGACTCCTGGTTGCTCCAGTTGGTGACCACCAGGTTGTCGGGGGCGGGCGACGCGGTCTGCTCGGCAAAATCCCCCGAGACATCGGCGGGTTTGCCCACCTGCTTTCCTTGCAGGTCCCAAACATAGCCGCGACTGGCATAGGAGGCGGGCGTCACCATTTCTTCGGCGATGGCCACTACGTGTTTCCCTCCGGGGGCGAAGGTGGCGCTCAGATGCTGGGCCCGTTCGTGAAGTTCGGCGATACGCTGACCGTCCGAAACACGCCAGAGTTCCAAATTTCGGTCCTGGTCGTTGTAATAATGGGGAAATACGATCAGGCGCTGCCCGTCGGCGGAAACCTGGATGTTGGCCACCCCTTCGGGCAGCCACTTGCCGATTTGCAGCAACGGTTCTTGGGCCCAGGCCCAAGCCGTCAGGGCCAACACCATGACGAGCGTCTTCATACGGCCTGGCGGGCGTAGTGGCCCCAATAGTCCCAAGAATGCCCGCCCTGGGGATTGAGGTCGAGCGAGACGGTAGCGCCGCGCTGGTCGAGCATTTGGGCCAGTTGGAGATGCTGGTGGGCGAACGGTTCTCCGGTCCCGACCCCCAGGTGCACACGCATCTTTTGCAAGGCCGGATGACGCAGACCAGGCAGGTAGTGAAGCGGCGAATGGAAGTAGGAGGCCGCGTTCTTATAGCGTCCCAGGCGGAAAGCCAGGTCGTAGACGCCGCTCATGGCCACGGTTTTGTGAATCACGTCAGGGTAGCGCAGCGCGAAATTGACAGCGTGGTAGGCTCCGAAACTGCAGCCGGCGGTGGCCAGGAATGGGCTGCCCAGGTGTTGCTGCACAAAGGGAATGACTTCGTGGCGCACATACTGGTCGTAGTGAGTGTGCTTCCAGATGCGAAACCACGGCTTGGTTCGGGCGTAAAAGGCGGAGCGGTCGAAGGAGTCGACGCAGGTGAGGCGCAACCAGCCACGCTCCAGCGGTTGGCGCAGGGCCTCGATCATACCGAAGTTTTCCCAATCGAAGAAACGCCCTTTGGCGGTGGGAAAGACCAGCCAGTTTTGGCCGGCGTGTCCAAACACCAGCATTTCGGCTTTTTTCTTGAGATGAGGGCTGCGCCAGGCGAAATATTCACGAACCATGACGCTGGCTTCCGCCCCTTTTCGTGGGCACCCTCCTGCCCGTTTGGCCAGGAATGGCCAAGGACAGGGCGTAGTTTAGAAGATGAAGAAGACGCTGTTGTTTCTGAGCCTTAACCTGTGCGTGTGGGCGCGGCCCTACATTCCTCAGCTGGTGGATGTTCCTCTGAGCCAACTGCAGGCCAGGTATGCCAAGCTCATCGCCAAAGAGCCCAAGAATGCTCAGCATCACTACGTGCTGGGACGCCTCAACGCCATCGCCTACTCCACCGGCAAGCCGGAATTCCAGGTCAACAAGAATGACCAGACGCCCTGGTTTGGACCGATGGATCCAGGATTTCCACCCGACCCGCCGGCCAGCCCCAAAGCCGGGGCCCGCTACCTGGCCAGTGCGGTGGCCGAATATGGCAAAGCCGTGGAACTGGATCCTAAGAACCTGCCGGCGCGGCTGGGCTACGCCTGGTGTCTTGAGCAAGCCGGACGCAAACCGGAAGCACTCAAGCAATACCGCCTTGTTTTTGAAGCGGCGGTAGCTCGCGACCTTGACCCCAAAGCCCCACACTTCGGGGTCAGTCTGACCGAAGAAACCGGACGCTACCTGCTGGCCCTTCTGGACAAAAACAAGGACGCTGGCGAGATTGCCGAGGTCAAGGCCTCCCTGGAAAAGGCCAGCAAAGTTCCCCGCGCGGTGACGCCGGTGGTGATTCCCTTGCAGCGGGGAGTCGCCTTCGAGGGACTGGTGAACCGGCGGGCGCGCGTAGCCTTCGACCTGGACGGCACCGGGTTAGCGCGCCGCTGGCAGTGGATTTCTCCCAAGGCCGGTTGGCTGGTCTATCTGGACCGCCGACCCGCAGTGACCTCGGGCCTGCAGATGCTGGGCGGATCGACCTTTTGGATTTTCTGGAAAGACGGCTATGAGGCAATGGCCGCCCTGGACGCGGATGAGGACGGCTGGCTGCGCGGTTCGGAGCTGCGCGCCTTGAAGGTGTGGTGTGACGACGGCGATGGCGTCTCCCAAAACGCCGAGCTTCGTTCGCTGGACTCGCTGGGGATTGAAGCCCTGTCGGTGCGGGGCCGGGCCTTTCGGGAAGGTTCCTGGAGTGAACGCGGAGTGCGTTACCGCGATGGCTTTGTGGGCCCGTCCTATGACTGGATGCCCAGCAGCGACGGGTAGGCGGCCTCGATCAGGTATCCAGGAGGATTAGCTCCATTCATTCCAGGCCTGCTTGTCCAGGGGGTCCATCGCTTCATCGCCGACGGAGATTGCCAACGAGGGAATGTGGCGGCAAGGGTCCTCGCCCAGCACGGGGCGTACCGGGACCAGCCTCACCACCGAGATTCCGTCCTTACAAATGGCAACGTCTTCGCCGTCTAGCGCGGCATTGACCGTTGCGCTCAGGACGGCTTTCGCTCGACTAAGATTTTCGTGAATCACCCCTTGAGAATAGGTCGAGGAGTGGCGACGCAGCGGCTATCGAGTTCCGATCAGTTTCCCTCGGGATTCGAGGTAGTCGGTGTAGGAGCCGGTGAAGCTACGGGGGGTGGTGTTGCCTTCTTCGAAGCAGAGCAGCCCTTCGGTGGTACGATCCAGGAAGTAGCGATCGTGACTGGAGACGACCAGGCAGCCGCCGAAGCTGTCAAGGTAATCCTCGAGGCAGGAGAGAGTGGGGATGTCGAGGTCATTGGTGGGTTCGTCCAGGAACAGGACGTTAGGGTTGGAGATAAGGATTTGTAACAGATAGAGCCGGCGCTTTTCGCCGCCCGACAGTTTTCCGACCAGGGTGTGCTGCAGGCGGCCCGAGAAGAGGAAACGCTCGAGCATCTGGGCGGCGGTGATCACCTTGCCGTTGTTCAGCGGGATGCTGCCGGCCACTTCCTGCAGCGACTCCAACACCTTCAGGTTGGGGTCGAGGGCTCTGGTTTCTTGATCGAGGTAACCCAGGCGTACGGTGGTGCCGGTTTCCAGTTTACCAGAGTCGGGCTGAAGGCGGCCGGCCATGATGTCCATCAGAGTGGTTTTGCCGCAGCCATTTCGCCCGACCAGACCGATGCGCGCGCCGGGATCGAGATTGAAGGTGAAGTCTGATAGCACGGTGTGGTCGCCGTAGTGCTTGCCGACATTCTCCAGTTCGAAAATCTTGGTGCCCATGCGCATGGTGGCAAACTGGAACTCCAGTTTCTGCTCGACCACTTTGGCGTCGGGACGCAGAGCCTCGGCGCGTTCGATGCGCGATTTGGATTTGGTGGTGCGCGCTTTGGGGCCGCGGCGCAGCCATTCCAACTCGCGGCGCCAAAGGTTGGCTCGCTTGAGGGCGGAGGCCTCGGCCTGGGCCATCATTTCGGCCTTCTTCTCCAGGTAAGCGGCATAGTTACCTTGATAGCTCTGGACCTTACCCTCGTCGATTTCCAGGGTGCGATTGGTGATGCGGTCCAGGAAGTAGCGGTCGTGTGTGATCATCAGCACGGCGCCACGATACTGCCCGAGGAAGCCTTCCAGCCAATCCACCGATTCTGGATCCAGGTGGTTGGTTGGCTCATCCAGCAGCAGCAGGTCGGGCTGGGCGGTGAGCACCTGAGCCAGGTCGACTCGCCTTCTTTGTCCGCCCGAGAGGTTGGAAACCAGGCCGGTCAGATGGGCCAGACCCAGATGCTGAATGGCCGTATCGGCGCGCACCTGCAGGTCGTAAAATCCGGTCTGCTCGAGGACGTGGCCGAGGTGGTCCAGTTTTTTGTAGTCGGCTTCGGTGGCGTTCTCATCCAGGCGCGAGCACAGTTCCTGATAGTCTTCGTAGGCCTCCAGAGCTTCGCGCTGGGACTGATAGACGGCTTGAGCGATGGTCAGGCTGCCGTCGGCCACGGGCTGTTGGGAAAGGTAGGCGACACGACAGCCGCCGGCCACCGTGATCTTACCCCAATCGGCTTCGGCCTCGCCGGCGATGACTTTGAGCAGGGTCGTCTTGCCGCTGCCGTTCACCCCGATCACACCGAGTCTTTCCCCCATGTCGATGGTCAAATCCACGTTGTCAAAAAGGGTCTGGCCCTGGATCTGCTTGCCAATGCCTTCAATTCTAAGGATGTTCATAGGCGCGGCCCCTTCTGAATCCGAACGCCAGCGCCTTTTTTCGGTGAGGGGAAGGGGTCGTTATGCTGAATCGGTATCAAGAGACCGAACCCCGAGGGCGCCGGACATCTTGTCGGCTCCACCCAGCCAGGTAGCGGCGTCTTTCTGACCCAGAGCTCCAGCACCGGCCGAGAGGCCACGAGAAACCAGGGCGACGGGATTGTTCTTAACGGCCTCTCCGGCCACCCAGCCGGCTCCGTCGCTGACGGCGAGGAATCCGTCGCCCACCAGGTGGCCAGCGCCACGCACCACTTGAGAGAGAGGCCGGCGAGGTCTTGCCGGGATCGCTGGACATCAGTGGATATAGAGGCCGGGTTACCAGCATCGATTGTGGGCGTTTCCCCCGGACCTTTGCAACCTTGCGTGATGCTCGCCACTGGTATCGCTCTCGTTCCCTCTGGGTGGAACTTCTGGACCTGTCAAAGCGAGACGCGATTCGTGCCATTTTGTAAAATCAGGTGGTGGTGCGGCGGTGGCTCTGAGCGCGCACCTTTTTCTTGGGCTTAGGAGTGGCGCCAGCGACCATAGCCATTACGAAGCGCCAGGCCAGAGTTCCCACGCTGGCCAGCATGGTGGAAAGGGCGATAATCACCGCGCCGACCACGATGGAGCGCGAGTTCCAGGCGGAAGTGTCGGTCCAGGCAGACACATCCCAATGCAGAAAATGATGGGTGGCGGCTACCCCCGCGGCGGTCAGACCGCCCAGAGCCAGCAGAGCGAGGAAAAAAAGCCCGAGAAACAGTCGCATGAGCTAAGGATAACCCATGATTGTTACCGTTTCAACGCAAGCTGGTGGAAAGCAACACCAACCGGGGTTTCCGCCGGACGGAAAATTTTTGCCGCCAAACGGACAGGACGTGCGAGCCGGGCCGAGTTTTCAAGTGGGTGGAAAATTTTTGCCGCGTGGTGGAAAGAACCCCAGCCGCCTGGAGGCGTTAAAGTACCGATCGAACAGGCGTCGAACAAAGTAATATTCGCTTTCTTCCTCCGGGAGCGGGAAGGGAGAGAAACGGTACCGAGGAAACTCGCGGCTATGTTCACCACCATTAATCCGAAGGTCCTCGGTAAACCCAAAGGCTACAGCAACGGTATGCTGGCTCCCAGTGGGGGGCGCATTTTGTTTGTGGCCGGTCAAATCGGCTGGGACGGCGATGGCAAGTTCGTCGGGCCTGGCTTTCTGGAGCAATTTCGCAAGGCGTTGGAAAACGCGCTGCAAGTGGTGCGGGAAGCGGGCGGAACGGCCGAGCACGTGGGGCGGATGACCCTTTACGTGGTGGATAAGCAAGAGTATTCGGCCTGCCAGCGCGAGGTGGGTGCGTGCTACCGCGAGTTGATGGGCAAGCATTTCCCGGCCATGGCGCTGGTGGAAGTGAAGAGTCTGCTGGAAGCGCAGGCTCGCGTCGAGATCGAGATCACGGCCGTTATCTAAGATGATCAAGCCCCAGAATTTTCAGTTCGAACTGCGCGGCGGCGTGGGAATCATTACCCTGGATCGCCCCGACCGGCTCAACGCCTTGACCTTCGAGGTCTATCGCGAGCTCAAGGAAGTCTTTTTACAGCTGGACCGCCAGGCGGAGGTTCGCTCCATCGTCATCACCGGGGCCGGTCGGGCTTTCTGTTCGGGTGGCGATGTGGAAGACATCATCGGCGCCCTGTTCGCGCGCGGCTTTCAAGACTTGCTCGAATTTACGCGGGCCACCGGCGACTTGATTTTAGCCATGCTGGAGTGCCGTAAGCCCATCGTGGGCGCGCTCAACGGCACGGTAGCCGGGGCCGGCGCGGTCATCGCCAGCGCCTGCGATTTTCGCGTGGCCGGACCCAAGGCCAAGATCGCTTTCCTCTTCACCAAAGTCGGTTTGTCGGGAGCGGACATGGGCGCTTCCTGGCTGCTGCCACGCATCGTGGGAATGGGCCGGGCCACCGAAATCTTGATGCTGGGCGACTTTGTTCCAGCGGAGGAGGCGCAACGCATCGGACTCTATCATCGGGTGGTTGAGCAGGACCAGGTGTTGGACCAGGCACTGGAACTGGCCGAACGCCTGGCCCGGGGACCGGCTTTTGGATTGGAGATCACAAAGAAGCTGCTGCTGCGCGAAGCCCATATGGACGTGCGCTCGGCCATGGCCACCGAAGTAGAGATTCAAGCGGCCTGCATGCTTCATCCAGATTTCCGCTCCGCCTACGAAGCCTTTAAAGAGAAGCGCACGCCGGTCTTCCAGTAGCAAGCGGCGTAACCCCCGCTCGACTATCGGCGTGGATCGACCCTCCCGGTAGGAGGCGCCCGCCGGATTGGCAAAGGCTCCGCTATGATCGACGGGCTGGAGGCTTTTTTTGAGACCCGCCACCGCGAGGTGGCCGAGGAGGTGACCCACTTTGCGGTGGGTCCAATGGGCGCCTATGCCACGGCCCATGACGATGACGAGGCCCGTGCCCAGACGCCTGAAGCGATTCGCCTGATGGGACGCTCCGGCTGGCTGCAGCCCCAGGACAGCCGCACACTTTGCCTCTTCCGGGAAGCCGTGGCGGCCGTGTCTCCTCTGGCCGACGCCGTTTTTGCCATCCAGGGTCTGGCCACCGTGCCGCTGCGCCTGAGCGGCTACGACGGGCCCTGGCTGGAGCGGGCCAGCCTGGGACTGGCCGTAGGCGGCTTTGCCATGACCGAACCGGAAGCCGGCTCGGATGTCGCCAACATCCAGACCATCGCGCGGGCCGACGGGGACGGCTGGCGGCTGAACGGACAGAAATGGCTGATTTCCAACGCCGGCATCGCCGACTACTATGTGGTTTTTGCTCGATTCGAAGGGAGCCAGGGCAGCCGGGGTATCGGTGCTTTTTTGGTGGAACGCGAAGAGGTGCACTTTGCTGGGCCTCAAGTATTGAGCGCCCCTCATCCGCTGGGCCAGTTGGAGTTTCGCGATTCCCAAGCGGTATTGTTGGAACGCGAAGGTTTCAAGCTGGGAATGCGCACTCTCGATACCATGCGGGTCTCGGTAGCTGCGGCTGCCTGCGGAATGGCCGGCCGGGCCTTGCAGGAAGCGCTCGAACATGCCAGATCCCGGCGCCAGTTCGGCCAGGCCCTGAGCGAGTTTCAACTCATCCAGGCCAAATTGGCCCAGATGGCCTTGGCCCTGGAAACCTCGCGCCTGCTAACCTATCGGGCCGCCTGGCAGCGCGACCAGGGACGCGAGCGCAACACTCGCGAAGTGGCCATGGCCAAGGCTCATGCCACCGAGCAAGCCCAGTTCGTCATCGACTCGGCCATGCAGATCCTGGGCGGGCGCGGCATGCTGGCCGACTCTCCAGTGGAGCACCTCTACCGGGCGGTGCGGGCTTTGCGTATTTACGAAGGGACGACCGAAGTGCAGTATCTGATTATCGCGAAAGACTTGTTGCGCTAATGTGGGTGCCTCCGCAACGGACCAAGCACGCTTTGCCCGCGGGCGACTGGCCCAGTCAACAAGAAGCCAGTGATTCGCTGTGGTTTTCCCCGCTGCGGGTGGGTAATCTGAACCTGGAACAGCGCACCTGGATTCCGGCCATGGTGCCCTGGCGTTCTAACGAAGAGGGTGAAGTCACTCAAGACGTGCTCGACTATTACGAGCGTTACGCCCTTGGGTTTCCCGGCGCACTGGTGGTAGAAGCCACGGGAGTTCGCGACATTCCCAGCGGACCTCTGTTGCGCATTGGGCACGATCGCTACCTGCCGGGTCTACGCAAGCTGGTGGAGGTGGTGCGCAAGGCCTCGCGTGGACGCACCCGACTGCTGATTCAGATCATCGACTTTCTGGGAATTCGCCGGCGGCCCGATCCGGCCAAGTTCTTTGCCCGCTTTCTGGAGGTGCATGATCGTCACCGAGAACACTTTCCTGGCTGCGGCGATGACGAAATCCGTCAGCGGCTGGCGGCGGATCCGTCCCTCTGGAAAACGGTTCTGGATGAACGCGAATACGAGACGCTGCAATATGGCTGGCGCGAGCGAGTGACCGATCTTGACACTCCGGCGATTCGGGAACTGCCTCAAAGTTTGCCACCGGTGTTCGCTGCCGCCGCCGTGCGCGCCCGGGAAGCCGGATTTGACGGAGTGGAGCTGCATTACGCCCACGCCTACACGATGGCATCGTTTCTATCGGGACGCAATGACCGATGCGACGGCTACGGGTCCACGCGGGAGGGTCGGGTGCGCCTGCCCCTGGAGGTATTTCGCGAAGTGCGCCGCCAGGTCGGCAACGACTATGCGGTGGGCTGCCGCTACCTGGCTCACGAAGGTATCCAGGGCGGCTACTCCAGCGAGGACGCTTGTTTTTACGGAGTGGAATTGGCCCGGGCCGGCATGGATTTTCTGTCGCTGTCGCGCGGCGGCAAGTTTGAAGATGCCAAGCAGCCGGCCGTGGGCGCGGCCGTTTACCCGTACACCGGACCGTCGGGCTACGAGTGTATGCCCAGCTTCATCAGCGACGAACGCGGCCCTTGGGGCCGCAACGTATCCTCGGCGGGACCGATACG
>JALHOV010000134.1 GCA_022842865.1 Vulcanimicrobiota bacterium | reverse complement strand
GCGAGAGTGCCACCGCCTGGGGAGTGGCCCTGTTGCAGAGCCAGTTTGCCTCGCGGGCGCAGTCAGCGGCCCAAGCCTGGTTGGCCGGGCATCAACTAGAGGCTAGCGGGCTGCCCGAAAGGTTCCTCAAAGAGGCACTGCAGCAAGAATGCGGGCGTCACCGCAGGCTGGCCTTTGCCGTGCTGCGCTGGTTGGAAGGCCAGGAACTGGTGGAAACCTTGCGGCTCTCACTGCTCTCCCAAGGCGGTCGCAGCGCCAGTGCCCTGGAGGTTCTCTCTAACCTGGGGGAACGTCAGTTGGCACAGCTTTTTGTCACCTTGCTGGAGCCTAACTCCGATGCCGAAAGGGCTCGGTTGTTGCGCGAAGGACTGGGTAACGCTACCAGCGTGGCTGCGCTCCGTGACGATCCTTGGGTTCGCTGGGCGTCGGTGCGGGTCAGCCGCCCGGCGACGGCCGGGGAATTGAGCAAGATGGAGCAACTGCTGGCTTTGCGTCAGACACGACCCTTCCATCGATTGGATCTCGACCAGCTGGAAGTGGTGCGCCTTCGCATGATTGAGGAACGCTTCGAGAGCGGACGAGTCTTCTGGCAAGCCGGTCAGGTTGTTCTGCGCGGTTTCGTGCCCCTTCAAGGCGACCTCGAAGCCGGCTTTCAGGGAGGAGTGGAGCTGGTGGGTCAGCTCCCCGCCCGCTCGCAACTGGTCAGTCGCGGGGCCGTGCGATTACTCAGCCTCACGGCTGCCGATTGGGAACAAATCTTACGGGAGGTGCCCACTCTTGCCCTGGGCACCTTCCAGTGGCTCAGTGCTGAGCTGAGGCGGAGCGAGAGGGCAGTGTGATAACATACAAGGTCATCGCGATAGCGGACAGCGCGGCGGTTTTGGGAAAGCAAGCGCCGAATAAAATGGCGCAGATGATTCCCAGCATGACCGATCGTCCCAGACTGATCATCAGGATCAAACTGGTGAAGAAGATGAAAGGAAGCACTGCTTGAGTCAGGTAGGCGACCATGCCGAACATGGCCAGGAAGAGAAACGCTTTCAAGGTTAGATACGAAGTGTTGCTATTCATAGACCCAGATTAATTGGCGCGGCTGGCTGATTGTAGTTTCCCGCGTCCCGAGCGGCGAAGGACAGTTATACCGGGTGAGGGAAATCTGGAATGCGCCGCGGCGACTCATCTCAAGGGAACTCCTATCATGAAATTATATGCTCTCCCCCCCTCTCCAAACACTTTCAAAGTCGTGGCCCTGGCCCACCATCTGGGATTGGAGCTGGAAGTCATCGACATGGATGTGGCCAGCGGCGGCCACAAGACGGCCGACTACATGGCCAAAAATCCTAACGCTTTGATGCCTACTCTGGAAGACGGCGACTTTTGTCTGTGGGAGTCCAACGCGATCCTTCTCTACCTGGCTCAAAAGAAGCCCGAGAGTGGCCTGTGGCCGGCCGACCCCAAGGATCAGGCCAAGGTTCAGCAGTGGCTGGATTGGGGAGGGAACCACTGGGGCCCCTCCATCCGTCCCTTCTTCTTCGAGCGCATTGCCAAGGCGCGTTTCGGCCTGGGCCCGGCTGACGAGGCGGAAGTCGCCAAAGCCGTCGAGGCTTTTCCCAAAGTCGCCGACGTGTTGGAAGCCCATTTGAAGCAACACCAGTTCCTGGTGGGCGACAAGCTGACCATTGCGGATTTTGCCCTGGCTTCCAGCGGACCCTACCTGGGCATGGCCGGCGTGCCGCTGGAAAACTACCCCAACATCACCGCCTACTGCGCTCGTGTCACCGGCACCGAAGCCTGGAAGAAAGCCGTTCCTCAGATGCCCGCGATGAAATAGGTTAAGGGCAGCTCTCGACCGGTCCTAGCGCGCTCACTCCACTCTCGTTAAAGGCCTCAACGGCGAAGGAGTAGCCCTGGGGCAGGTTGAGGGCTCGGATCTCCAGTGGTCCCTGGTGCTCGGCCCAAACCTGATAGGTCTGATACAGCTTGTTAGGAGCGATGCCCCAGCGCACGTTGTAGCCGGTGGCCCCCTCCACCCGCGGCCAGTCAACAAAAACATTGCGCCGATCCGTGTCTCGCCGTACCTCCACACGAGCGGGAGGAAGGGGTGCTTTGCCGTCCGCCGCACCGAATACGCGCAGGTCGGCGATAGCCAGGCGCGGAGCCGCCACGTGTCCGTGCACATAGCGCAAATAACGAATGCGAGCGGGCTTTTTCAGTTGAACGTAGGCACAGGGGCGGTCGCGGCGCGCCTCTTTGGCCAGGTCGTGCAAGGTCGTCCACCTTTGGCCGTCGCTCGACCCCAGCAGCTTGAACTCGGTATAAACACGCGGTCCGTTGTCAAAAACGTCCGACTTGTAGTCCGCGTAGTTCACCTGCACCGCCCGAACCGTGCACATTTTCTGCAAGTCCAAGGTCAAATGCTCTCCCCTGCGATTGCTGGCGGCCGCCCAAAAAGTACGCAGGCTCTCGTCGCTCGCGTGACTGGCCGGATGCTCCTTTTCGAGCGTGGAGGAAGCATTTAGCGGCTTGCTGTGCGAAAGCAACATCCAGCCTGGGAACTTGCCCTCCAGCGTATGCGGCCAGTCGCCAAAGCGCGTATCACAAAACATATCGCCGCTCGGGTCAAAACCAGCGGGATGCATCACGATGCGCCGCTCCATTCCCCAATTGAACCCGATCCAGCAAGTGCCCGTCAGCCAATGACGCCCTTTCAAATCCTGAAAGAAATTGCCGTGACCGGTGCCGCAGGCGAAACCGCCGGGCCGGTAGGCCACCGGGTTGTAGGCTGCATAATGAAACGGCCCCATAGGACCTTCCCCCTCGTAGGTTCCGGTGGCATAGACATTGTATTCGGTCCCCGGCGCTCCGTATTGCAGATAATACTTGCCTTTGTGTTTGGTCATCCAGGCGCCCTCGGTGAAGGGCTTGATATCCCCCTTGTGGTCCTGGCCAAAGCGCTCCCAACCGTGTTGCTCGGGATCGAGCACAATCAGGCCCTTCGGACTACCCTTATAAGTCAGCTGCCGTTTTAGGTCCAGTTCAATGCCGTAAAGTGGAAATACGTTGGACGAGCCAAAATACATGAACCAGCGGTCGCTTTCCGGATCATGAAAGATGGACGGATCCCAGGGACCGTCGGCCCCTTTCATCAAGGGCAGCCAACGATTGAAGAACTCCACCTTGCCCTGATCGGGATCGGTCACTTCCAGGATGGGTCGTTGTGCGAAAGTGGACTGAAACAGATAGAGCTTGTCGCGCACCGACAGCGCGGCCGGCGCACACATGTCCTCAAACGGCCATTTGTCCGGCTTCACAAAGGTCCAGCGCAGCAAGTCTTTCGACTTCCACCAACCGCCCTGAATGGTCACGAACAAGTAATATGAGCCTTTGTGCGGCACGATTACGGGGTCGGCCCCGGAGCGGTAGGAAATTCGCTCGGGCAACTGCTCAAAGTTGTACTTGTAGTCAAGGTCGACAGGATTGCAGTAGGTAGGCTGGCCCCAGGCCAGTCCCGACAAACACAAAGAGAGCAGCGCTTTTTTCATGTGCACTGATTGCAAAAGGGAGGTCCAAATTCCTGGAGTAACCCTGCGGGTGGAACTCTCTTATTCAACCGACCCCAACTGGTGCTCCAAGTGCAAACACCTGCCCTGCAAGTGCGGCGCTCTCAAAAAGAAGCCGGCTGCGGGGGCGGTTAGCGGTCCCATCAAGCTGCGCCTCGAGAAGAAGCGCGGCAAAGCCCAGATCATCGTGTGCGAGACCGGCATGAATGAAGCTCAACTCAAGGAACTGCTCAAACAGATTCAAGCGGCCTGCGGCACCGGCGGCTGCGTGAAAGACGGCAACCTGGAAATCCAGGGCGACCACCGCGACAAAATCGAGCAACTGCTGGCCGCCCGAGGATTGAAGAGCAAACGCTCGGGTGGCTAAAGGGGCTCGCGGCCTGATGAAAGAAACCCCCAGCGTGAACCAATGGGCGAAAGTATTGCGCGGCAAGAATCTGCGGGCCACTCCTCAGCGGCTGGTCATCCTGAAGGCTTTGGAAATCTTGCATTCCAAGGACCACCATCGCCATGTCACCGCCCGCGATGTCTTTGAGCAGGTCCAGGAAACCCTGCCCGGGCTGAACGTGACCACCGTCTACCGGACCCTCGAAGGTCTGAATCAGGTGGGCATCGTGGATCTCATGACCGGAACCAAGGACCAGGTTCGCTTTTCGCTACGCGAGCCGGAGCACCGCCACGGCCATCTCGTGTGCAAAGCCTGCGGCCAGGTGGAGACCATCAATCTGGAGCCAATTCACCTTCTGGCTCACGCCATCTTTGACCATCACGGCTTCGCCATCGACGAGGAGCATTTCACCCTTTCAGGCCGCTGCAAGAACTGCCAGACCGGCGAATGGCACCACGACCACGACCACAATCATCCTTAATTAGCAGCCTGCTCCAGGCGGCGGCAGATCTCGGGCAACCACTCCAGGTGTTCCGGCTTCATCAGACAGCTGCGCAGACAGGCCAGACGAGGCTGGTCCCACTCCAGCTCGGGCCAGACCAGCCCCTGGGAAACCTGGGTGACGGCCAGATGCAAATCCAGTTCCGCCGCCTTCTCGAAAATCGCCTGAGATTTTCTGGAGATCTCGCTGGCGCTGGCTCCCTGAGGCGCCCACACCACCAGATCCAACTCGGGCTCGAACAAAAGCTTCCATTCGTCTGGCCGCACCTTCAGCCAGTCCGCCAGCCCGCGCGCGGCTTGCAGGGACTGATCCAGGCGCTGCCCCAGTTCGCCCCCCCGCTCGAGCGGAAGCAGCCGCTGAGTGGCCCACAGCGCCACCGCGGCCGCCCCGGCTCGCGAGCACTCCAGGCTGATCTCGCCCAGATGTAACTCATCGGAACTGAAGTAAGTGTAGGGGGAATCGTGCTTGTAAAAGCGACCCAGGCTCGGGTCGCGAAAAAGCACGCAGCCGCAGCCATAGGGCTGCATCCCGTGTTTGTGGGGATCGATGGCCAGCGAGTCGGCTTCGGGAACGGCTGCGAAAGCCTGGGCCGCCTGCCCTGACAACCCCTCGCTCAATCGGAAGTAACCACCATAGGCGGCGTCCACATGGACACGGGCTCCGTAGGCGCGAGCCAGCGGCAGAATCTGGTGAAGCGGGTCGACCGCTCCCACCGCCGAGGTCCCCAGGGTCACCACCACCGTGCCCACGTCTCCCTTCGCCAGTTCGCTTTCCAGCGCACCCAGGTCGATGCGCGCAGCCGCATCCACCGCCAGGGAGTCGAAGGGAATTTGCAAGACTCCACAGATGCGCTGATGCGTGTAGTGCGACTGAGATGAAGCAAGGATCCGCTTGCCCGGGTGCAGACACCCGGAGATCCATAGTCCCTCCAGGTTGGCAAAGGTGCCGCCGCTGGTCAAGTGGCCCAGATGATCCGACCATCCCAGCATGGCCGCGATTTCGGCTACCGCCTCCTTCTCCAAAGCCGAGCTGGCTCGTCCGCCGTCGAGGGCGTGGTTATTGGGGTTGATAAACTGAGCCAGCGCGTAGGCCAGGCGAGCGAGAGGATGGGGCGGCTTGAGCATCTGACCTGCGTAAAGCGGGTGATGATACGGATAGTTGTCGCGCATCCGCTCGGCGACTTCCAGCAGAATCGGCCGCAGCCGCTCCACCTGCAGTCGAGATTCAGCCGGAGGTAACTGGGAGAATCCATTGCCCAGATGGTTGAGGGCTTCTTGCAAAAGGTCGAGACCTGATTGGGAGATGAACATCGGACGGCCCTTCCCCCGGCCGCCGTGCCTTCCTTCGGGATCCGCCCGGGGCCCCAGGCTCGCCCTGGTCAACCCCTGACTTGTCCAGGGACAACTCCTGACTTGACCTCGCCGCCCCAACCCCTGGCCTTCCCTGGAAGGAAAGGGTGGAGAACAGCAGGAAAGGCAAGGCAAACTGGAAGGCGGATCAGGTACGTGGCGAACAGGCAGGCGGTCGGTATGATTGAAACGATGGGTTTCGTGGGAGCAGTGGAAGCTGCTGACGCGGCCGTCAAGGGGGCCAACGTGAAGCTCGTCAAATACGCCTCCGTGGACGGCGGCCTGGTCTCCATTCATGTGCGCGGCGACATCGGGTCCGTGCAAGCCGCTATGGATGCGGCCGCCGAAGCGGCCCGCCGGGTTGGCTCCGTCTTCGCCGTGCACGTCATCGCGGCTCCCCACGAGGATGTGGACGAAGCGATCTACGGCGGGTAAGTTCTAAGTAAGGCATATTGTGCACAATAAGCACCGAGTGTTACCCTTTGTTTGTATCATAGTAGAATAATGCAAACAAAGGAGACACAAAACTCCCTTATGAGCCTTGAAGTAAGGCAATCTCTCCCGGCCGCGCTTCAGCAGCCACTCCAGCAACTCATCGATCTGCTAACCCCGCTGCCCTCCCTGGACGCTCTGGTTCTCTACGGTGGAGTCCTGCGCGGACGCTACCAGGCCCACAGTGACGTCAACCTGTTGCTCCTCCTGAAAGACTGCTCAGCACCTGCTCTGCAACAGCTCGAAAGCCCCCTGACCTCCGCTCGGCGCAGCATTCGGCTCGCTCCCATGATCCTGGAAAGCGGGGAACTGGCCCGAGTGGCCGACGTCTTCCCCGTCAAAATGCTGGATATCCAGCGCCATCACCGGCTCCTCTGGGGCCAGGCTGATCTACAGAGCCTACGCATCGAACCGGAACATATACGCCTGCACCTGGAACAAGGGCTGCGCAACATGCAACTGCGCCTGCGCACCTGCCTGGCCGGTCAAGCCCACGACGGCCTCGCCCTGCGGCGCCATCTGTTGGGTCTGGCCCGGCCGCTGGCCATTCACTTCCAAGAACTGATGCTGCTGCTCGGCCTGAACTGCCCCTCCGACACCACCCTGGGAATTTACCAGGCGGCCGCCGGGCACTGGCAACTGGATCCGGTGCCCCTGCAGCAGTTGGGCAACTTGCGCCAGGAGGCTGCGCTGGAGTTTGACCCGGTGCGGATGGCCGCAGACCTGCTTTGTCTGCTGCAAACCGTGGTCGACCTGGCCGACCGCTGGGAGGTGAACTCATGATGGATCTGCTTACCCTTCAGTTTCTCTCCGGCCCGACGTTTCTATTGGTCTACATCACCATGTCCATCGCCTGCCACAAGCTGGCCTCGAAGCAAAACGCTGGATTGCAAAGGACCAGCACCGGCCGCTCCAGCCCAAAACCACTGAGCACCTACCATCTAGCCCTGCTGCAAGGGGACAGGCAGCGCGCCTTGCTGAGCGCGCTGGTTCGCCTGGAAGCGGCGGGAGCCATCAAAGTGGATGCCGCGGCCAAACCGCCCCAAGTGGTGCGGCTGGAAGACTTGCGCGTGGAAGATGGACTGGAATCGGCCATCCTGTCCAACCTGGACAAGCCGCGTAGCCTGGCCGATCTTGCCAGGGCCAATAGCGTCGAAGCCCGTCTCAGCCTGCTGGAGGACGAGTTGTATGCTCAAGATCTACTCGTTCCCCCGGGCGCCGTAGCTGCCTACCGTAGCCAATGGTATCGGACTTTTTGCCCACTATTCGGACTTGGCCTGGCCCGCATGGTGGTAGGAATCGGCCTTGGCAGGCCAATCGGCTTTCTGGCCTGCATCCTCCTGGTTAGTTTTCTCTATAGTTTTGTTCACCTGGTGCCGCCCAAGCGCAACGACCGGGGCGAAAGGGTCCTCCGGGACCAACTAAGCCGTTGCGCGGCGCTCAAGTCCACCGCCGATTCGTCGGCAAAGGATCGGCTGGGAAGCGAAGATCTGTCGCTGGCCATGGCCCTTTTTGGAACCTCAGCACTGGCCGTCGCCCTGATGCCCTCCCCCAGCTCCGGCGGCAGCTGCGGCTCCTCCTCTTGCGGCAGTTCCTGTGGGGGCGGCTGCGGAGGCGGTTGCGGCGGCTGTGGAGGTTGATACAACCCGTTCATACTCTGAGAGCTCCCCTGGCATATAAACAGGCTAGTCACAGGGGTGAGAACGGAGGAAGCTAGATGCAGAATTCCAACGCATCGGTTTTTACCAACGGCCTGAGTAGCTCGCAGAGCTTCGGCAGCGTCTACAGGCCCTAAACAGGAGAACCTCTCTTAGCGAGAGGATTCTCCTGTTTTTGTATCTTGAGCAATCGCGGCCAGACGAAAGTGGCCAACCAGGCGATTGCTACGCAAGGCGTTTTCCTCGACGGCCAGGGGCCCGGGGTTGTGAATCAGCAACGGCACACCCGCCAAAGACCAGCGGTCCGAGACGACACCCACGTGACTGGCCACCCCGTCGCCGCCGTCAAAGAAGACCACGTCGGCCGGGCGAAAAGTGAAGAGAGTGGACCAGTTGACCTCGGTGGGCAAAGAAACCGCGTGGCGGCGAAACCACACAATCAGCTTCGGGCACCAGCGGTAGTCCAGGTCCTGGTCGGCCCGACCCCCATAGGTCCGTGGGTTCTGAGCGACATCCTGGTTCACCGCCCTCTGCAGGTCGAGCACCGGCCGATAACCCCAGTAAATGACATCCGTGCAAGCTCCCCGTCCCCGCGGAGGCGGGCCCCCCGCATAACGATTGGCATCGTAACGGTCCCCCAGGCAAGCCCGGGCCGCCGCTACAATCACCCGCTCGCGCGGACTCGCCCGCAGGAAGACGAAACCCGCCACCAGCGATAGCCAGACGAGGAAGGCCAACGCCAGGCAACCCTTCCTTGTCACGAAGCCAAACGTTTCTACCTGCGGCCGCGCAGGGCTTCGAGTTGATCACGGAGGCGCTCGACGGACCCCATCATGCGGGTGAACTCCAGGCTCGGCTGGCTGGACTTAAGGGTCTCCCAGACCTCGCCTCCCTTCAAAAGGGCCAGCTGAAGGCGGGTTTGCAGGGTGTTGAGCTGGCTGGCTTTGAGCTTCTCCAGTTGGCGGCCTCGTTGTTCCCATTCTTCTCTGGGAGAGGCGCTGGAGCTGCTGAGACGCTGCGAGCGGGCCTGAAGGACTTGCAGGGAGTCGGCGGCGGATTCATACTCCTCCAGGAGCGCTTTAAAGTCCTTTTTGCCGGTGCTGGCGCAAAGCTCGTGAGCGGCCCGTCGGTCGAGATAGAAGGAGTAGCGCCAAAAGGGAGTGCTGTAGCGGCTGGTGCCGTATCCGACCTGGAGCAGCGTTTGGAAACGAGGATGAGCCAGGCACTGCTGGACGACGGAACTCAGGGCAGCCTGAAATTCCTTGACCCTGACCAACTCCTCCTGCGCGGTCCGCCTGGCTTCGGCTGGAGACAACTGGAATTCGGGCATGCTCTCCAATTCTCGTCGCCGTGCCTCCAGTTCCTCACATTCCAAGCTCAGCGCGCTCAGTGTAGCCGGCGCCAGAAAGGACAACCCCGTACGTCGCTGAGCGGCGCTGACAACCTCCGACTCCAGGCTGGGCAACAGCGTCCTGGCCAGCTTCAAAGTCTCCTGGCGCAGGAAATCCTCGGTGCGAGCCGTCTGCTCGCGCAGGCTGCTCACTCGGCCCCCGTTTCCAGTTCCCGAAAGAACTCAAAGACCGCGCTCAAGATGTCTTGGGCGTCGTCGGCAAGTTGCTCGTCGATAACAAACACGCGGCAATGGTTTTGCAGCATGAGGCCGTCCAACAGGCTAAAATCGAGACCATCTTCGCTCGTCGAGTATTCATAACCGACGCGAGCGACCGGATCATATCCATCCAGTTCAACGGCGGACTGGTCGACCTGCAGAGTGTAGTTCTCGGTGATGGTAAACCCCTGGGCCTCGAAGGCCGCTTTGAGGATCAGCCGTCCTGTCGCTTCGTTCAGCATCTCGTGCCTTTTGAAGTGGCGGGGATTCATTCCTTCGACCCTCGCCATGGCACCCCCGTGGTTGACTGCGATTCATCACTTTCTAGAATAAATTTCAAAGTTATCCACTTATCCCCAGGTTATCCCCATATTTAGTGGGCGGCCAGAAACGTAAGCGTTCTCTCCAAATCCAGGATCAGGTTGCGCACGGGGGGACCGTCCCAGTCGTCGTCCATCTCCAGAGTGCGCCGAGCGCATTCGAGGGATTCGCCATATCGGCCCTGGGCTCGCAACACCAGGGCCAGATTGAACATGCCCTCGTCAGGGCAGCCGGTACATTGGGTTGCCCGACGATGACATTGTTCAGCCTCCTCCAATCGGCCCATCCTGGCCAGGCAGCTACCCGCATAGATCCAAGGCTCTGTGTCGGTGGAGTCGACGGCCAACTTTAGCCACAGCCTGGCGGCTCTCTCAAAGCGGCCGGCAGTGTGAAGAACCATAGCCTGCAGTCTGGGGCCAGCAGGGTGGTCACCCATGAGTTGGCGCCACCGCCTGACCTGCTTCATCGCCTCTGGCAGCCGGTTGAGCTCGGCCAGGGCCAGCGCCTGATTTGAATAAGCCGCGCCCCAGGCAGGCTCTAGCCTTTCCAGGCGGCGCGCAGCCGCCAGCGTTGTAGCCGGCCCCGCCTCCCTAGACATCAGTTCCTCATTAGCGCAACGGGTCACACCGCGAAACTCTTCAAGGTCCTGAAGACCCCTCTCACCATCTTCACCGGCCCTTCGTAGCCAGCGTCGTGCCAAAGCCCACTGCTCCCTGGCTCGGAAAAGGTAGCCCCATTCCAAAGCCACCTGTTCATCCGGCGCATCGACCCGGCCACGCAGGGAGCGAAGCCACTTTTCGGCTTCCTCCAACTTGCCTTGATGGCGAAGAGACCGGCTCATCCAGAGCCTGGGCGATGGGTCTCGCGGATTGAGTTGAAGCGCTTTCTGGAAAAACCGCTGGGCCAGGCCGTGACGTTCCGCGTCGAAATAAATCTGCCCCTCAGCTTCTTTCAGGCAAGAATGAGGATGTCCCAAAATCACTTCGGCCTTTTTGAGCGCCCAGCGACCTTCCTGAAACTGACGGAAGCCACGCAGCAGGTGGGCTTGAGCCAGGTAGGCGGCCGCCCAGGGACGGTGCTCCCGCAAGAAGCATTCCAGACGAATCAGATCGTGCGCCGGATATTCCCCGTCCATTGAAGCGCTGAATTCTTCCCACTCTTGCTTCAAAGTTTCCGTTCCGACCAGGCCAGCAGAGCGTCGAGGGCGGGACACAGGGATTGGCCCCAGTCGGTGAGCCGATATTCTACTTTGGGCGGGACGAGCGGATGAACGATGCGCAGGACCATTCCGTCCTTTTCTAACTGGCGCAGTTGCTGGGCCAGCATTTTCTGGGAGATCTCCGGCATCAACCGCTCCAGGTCCGAAAAGCGCTGCACCTGCCCGCCGAAGAGGTGAAAGAGAATTAGCAGCTTCCAACGGCCAGAAAGCATGGACAGAGCCCGCTCGACCCCCTGGGCCGCCGTCACCGGCGTATGGGCGACCTTACTTCTCGGTAAGGGGCTTACTTTTTCGTGCGTTCTTGTCATTCTGGCCTTATACCGCGATGATGGGGCAGCAAAAACTTTAGGAGTTTTCCCATGTCTCTCCCTTTACCTGAACCCGTCGCCGCCTATTTCGCGGCCCATTCCGCCGCGGATTGCTTCGCGGAAAACGCGGTAGTGCACGATGAAGGCGGCACCCATCAAGGCCGAGCCGCCATTCGCCAATGGCGAGAGGAAACGACCAGCAAATACAACTTCACCAGCCTCCCCCTGTCCGTCGAAAGGAAAGACGACGAGTGCCTGGTCAGCGCTCGGGTTAGCGGAAACTTTCCCGGCAGCCCCTTGGAGCTAAAGTATTCGTTCCGGCTGACCAACGACCAGATTGTCGAGCTGAGCATCTCGTGAGCTTCGACCTGCAATTGAAGGGGCAGCGGGCTCTGGTGACCGGCGCCACGCAAGGCGTGGGGGCGGCCGTGGTGGAGGCCCTGGTCGCCGCCGGAGTGGAGGTGGTAGCCTCGGCCCGCACGGTTCCCACCTCCCAAGAAGTCTACTACGTGGCCGCCGACCTGACCACCCCGGAAGGCTGCGAGCACCTGTGCGCCCGCTTGCTCGAAACAATGGGCGGTGTCGACATCCTGGTCCACGTGGTGGGTGGCTCGAGCTCACCGTCCGGAGGGTATGCAGCGCTCCAAGACCAGCACTGGCAAGCGGAACTCGACTTGAATCTGATGCCCGCCGTTCGCATCGACCGCAGGCTCCTACCTGAAATGCTGAAGCAAGGCTCGGGAGTCATCCTCCACGTCACTTCGATTCAAAGCAAGCTGCCGCTGCCCGAATCCACCACCGCTTACGCGGCCGCCAAAGCAGCACTTTCCACCTACAGCAAAAGCCTCTCGAAGGAGGTAACGCCCCATGGGATTCGTGTCTTGCGCGTCTCACCCGGGTGGGTGGAAACCGAAGCCGCCGCCCGCCTGGTCGATCGCCTGGCCCAGGACGCCGGCACGGACTACGAAGGAGGCAAACGAATCATTATGGACGGGTTGGGCGGAATTCCCCTGGGCCGGCCCGCTAGACCGCAAGAAGTAGCCGATTTGATTGTCTTCCTGGCCTCTCCTCGAGCCGGCGCCGTAACCGGCACGGAAGTGACCATCGACGGCGGAGCGGTGGCCACCGTCTGAGTTTTCCTGAGACCTTCTTGACTATTTCTGTCATTCTAGTAATATCGACTCAAGCGCACTCACACTGCTGCTCAAGAAACAGGAGGTCCCGATGAAAGACAACACCCAGCAGATTGTTCAGGAGAAATACGGGGAACTGGCTCGCCAGGTCAGCCAGAATTCCGGAAAAGCAAGCTGCTGCGGCAGCGCCTCCCAAGAATTGGGAGCCGATGCGATCTGCGGGGACCTCTACGGGTTGGACCAACTCTCGGAACTGCCGGAGGCGGCCGTGCTGGCCTCCCTGGGCTGCGGTAATCCCACTGCGCTGGCCAAATTGGAACCCGGCCAGGTCGTGCTCGACCTCGGCTCCGGAGGTGGCATTGATGTTCTGCTCTCGGCCAAACGGGTTGGCCCCAGCGGCAAAGCCTACGGCCTGGACATGACCGACGATATGCTTGAGCTGGCACGCGCCAACCAACAAAAAGCCGGTGTCACCAACGTGGAATTTTTGAAAGGCGAGATCGAGAAAATCCCCCTGCCGTCGGACACGGTGGATGTCATCATCAGCAACTGCGTCATCAATTTGAGTGCCGACAAGGACCTCGTGTTACGCGAGGCTTATCGGGTATTGAAATCCGGGGGATTGTTTGCCGTCTCCGACGTGGTCAGCCGTGGAGAAGTGCCCGCCGAACTGCGCCGCAACATTGAACTCTGGATCGGTTGCGTAGCCGGCGCCCTGCACGAAGACGAGTACACTGAAAAACTCCAGGCCGCCGGCTTTCAAGAAATTACCATCGAACCCACTCGAATTTACAGCTCCGAAGATGCGCAAAGCTTGATGCAAGCCAGCGGAACCAGCCTGGACCCATCCGTGCTGGACTCTGTCGACGGAAAGTTCTACTCCGGCTTCATCCGGGCCCGCAAGCCATAGGACGCCCTCCTTCTTATGCGAATCGTCTGTCTATCGGATACCCACGATACGTTCCGCGGCTTTCATCGCGGGCAATCATGATTTTTGCCTGGAACAGCAAGACCCTCGCGCATTGCTTCAGGGACTGACTTATCTGCAAGACGAAGCCTGCGAAATTGAGGGCGTGCGGGTCTTTGGCAGCCCCTGGTCGCCCGCACATGGAGACTGGGCTTTTCAGGCCGACAGAGGCGAGCCGCTCAGGCAGAAGTGGCAACGCATACCTGATAACACCCAGATTCTCATCACCCACGGACCGCCTCGAGGCATTCTGGACCGTCATGTGTCCGGGGTCCCGTTGGGCTGTGAACAGTTGCGCGAGCGTGTTCTCCGTCTCAGGCCACGTTTGCACCTGTTTGGTCACGTCCATGAAAGCCGGGGCACCCACCGTCATGATGGAACCCTGTTTGTAAACGCTTGCAACTGCTCTTTCGGCTACAAAAAGCAGCAGCCACCGATTGTGGTGGACTGGAACGACGGCGAGCTTCTGGTGCAGCCATCACCGCCGAGTGCCGAGCCTTCCCTTCATTCCTTCGGAGCTTGGGATGATCTGGTGGTGAAATACGGCACCCCCCGTGAAGTTCGCTACTTGTCGGCGCCTGAACAACGACTCCATCTGAACCAGGGACATGTTTTTTGGCTTGCAGTGATGTCTGACGGATACCGCCGCGGCCAGGTTCGTTTCCGACAGGCCGGTCCGCAGGACGATGTAACCGACCGTGGCCCGGACCACTGCCACCGACAGTGGGCCTTCACCTTTGGAGTGCCTGTCGAGCACGACTGGTTGGAGCCGCTCAATTGCAACCCTTGGGGTCACTACGGCGAGGTGCCAAAATTGCCGGAATGAAGGGGCTGGACAGCGCAGCTGGCGCCTGGTAGCAGAGGCTCTAGTGGTCGTGCGGCGAAAGCGCCTGCATGAAATCGCTCGTCGCCGAACCCATGAGCCTGCGCATCCGCGACCTGGACTGGAGCGATTGGCCCGCCAGTCTGCGCACCACCATCGAGATCATGCTCGGCTCACGCTACGCCATGTGGCTGGCCTGGGGGAACGACCTGAGTTTCTACTGCAACGATGCCTATCAGCCCACCCTGGGGGTCAAGCAGAGTTGGGCGCTGGGCCAGTCGGCTCGCGAAGTCTGGGCGGAAATCTGGCCGGAGATCGGTCCTCGCATCGAGCAAGTGATGGCCACCGGCCAGGCCACCTGGGATGAAGGCCTGCGTCTGGTGCTGGAGCGCAGCGGCTTCCCGGAAGAAACCTACCACACGTTTTCCTATAGCCCGGTGCCGGACGGTCAGGGCGGCGTGGGCGGCATGCTCTGTGTAGTCACCGAGGAAACCGAACGAATCCTGAGCGAGCGACGCCTGGCCTTCCTGCACGCCTCCGCCTCAGCGCTCGCAGAAATGAGGTCCGAGCGCGACCTGCTGGAGGCTTTACAGCACTGCTGCCAGCGGCATCTTCCGCCCGATCTTCCGTATTTGCGCATGGGGAGCAGCGAATACGGTAGTGTTCCAACCCACACGGTCGAGTTGCCGGTGGCCGATCGGTTCATGCTGGCCGGCCTGAATCCCTTACGGCCTTATGATGAATCCTACCAGCACTTCCTCTCTCTCTTCGCCGGCCAGGTGAGCGCCGCCCTGGGTAACGTGCAGGCCTACGAAATGGAGCGTCAACGCGCTGAGGATCTGGCCGAAATCGACCGTGCCAAGACCCGCTTTTTCAGCAATATCAGCCACGAATTCCGCACGCCGTTGACCCTGATCTTGGGTCCACTGGAAGAAATGTTGAGCCGGCAAGATCCGCAGATCGAAATGGTTCATCGCAACGCTTTGCGCTTGCTCAAACTGGTCAACACCTTGCTGGAGTTCTCCCGACTGGAGTCAGGCCGGCCGCTGGCCTGTCTGCAGTCCACGGACCTGTCTGCCCTCACTCTGGAGATCGCCCAGCTCTTTCGGCCTCTGCTGGAATCGGCCGGCTTGCAGTTTCAGGTGGATTGTCCTTCTCTGGGGCAGAACGTCCAGGTCGATCGAGACATGTGGGAGCGGGTAGTGCTCAACCTGCTTTCCAACGCCTTTAAGTTTACCCTGGAAGGGTCCGTGAGCCTGAGTTTGCGCCGCCAGAGTCACACGGCCGTGCTCACCGTTGAGGACACCGGCTGCGGCATCCCGGCCGAGCAGCTGGAGAGCGTTTTTCAGCGCTTCCATCGCGTCGAAGGCAGCCGGGGGCGAACTTACGAGGGCAGTGGTATCGGGTTGGCTTTGAGCCTGGAGTTGCTGCAAGTCCACGGGGGCACCTTAGAAGTTCAGAGCATTGCTGGCCGGGGAGCAACCTTCACCGCTCGATTGCCCATGGGTGACGCGACTCAGCCCGCTGCTCCCATTGCCGCCGGAACCCTGCGCCAGGGTATCCTGAGCGAAGCAGGCACCTGGGCTGCTCCCGTCGCGCCCCCCCGCAGCCGTGGCGCTCGCATCTTGCTGGCCGACGACAACGCCGACATGCGCAGCTATATCGAAAGCTTGCTGCAGGGACTTTATCAAATCGAATCCGTCAACGATGGGCTCCAGGCTCTCGAATCGATCCGTCGTGAACGCCCGGCCCTGCTTCTGACGGATATGGGTGTGGCTACTTCTTGACATCAGCCACAGGGCTGAGCGCGGACGGCCAGATATCGCTCGCGCTCCTTTGCCAAGTGGTAGATCCAGTAATCTTCGAAGTCACCCGATAGATAG
>JALHOV010000133.1 GCA_022842865.1 Vulcanimicrobiota bacterium | reverse complement strand
CCTGCTTCGTGCTCAGCACCGGCGAGACGACCCGTAACGGCCACCTCGTCTGGAACGACCAGGGTCTGGCCTGCGGCGATTCTAGCGGCGGCCTGCTGATGGGCTACCCGGCGGGATCAAACCAGCTAGAACCTGTGATCGTCCCGGCCCAGGCCGGCAACCTGGAGATCACCGGAGAGGGGGAAGTGCGTTGGACCGAGTTGGCCGGAGACGGTCGATCCGAAACCCATTATCGCCTGGCTTTGGCCCCATCGCCACAAGCCCCAAGCTCCTACGTAAAACCCGGTCCGGCTTCCGGCACCTACGTCTGCCAGGGTTATCTGGAAGCGCCCCGCGGAGACCGCTATGAAGAAGCCATCGAAGCGGGCGCTCTACTTGAACTGGCCGGCCTGCCGCCCTTCTACACGGAATAGATCCCAGACGAACAATGAAAATATTCGCTTGCTCTCACTGCGGTCACACCGTCTTTTTTGAAAACGTGCACTGCCTAAACTGTCAGAATGCCCTGGGCTACACTCCCGAAGACGGAATGCTGGCTCTGCCCCAAGAGGGAATGCACAAATGCCGTAATTACACCGAACACAATGTGTGCAACTGGTTGACTGACAGGAAAGACGGTTACTGCCGGGCCTGTCGCCTCAACCGCACCATCCCGGACCTGAGCGTGGCCGGAAACTTGCAGCGCTGGTGGCGCCTGGAGATGGCCAAGAAACGTCTGATTTTCAGCTTGATCGAACTAGGCCTGCCTCTCGATGAACTGCAATTTGACTTTCTCTTGCCCGGGCACCAACCGGTACTAACCGGCTATTCCAATGGGCTGATCACCATCAATGCTACGGAGGCCGACGACCCCACCCGGGAAAAGATGCGCTTGGACATGAACGAGCCCTACCGCACGCTGCTCGGCCATCTCCGCCACGAAAGCGCGCACCACTACTGGAGCGTACTGGTGCACGACCCGCCCTCCTTCCGCCAGATCTTCGGTGACGAACGCCAGGATTACCAGAAATGCATGGATCGCCACTATCGGGAGGGCGCCCCGCCGGACTGGCAGGAACGAGGATTCATCAGCGCCTACGCCAGCATGCACCCTTGGGAAGATTGGGCCGAAAGCTGGGCCCACTACCTGCACATGCGCGATACTCTGCAGACCTCGTCCGAGTTTGGCCTGGGCCGCCTCTACACACAAACCTTTGACGACATGGTGCAGGACTGGACCCGCCTGACCTTCGCCCTCAACAGCATCAATCGCAGTATGGGCATCAGCGATCTTTACCCCTTCGTGCTGGGCAAACCGGTGCTGGAGAAGCTGCGCTGGATCCACCGGCTCCTGGAGGGGCGCCACCGTTGATTGGCAAAGCAGCCGAGATGACCAAGCGGTTCTCGGCCCTCCTCGGTCAGTTCGGCGAACCCAATCGACGCGAACTGGTTTCCAATCAGTTGGCCCAATGCCTGGGAGCCGAACAGTTGCTGATTTTCGTGCGCGACCCGGGCTCCGGAGAATGGCGCCCGGGCCTCGGATTCAAGGATTCCCGACCCTGGAAAAAGCTGGTCGAGAAAGCCGCCCTTCAGGAACGCGCCGAAGTCCAACATCACGATCAGGTGGCTCGTGCCTTTGCACAGGGGGAGGCGGTCCTGGTGCTGCTGGGAGGCCAACCCAAGCCTCAGCCACTGCTCGACACTTTGCCTCTGCTGGCCACGCTGCTGCGCCACGAACTCAACACCGACCCCGAGGAGCGCTCCGATTTCCTGGGCTACGCCAACCACGAGATCCGCACGCCCATGGCGGCCATGATAGGCTACGTAGACATCCTGCTGCGTCAAACCGAGGATCCCGATGACCGCCATTACCTGGAGATCATCCAGCGCAACGGCCAACTCCTGTTGGAAACCATCAACGACCTGTTTGACCTGTCACGTGTCCGCATGAATCAGCTCCATTTAGAAAAGGAGCCTTTCGAACTGACGCCCCTGATTGCCGACATACGCGCCCAGATGGACCCGCTGGCCCAGGAAAAGGGACTGAGCCTGCAGGTCTTTTTTGACACGCTGGTGCCTCGTTCGCTGAACAGCGACCGGTCACGGCTTCGGCAAATCCTCGTGAACCTGCTCAGCAACGCCATCAAATACACCCAACGCGGCTGGGTGCGCCTGCGCATTCGCTGGGAGGACGACGAGCTGGAATTCTCGGTCGCCGACAGCGGAGTGGGATTGGATGCAGAAGCGTTGCCCAAACTGTTGCAAACCCAGAGCATCGGTCTGACCATCAGCCATCAATTGGTGGGGCTGCTTGGCGGCAAGCTGGAAGTCAGCAGCGAGTCCGGCAAAGGCACCTGCTTCCGCTTCAGCCTGGACGCGAAAGGCACTGATCAAATCGAGGGAAATATCGAACTCCTGACGGCGCCCATGCAGAATTACCAGCTACCTGACCTGCGCGGCCTGACCGTGCTTTTGGTCGATGACCGTGAAGACATCCGCGAGATCGGGCGCAGCTACCTGGAAGACGCGGGAGCCACCGTGTACACCACCGGCGCAGGCCAGACGGCCCTGGATTTCCTCAAAAAGAAGATGGTTTCGGTGGTTGTCCTGGATATGCAAATGCCCGGAATGGATGGCTACGCAACCGCCCGAGCCCTGCGCCAGCAGGGATTGACCATCCCCATCCTGGCTCTTACCGCCAGTGCTATGAAGGGAGACCGGAGCAGTTGCCTGGAAGCCGGCTGCAACAGTTACCTGAGCAAACCAGTGGACCGTTCGGCGCTGATCGGCCAGGTCTGGACCCTGGCTTACAGCCTGCAGGTCCTGGTGGTAGAAGACAGTCCGTTGGCGGCCCACGCCATCAAATCGATGCTTGAATCTATGGGTTGCACCGTTCAAATGGCTCACAGCGGCGCCGAAACCCGAGCCAAAGTGGAAGGAAGGTGTCCGACCGTGATCTTGATGGATCTGGGACTTCCCGACGAGGATGGTTGGAATTTATTGAAGTGGCTGCGCCATCAGTGCCCCGATTCCAGGGTGCTGGCCCATACAGGGCGCCGGCCCGATGAAATGGTCTCCCCCCACCTGGGTCTGGCTTTTGACGGCTACTTGCAGAAACCGGCCGCGCGCAAATCCCTGCTGCAGAGCCTTTTCCCCCGATGAGTTTTCACATTTCCGATCTTTGGCGCTGGGACGGCACGGTGGGACGAGGAGTCTACGCCGGCGTGGGTCTGGCCGGCTTTGCCTTCAAACACAACCTCGACCGTCTGGTCGCCTGGGGCATCTTTCACCGGCCCTGGGGCTTGTTCAACTACTTGAATCCCGGACCCGAATCGGTGAACGGAATGGACCATCAAAACATCGTGTTCCTGGGCACGCTGGTGGCTCTGGCCCTTCCCTTCATCTGGACCGGAGTGTGCCTGACGGCCAGGCGCCTGCGATCGACCCACCTGCCGATCTGGCTGCTGATCTTCTTCTTCCTTCCTCTGGTCAACCTGATTTTTTTCATCATCATGGCGCTGCTGCCGGCACGTTCCGAGGAGGGCGAGCAGAAGACTCCGCGCAATCCAATGCTCGACCGTCTGATCCCGGACCACCCGCTGGGGGCCGCCCTGATGGCCCAATTGCTGGTGGTGCCGGCCTCCCTCATGGCCGTCTTTCTCAGCGTCACCGGACTGGGCCGCTACGGCTGGGGGCTGTTCGTCGGCCTGCCCTTCTCGATGGGCCTGGGCTCGGTGCTGCTCTTTGGCTATCATCGCCAGCGCACGCTGGCGGCCTGCCTGGGGGTGGCCTGCCTTTCGGTGGCTCTGCTGGGCGCGGCCCTGTTTGCCTTCGCTATGGAGGGGGTGGTGTGCTTGATGATGGCGGCCCCCCTGGGGCTGATCCTTGCCTGCCTGGGCGGCCTGCTGGGCTACAGCATTCAGCGGCGCCCCAACCTCAACCCCGGCGGCGGCCTCAATCGTTCCGGTGAAGCCGCTTCCTTGATCGGGCTGGTCATTAGCCTGCCTGCCCTGATGGGAGCCGAATCGCTGGCAGATCTGGAGGCTCCAGTCTACTCGGTGACAAGCTCTGTCATCATTCAGGCACCGCCCGAAAGAGTCTGGCCCAAGGTCATCCAATTTAACCGCATGCCCCCGCCCACCGAGTTCATCTTCAAGATGGGCGTGGCCTATCCAATTCAGGCTCGCCTCGATGGGCAGGGCGTGGGAGCCATCCGGCGCTGTGTTTTTTCCACCGGTCCGTTTATTGAACCCATCACCTGCTGGGACGAGCCGCGCCGCCTGGCCTTTTCGGTCACGTCCAACCCGGACCCGCTGCAGGAGTGGACTCCCTACCGTGAGCTTCATCCTCCGCATGCCAACGGATACATGGTTTCTCAGGGAGGCGAATTCCGGCTGGTTCCTCTCGAGGGCGGGCGCACCCGCTTGGACGGCACCACCTGGTATCGCCATGGCCTCTGGCCCGGGCTCTACTGGAAATGGTGGTCAGACGGCATTATCCATACCATCCACCTGCGGGTGCTTCACTTCATCCAGAACGAGGCCGAATCAGACTCCGCTCAGGCGCACCGCGGCTAGCACCGCCATACCCAGGACGAACAGCCAGATGCTCAGGCGCATAGTGGCGTATTCCGGGGTTTCCCCGACTTCGTGATGAGTGACCTTGCCCAGGTCTTCGCGTACAACTTCCATCTCTCCAGTATGCGACCGCCACGGGAGCCGTGACCCGGTACGGGAGTCACGGAATGATCGAAAAACTATCCAGGAATCTCTGCTGCAGTCCCAGGTCGAAGCCCACCGCCGAGACAACGTAACTGTGGTTCTGGGTGCTCAGCAACAAATAGCATCCCGGCACACCCGCGTCATCGATGCGCGACCAGTAGATCACGTGCCGCCCCTGGCGCTTTTCGTCGCGCAACTCCACTTCGGTATATTTGCCGGTGCGTTGGCGCACCATCTGCAGCAGGTCAAACCGCGGCCGGGCCTGATCGAAGACCGTCACCTGGTAGGTCTGATAGCGGGCAGGCCGGCTCAGGAAGGATTGGCCCCAGCCCGGTTCACGCGTGGTACCCACCACAGCGGGGAAATCGGCTCGAAACTGATAGACCCGATTGAAATAAGGCCTGGCCTGGGCCAAACCGGTGAGCCCCAATGCCAGCAACAGGGCAAGAGACCTGAACATTCTTCTAGCGGTTACTCCAGCAGCCCTAAACGCAGGCCCACGACCGCCGCCGCGGCGCGATCCGAGACACTGAGCTTGGATTTCAAGCTATGCACGTATTTCTTCACGGTGGCCTCGGCCAGGTGAAGCTTTTCGCCAATGACGCGATTACTGCTGCCTCGAGAGATGAGCCGCAGCACCGCCAACTCTCGTTCGCTCAGATTGGACGCAGGGGGCGCTACTTCGTCCTCGCGCTTCCCCTCGGCCGCCGCGCGGACCAAACGTTCAACGAGCCGCCTTTCCAACAAGCAACCGCCGTGATAAAGGGTCCGAATGGCGAGCGGGATGAGTTGGGGCGCAGAATCCCTGAGCAAATACCCGGCCGCCCCCGCTAGCAGGGCGTCGATCAGGCAAAGGTCGTTGTCGTGCGTAGTGAGCACCAAAATCTGAGTGGACGGAGACCTGCGGCGAATCTCCCGGAGGACCTCAACAACGTTACCATCCGAAGCCTTCACGTCGATAAGCAATATGTCCGGCTTGCATCTTTCGGCAAGCTCACAAGCTTGCGCGCCGGTTTCGCCTTCGGCGACCCACTTCATGTCCGTGTGATCTGCCATCACGGTCCTTAAACCCAAGCGCACGACCGACTGGTCGTCCACCACTATAACCCGAATCGGCTCCACCGTTGTGAATTCTCCATTTGCCCCCGTATTGACGCCTTGTTCTGTCAGCCTCAGGCCCCGTCCTACCCTGGTTTCCGCCATTGCGCTACACTCACGGGCGACGACCCGCGCCAAACAAGGCTTTCATAGCATAGACTGCAAACTAAATGTATACTTTAGTTGCCAAACGCTCACTTAGAAGCTCGAAAGTCTACGTTATCGCCTAATCAGTTCTAGTTACGACGCCATGGGCAATGCCCCCGCCCATAGCACACTACGCTATAAGAAGATAAGCAATTACCCGGAATCCGTCAACCCAGGTGCCATAAAAGCACTCAACGCTCGGTAGCACGAGCGGCTACCGAACGTTGAGTTGTATTGACGAGCGCAAAGCTGGGCACTGGCCTCCGTGGATGGCCAATGCCCTAGTGCGGTGCTTATTGTCCCTTGGACAACAGCTGCTGCAGAACGTAAGGCAGGATGCCGCCGCTCTTGTAGTAGTCGACTTCAATTGGCGTATCGATGCGTAAGGTCACCTTGACCTCTTCCTTCTGATCGCCACGGTGGATGACGAGAGTCAGCTCCTTGCGCGGCTTGAGACCCTCTTCCAGGCCCAGCAGGTCGAAGGTCTCGCTGCCATCCAATTTGGGCGTCTCGCCCTGGAACTGGCAGGGCAGCACACCCATGCCGACCAGGTTGCTGCGGTGAATGCGCTCGAAGCTCTGCGCGATTACAGCGCGCACGCCCAGCAGGCGCGTTCCCTTAGCGGCCCAGTCGCGGGAAGAGCCTGTACCGTATTCCTGGCCGGCGATGATGATCAGCGGCACATTCTCCTTTTCATAAGCAATTGCCGCATCATAAATGCTCATGCGTTCGCCATCCGGGTAGTGGACGGTGACCCCCCCTTCGACACCCGGCACCATGAAGTTCTTGATGCGCACGTTCGCAAACGTACCGCGCACCATCACCTCGTGGTTACCGCGGCGCGAGCCGTAGCTGTTGAAGTCCCTAACTTCCACCTTCTTCTGCTGCAGATAGATGCCGGCGGGCGAGGAGGCCTTGATGGCCCCCGCCGGACTGATGTGGTCGGTGGTTACCGAATCGCCGAAGATAGCCAACGGGCGAGCCTGGCTCAGGTTCTTGGCCTCGGAGAGCTTGCCGGTGTAGCCCTCAAAGTAGGGCGGGTGGCGAATGTAAGTCGACTCGTCGTCCCATTCAAAAATCTTGCCTACCGTCGCGGGGATCTCATTCCAAAGCGGATTCTGGTCAGCGAAGCTGCCGTACAGCCGGCGGTAAGCCTCAGGATCAAACGCCGAGCTCATGAGCGCCTGAATCTCTTCCAACGAGGGCCAGATTTCGTGCAAGAAGACCGGATGGCCGTCCTTGCCCAGGCCCACTGGCTCCTGGGAAAGGTCGACGTCCACGCGTCCCGCCAAAGCGAAAGCGACAACCAGGGGCGGGCTCATCAGGAAGTTGGCCTTGACGTTTTGATGCACGCGCGCTTCGAAGTTGCGATTGCCCGAAAGTACCGCCGCCGCCACCAGGTCGTTATCGGTGATGACCTGCTCAATGGCTGGATCAAGCGGTCCCGAGTTTCCGATGCAGGTCGTGCAACCGTAACCGACGAGATTGAAGCCAATCTGGTTCAGGTAAGTCTGCAAACCTGTGCGCTCCAGGTAATCAGTGACCGCACGCGAGCCAGGAGCCAGCGAATTCTTGACGGTGGGACGCACCGTCAACCCGCGCTCGACGGCCTTCTTGGCCAGCAAACCAGCGGCCAACATGACGCTCGGGTTGGACGTGTTCGTGCACGAGGTAATTGCTGCGATGACCACGTCGCCGTGGGCCAGTTCCTCGTTGGAACGGTGGTATTCGCCCTTAGGGACACCCTCCATTCGGTCCGGTGTGGGCCGGTTGTCGATCATTTCCGATTCCGTAGTGGCGCTGGTTCCTTTGGTCCCTAGATGCGCATCGATGGCCTTCGGCAGGGACTCGCTGGCCTGACTACCGCCGCCGCTGACTTGCTCGCCTTTATGGCTGCGCCCAATAGCCGCGTGATAGCGTACCTTCTCGCCCGGCTTGCCATAACCGCCCTCGCTGACCGGCTTCTGCAGCAAGCTATTAAACTGCTCCTTGAGGTTGGTCAGGGCAATGCGATCCTGAGGCCGCTTAGGACCGGCCACGGACGGCTCAATGGTATTCAGGTCCAGCTCCACCGTCTGGCTGTAATCGCAGTCGCCCTGGTCGGGAATGCCGAACATGCCCTGGGCCTTGTAGTAACGGCGCACGCGGTCGACCTGAGCGGCGTCACGACCGGTGGCGGTCATGTACTCACAGGTGGCCTCGTCAACCGGGAAAAAGCCCATGGTGGCGCCGTATTCTGGAGCCATGTTAGCGATGGTGGCGCGGTCGACCACCGACAGGCTGGCGGCGCCCTTTCCATAGAATTCCACGAACTTCCCGACCACTTTGGTCTGGCGCAGCAGTTCGGTGACCCTTAGCACCAGATCGGTGGCCGTCAGACCGGTTTTCAGTTCCCCGGTGAGGTGAACTCCCACGACGTCCGGGGTCAGGAAATAAACGGGCTGGCCCAACATAGCTGCCTCGGCCTCGATACCGCCCACGCCCCAGCCCACGATGCCCAGGCCGTTAATCATGGTCGTATGGGAATCGGTGCCCACCAGCGTATCCGGGTAAAGCACTCCGTCTTTGTCGCAGACGCACTGAGCCAGATACTCGAGGTTCACCTGGTGACAAATGCCGATACCGGGCGGGACGACGCGAAAACCGTTAAACGCCTGCGTGCCCCATTTCAGGAACTGGTAGCGCGATTGATTGCGCTCGAACTCCATAGCCATATTGCGCTCGAAAGCGTCGCTGCGAGAAGCCAGGTCGACCTGCACGGAGTGGTCGATCACCAGGTCCACCGGAACCAGCGGCTCGATGATACCCGTATCCTTTTTCATCAAAGCGACCGCTGAACGCATGGCGGCCAGGTCTACCAACAGGGGAACCCCGGTGAAATCCTGGAGCAGCACCCGGGCCACCGTGAAGGGAATCTCCTCGGTGCGCTCGGCCTTGGGCTCCCAGTTAGCCAGAGTTTTGACGTCGTTCTCGGTCACCTTCTTGCCGTCGCAGTTTCGCAAAACGGACTCCAGCACCACCCGGATACTTACCGGCAGGCGTGATATTTTACCCACTCCGGCCTTCTCCAGCTGCGGCAGAGAATGGAACTTCTCCCCGGAACCCAGATCTTGCAATGAATCGAACGGCATATTAAAGCACTCCTAACCTATACTACAGGGTCTCCTTTTGGACCCGCCGCCTTCCTCCTTCGATAAGCAATAATCGGCCCTAGGCAATCCGCACGCACGTCCCGAAAATGTCCTTGTGCGACGATTGCTGCTCTGGCTAATGCTCTCTTGCCCACTCTGGGCTCAGGATTACGCTACCCTGCTCCAACAAGCCAAGCGCTGCGACCCCGCCACCGACTTCACCGCTCTGCGCCAAGCCTACACCCGCTTGCCCGGCTACAACGGCTATGACACGGTAGACCTGGCCCCTATGCTCAAAGCCCTGGCCGCCTCGGACTGGGAGAACGCCGAAAAACAAGCCCGACAGGTCCTGATAAGCAATTACCTACAGCTCGATGCTCACTACGTGTTATTGCTTATCTCCAGGCGCAAGGGACAGAAAGGCGAGCTACACGACTTCATGCTGCGCGGCTTATCCAGCGCCATCCGAGCCCAACACGACGGTTCCAGTCCCGAGCAATCTTGGAATGCCCTCAATGTCGCGGAGGAGTATTCCGTCTGCCGCCTGGCGGGCTGGAAATGGCAGAGCCAGGGCACGGTGAGTCAGGGGGCCCGGCAATTTGACCGGGTGATGGTGGTTAACGCCGAAGGCAACAACTTCCCTATCTACTTCGACATCACAGGTTGGTTTGGGAAACTTTAGGCGACCAGAGAGACGGCCCATTCTAGGATATCGCCGATGACCCCAGTGTCGCCCACCCAACCGGCGTCCAGGGCGTAGAAAGGAACGTCCAGCTCGTAGGCCCGGTCCACCAATTCTTCTAAGGTATGATATTCGCCCCCAACCACTTCGACGACAGCCGTCACCGTTTTACAGCCCTTTGAGATCATCAGGAGATTGTCCGGGCAGCGATACATGGCGCGCGTGCGCACAGCCACTTGCGGCACCCAGGCGATGGAAACTCCCTGATACTGAAGGAAAAAGCCGCGGTGGCAACCCTTGAATTCCTTGCCGGACTTGCCATTGACGACGGCCAGCGAGCACCCCATAAAGGCCAGGCGAACCCCGGTTAACTGGGCCCCAAGCAGCGCAAGCGCTAACACGAACCAACGCTCACACCACGAGTCGAAGCGCAGAGAGTTGAGATTCCGCCAGTAACGCTGGTCGGGGCCTTTAGCTTTCTCCAACTTTTCCAGCATGTCGCCGGTTTCTTCTTTGAAAACCGTGGTCAGGCCGGAGAGCCGGTCTTCCACTCCCCATTTCTGATGCACTTGTATGTGGCGGGGCTTACGTCCGAGGTCAGGAGGCAATTCGGTCGGAGCCTCGGCACCTTGAATCAGGATACGTCTGGCTTCCCGGGAAATATCGGTCAGCGGCGGCCTGCCTTTAAGGAAAGGTGCGGTCGTGAAGAGCCCAGGCGACTCCAAAAACTCCTCGAGGCGCAAGGCTATCTTTTCAGAGAGCGGCCGTCGCCCGCGCTCAACCTGCGAAAGATAAGGCTGACTGCAGCCCACTCCTTGAGCAACACCCCTCTGCGTCCAGCCCTCGGCGCGGCGGCGAGCGCGCAAGGCCTGGACCACTTTATCCATTGGCGAGATCATATGTATTCCGGTGTTCATAAGACAGCGCAAAATTCCTTCCCGGAGATAAGCAATTTTGCGCCCCAGATAATTGCTTATCTGGGCGAGAAGGTCGAGACTTCACAGGGCACGGCTACTCGGGGGCACGTCGCTTCCAGCTCGGACCGTTAGACGGTTAAGGCACAATTACACGGATTCGGACGCCTCGGCAAAAATTGCTTATGTTCAGAACCCCAACGAAGTGGCTTAGAGGTCGAAGTTGTAAAGAAAGTATTTCTGGCCCTCGTCCTGAGCGAGAAAGTCCTTGAGGTCTTCCTCGCTGGCGTCCGGACCGAGATACTTCTTCCAGAACTCGTTGTGCTTGGCAAACGCCTTCTTGCGCTTCTCGTCCCCAGCCGGTGGCAGGACTGCCACAAAGCTGGCGCAAATCTGGGTTCCTTCGGCCTCGCTGATGCCCACGGCGTAAATCTCCTGGAGGCCGGCCCTTTGCAGGTCCTCAAAATGCAGCTTGATGGCGACGCGATCGCCCTTCCAGAGTGCATGCCGAGTATCGGCCAGCCAGGCCAGAGCCGGAGCAGTCTTGTCCTTCTCGGCCAGGTCCTCAGACGCGGCCTTATCGTCGTGGGCGGCGCGCGACTCGGCCGCGGGAGTGGTTGCGGAACCGGGCGCCTTGGAGCAGCCCGCCAACCCAATAAGCAGTAAGAAAGAAAAAATCCCCCTGAGCATACGGACAGTTTACCACAAAAGGACGCTCCCCACCTGCCGAGGAATCTCGGACGATGCCAGTCATTCCATCGATGAAGGGGGACGGCTTCTACGACCAACACTCAAAGGTCCAGGAGCAGTTCATCCTCTCCAGCCAGGATTTACTCGAAGAAGCCGCCGCAACCATCCCGCTACCGGCAGCCGGACCCATCGGCCTGGCCGACCTGGGGTGCTCCGAAGGCAAGAACTCGCTCCTGTTGATGCGCCTTCTGGTCCAAATGATAAGGCAGCGCTCGAAGCTCTCTGTGGCTGTGACCCACAACGACCTCCCCGCCAACAATTGGAACGGCTTTTTTCGCAACCTGACACCCTATGGTCCCGGCATCTGGGCCCAGGCCAACGCCACCAGCTTCTTTCTGCCCGTGGTGCCGCCGCGGAGCCTGCACATTGCCTGCTGCTATTCTGCGGTCCACTGGCTCAGCCAGGTGCCTTCAGTGCCACATCCCAAAGGAGTCCTCTTCGCGCTCATGGAGCCGGAATCCCGAGAACTGCTGGCCGCTCAAGCCGCCCTTGATTGGGAGGCCTTTTTAAAGGCCCGCGCCGAGGAACTGGTTCCGGGTGGTCGCCTGGTTCTCGTCAGCGGGGGAAACAAAGATGGCGATGTGGCCGGCATCAAAATGTATCGGTTGCTCGACCAGATCCTCCAAGAACTAGGCCATCCTCCTTTCGTCATGCCCATCTACTATCGAAACGAACAGGAGATCTGCGACCCTCTGGAGCGTTGCGGCTTCCAATTGGCGCATTTTCGCATCCAGCACCTGACCACACCCTTCGCTGAGCAACTCAAGCTCGATAGTGACCGCCGCGCTTATGCCCGATCCGCAAGCAGCTTTGTGCGCGCCTGGATGGAACCGTTGCTACCTGACCCACGCATTTACGAAATCATGGAAGAGCGCATGGCCGCCGACCCGGAAGGCACCGAGGTGGCCAACGTTCAGATCGTGGCCGCATTCTCGAGACTGTGAAGTTCGGCAAGGTCAAAAAGCAGCACAGCATGCTGGAAGGTCTGGAAGACTTGAGCAAGCAGATCCTGAAAGAGTGCTCGCACGTGCAGCGCATCGTGCCAGGCCGTATCAATCGCCGCAAAGGTCGGGGTGTGGCTGAGTTCAAAGTCCAGTACCCCACACCGGCCGGCCTGAAGTGCATCTATCTCCGCTCGGGTGCCACGCAGGAAGTCTTTCTGATCTGCTCCGACCTCACCAAGGCTCAGGAGTGGCTGACACGACAACAGAAATAAGCAATTACCCAAGAGGGAGGCAAGCAGTTCGATCGTATTTTTGCATCCATGAAGTTCGAAATCAGTCCGGACGGACTCACCAGCCTGGTCAAGTTCCCGGCCCATATCGCGCACGATGCGGAGCTGCGGACCTCCTACCGAGAGATGTCGGCCCGTTTGTGCGACCTGCAACACCCCCATGTTATCGCAGTGCACGAGCTTCTGGACGACGACTATCTGGTTGTCGAGGGCCTGCAAGAAGCCAAACCCCTCCTGGACATTCCGGACGAGCCCGAAGAGTTGGTCCGGGGCCTGGTCGGTGCCCTGCAGTACGCGCACTGGCGCAGCCTCCCGCACCGTTTACTGAACTGCCATTGCCTTTGGCTATTCCCTGGAAACACCGTGAAGGTCTGGGGCTTCGGGCTGGACTATCTCGAAGAACGTCACGGACCATCGGAACCGTTTCAGGCCACTCCCACAGCTCCCTACTGGTCTCCTGAACACACTCATCACCAGGAGCCGGACGAGCGCAGTGACATCTGGGCTCTGGGAGTCGTCTTCTATCGCTGGTACAGCGGCCGCCTGCCCTTTCAAAGCAATTGCTTACCGGTGTTGGTTGATCGCATACGCTCGTATCACCCGCCGGAACCTCCAGGTCCTTACGCCGACCTGATTTTGCGCTGCCTTGAAAAGAACCCCGACGACCGCTTTCAAAATGTCGGAGAGCTCTCCCGCTACCTGTAGATCCTCTGACGAAGGTATAGCCATACCCTCAAAGCCCGCGCCATCCGGTGCTAAAGTCAGGCTATGGGTAGACCAATTTGGAAGGGCAGTATCGCGTTTGGACTGGTGAACATTCCCGTCAGTCTTTACTCCGGCGAAGAGCGCAAGGAAGAAATTCATTTCAACCTGCTGGACAAACGCGATCAAGCCCACATTAAATACAAGCGCATCAATGAAATCACGGGCAAAGAAGTGCCCTGGGCAAATATCGTCAAGGGTTATGAAATCGAGAAGAATGAATTCGTCTTACTCGGGGATAAAGACTTCGAGGCTCTGGCTGTGGAGAACAACAAAGCCGTCGAAATCAGCGAATTCGTCCCCGAAGATGCGATTGCGCCTCTCTATTTCGACAAGCCCTATTACCTGGTCCCCGAAAAAGCCGGCCTTAAAGGATATGCTCTCTTGCGCGACACCTTGAAAAAGCTCAAACACGTGGGCATCGCCAAGATGGTCATCCGCTCCGGTCAAAGCCTGGCCTGTGTCCGCCCTTACGAGGACACCCTGCAGCTGATCGTTATGCGTTTCCATAATGAGGTTCGCGAACCCGACAAAATCGATTTCCCCAGCGCCGAGCTCAAGAAAACAAAAATAAGCGATAAAGAGCTGGACATCGCCACTCAACTGGTGGAAGCCATGGCCGCCCAATGGAGACCTGAGCAGTATCACGACGACTACCATGACGCCGTCATGGCCTATGTGAAAAAGAAGCACAAGGAGGGCAAGAACTTCAAGCCGCCCGAGCCGGAAGAAGAGAAGCCCAGCAAGACCACCGACCTCATGGAACTGCTGCAGAAGAGCCTCTCCGGCCGCAAAATCGCTCCGAAGGCCGCCCCTGCGAAGTCGCGGCGGTGAGCCTGCGAGAGTATGAAAAAAGGCGAGATTTTCAGAAAACGCGGGAACCCAGCGGTCGCGCCAAGGCGCCCAAGGGTCACCGGTTCGTGGTGCAAAAACACGATGCCAGCCGCCTGCACTACGACTTCCGGTTGGAGCAAGACGGCGTCCTCGAGAGCTGGGCCGTGCCCAAGGGTCCTTCGACTGATCCCGGGGCCAAGCGCTTGGCCGTACAGGTCGAAGATCACCCCATTGCTTACCGTACCTTTGAAGGCACTATCCCTCAGGGGAGTATAGCGGCGGCACGGTTATGCTCTGGGATGAAGGCGATTGGGAGCCTCTAGCAGGGTGTTTGTAAAGTCCGTACGAATGGTCGGGGTATCAACTGGTTGAGGTGACCTGTGCGCGGCCACGAGAATCGACAGTCCGAACTTTTCAGTTACTTTGTCTGCCCTGAGGAGCGGGTTCCAGCAAAGCACCCGTTGCGGCTCATAAAGGCTGACGTCGAGAGGGTTTTGCACTCGATGTCCCCAGAGTTCGACAAGCTCTACAAGAAGCGGGGCAGGCCTTCAATTCCGCCAGAGCAGCTTCTCAAAGGCATCTTGCTGATGGCCCTGTTTAGCATCCGCTCGGAACGCCAGTTCTGCGAGCAGCTGGAATACAACGTTTTGTTCCGCTGGTTTCTTGAGATGACCTGGGACGAGAGCAGCTTCACGCACTCAGTCTTTTCCAAGCTGAGGAAGCGTATGGAGTCGGAAGATTTATCTCTTTTGTTCTTCAATAAAGTCGTTGGGTTGGCGAAGGAGAGAGGTCTTTTGTCGGAAGACCACTTCACTGTGGACGGCACCCTCATCGAGGCCTGGGCCAGCCATAAGAGCTTTCGACCCAAGGATGATTCGGGCGACAAGCCGGATGACAAGGGAGATCGCAACTTCAAAGGAGAGAAGCGCCGGAATGACACGCATCAATCTACGACCGACCCGGAAGCGCAGCTTATGCGCAAGGGACCGGGCAAAGAGGCCAAACTGAGCTATGGAGCCCATTGCCTGATGGAAAATCGTAACGGTTTGGTAGTCGGGATGCTGGTGACTCAAGCGACGACTCCCGAACCCGAAGCTGCTGAAGCTTTGGTGAAGGCCTGGCTTGATTCCGGTGAGTCGATCGAGAGCCTTGGCGCAGACAAGGGGTATCACACCAAACCATTTGTTTTGGCGCTCAGAGGGCTTCACATCGCTCCCCACTTGGCGATGATAGCCGGACGACGGACACCGGGCCTGGATGGCCGAACGACTCGCCACGCGAGCTATAAAATGAGCCAGGTTCGGCGCAAGTTGGTGGAAGAAGTTTTTGGATGGGCAAAAGTGGTTGGCGGAATCCGTAAGTCGCGGTTCGTTGGTAAGATTAAGACCAGCATGGCCACATTGTTTGTGAGTGCAGCTTACAATCTCCGCCGGTTGGCCACTATCGCCAGCCAGCTGGCGGCTGCATAGGATGAGTTGGACGGAGAATGGCAAGCCAGGAGGGGATGGCTTCACTGAAAAGCCCTATTTGTCGGGCTTCGGAGAGGGTATCTCAGCTTTTCGCTCGACCTTTGGGATCTGGACCGCAAGAATGTGGTATGGGGAAAACTCGCTCCCACAACGCCGGTCAGGGTAAGAAATCGACTCAAGCGCCCTTTTGGTAACAGCCTGCTAGACGATCCGGTCAAAGGCTGGGAGAGGGGCCATTTGCACTTTCGCCTGCACAGCGAGAAGCTCAAAGGCGGCTGGTCACTGATTCATTTCGAGACAAAATTAGCGCTCGCAGAGCGCATCCTGGGGTTCATAGCCTGGATCAATATCGAGCCGAGGCCCATCAAGTGGACGTATACAACCCACCAGCTTTACGCGAAGTTTGGGCGGGACCCCACGTGTAAACGCTCAGCCTAGCTGTCCCTGATCTCGAGCTTTTTTATCGCGCTGTTTGTCTTAGGGAGTGACTGCGGCCGTCGAGGCAAAAGAAAAAGGCAGTTGGTCACCTTGAATTTCG
>JALHOV010000132.1 GCA_022842865.1 Vulcanimicrobiota bacterium | reverse complement strand
GCTCTTCCGATCTGCCTGGAGATTTTCCAGGTGCTTGCGCCGGTGAGCGATCAGCTCTTCCAGACTAGAAGTTTCTTCCTCGACGGGGTTCGACATACATTTACTCCTGCAGCGACAGAATTCGCGGTCTCCACGGAAGATCTCGCAAAAGCTCGTCAGAATCCTTCCCCGCCGCCACCAGCATGGCTTCCAGCACATTGGTTCCAAAGGAGCGCCCGCTGAATTCCGGGGTGGTGGTAATCAAGGTGGCCACGCCGCGTGAGCGTAGTTCTTCGATATCATCCGAGGTGATGGTGTTGGTCAAGATGGTCTTGCCGGGCAATTGCTCGGGTAAGCGGCGCCGGATCAGGTGGAAGTCGCCGGCGATCCAATCCGCCTCGTGGAGATAGCGCGAGGTCAATTCCCGGGGTTCAATGTTCATCTGACTGGGACCGACCGGATAGAGCATGCTGATGGGCAGCTTGCACAGTTCGGGCAAAAGCTTCTCCGCCTGCACTTCCAACTCGTCGATATCGAAAATGGGCTGGTCCAGGTCCAGCGTAAAAATCTTATCCCCAAAGATGCATTGGGCACCCTCCTGCACCAGCGCTTCGGCCAGTCCAAAACGGTCCAGGGCCGAGACCACCAGCACGCGGGCACCCTTCAGGGCATAAGTCTTGGACAGTTGGTGGACAACGGCCGCTTCCAAGGTATCCTTGAGGCCGCTGCCGTCCACCACCGGCGTTTTCGAAACGCAATCGAGCAGACGCTGGCCGTCGCGCAGCACATAGCGTTTGTCGCGGCAGCGCAGGGTGATGTCCACCCCCCCCAGACCGATGGCGTCCACCTGGCCGTCCAGCTCGCGCAGCAGGGCCTGGGCGTCCTTGAAACGGCCGTCCACCCCACGCCGCTCCACTACAAAGGATTCTCCCAGGAAGTCGACCTCGGCCCGGTGGTCGCGTCGCGACGAACCGAGGCTGACGGAGACCACTCGCTTCATCGGATCACGGAGAGCCCGCGGCGATGATCCCTCAGACGCGATTTGACTTCTTCGATCTTGTCTTCCGTGACCGGCTCGTCAAAGGCCCTCAGACCGGCCGTTCGAAAGCCATGGCGAGCCGCCAGCCGGCTGATTTCTTCGACCTTTTCCAGTTCCAGCCCGCGCCCCAGACTGTAGTCCTCGAAACGCCCCTCCAGGGTCAAAACCATGGTCTCGGCCATGCAGGCCAGCGAATGTCCAGGGGGGTAGCCAAAGTCGAAATTGAACTGCACGTCGCCGGGGACTTCGATGACCCCCCCCTCGATGACCAGCACGTCGGGACGCTGGCGAGCCACTTCCCGGCTGACGTCGTGGGGCAGGGCCACGTCACAGATGACGACGCCCGGTTTGAGGTTGTCGGGGCGAATAATGCCGCCTCCCGAGGAAGTGGCCGATACGATCACGTCCGCTTCGCGAATGCCGCGCTCCAGGTCGGTGTCGATGGACACCGCGCAAGGGCCTTCCTGGTGAATTTTTTCAGCCAGGGTTTGCAGGCGCGAGCGACTGCGAGCAACCAGGGACAGGCGCGCGACCTGGCGAGCCAGCAGTCGCGAACAAACTCCGCCGATGGCCCCGGTGGCGCCCACTACGGCTACGTTGCAGCGGGCCAGATCCAAATCCATAGCTCGGGCCGCCGCCAGGGTGGCCTCCATGGCGGTGGACACGGTGTAGGAATTGCCCGAGGTCACGCCCACGTCCAGGCGCTCGGCAATGGCCCGTCCTGCTTCGCCTACCACCGAATTGTAGCCGCCCAGACCAACGATGCGGGCTCCGTTTGTCTGGGCTAGCAGCGCTCCCTGGAGCACGCGCTCGAAGACCCACTGGCGCTCTTTTTCCAGAAACTGCTGAGGCAGCATGGGAATGGTGATGAAACGACCTTCGATTTGGGTGTCTACGGCCCGTGAACGGACTCCCGTGATAATGGAGGCCTGGTAGGCCGGCATCCACTCCAAAATTTTGGCCACCAGCGCCTCGCGCTTGCCGCGCGCGTTGGGAGCGTAGCGAACCACGTCCTGCATTCCCAGCGGATGGAGTAAAAAGCCAAAGACACTCATGACCCTTCGATTCTTCGTTTCATGCCCTTCAGCATCATTTCGGAATTTTCACCGACTTTTTGTTCCAGGGTGGGACCGATCAGGTTGGTCAGCTCCGGAATGCCGAAGTCGTAGTCCACCGTCAGGGTCACCTGGGTGCTTGCTCCCTGGCTCGAAAAGCGCCACTGCCCCTCGAATTTGTCGAGGTCGCCCTCGATCAGTCGGTAGTCGATGATGAAGTTCTCGTCATCAAATAAGTCTTCTTCGGTCCAAAGGATGGGCGTACCATCGACGCTCGTTTCCCACTCGGTCACGGTGCGTTTGGCATCGCGCTCGATCACCTTGACGCTTTCCACGTCCGGCATGAACTCTGGATAGGCTTCCATGTCTTTAGCCAGCTCGTAGACCCGCTCGATGGGTCCCTCGATGACGATAGTGCGCTCGACGTAGGCCATTTCAGCGAACCACCAACAAGGCCGACAAGGACGCCCGGAAGGCGTCCACAGCCAGTTTTAGATCGGATCGAGCGATAGTCAGAGGGGGCTCCAGTCGTATTACTTTGGGCTGATTGAGGGTGTAAACGGCCAGCAGCTGGTGTTTGAGCAGCTCGCTGATCAAAGCCCCGGCGTGTTGCTCTCCGGTGCACTCCACCCCGATCATCAGTCCCAATCCTCTGACTTGTGCGATCAACTGCGGAAAATCCTGGCGCAGTTGCTCCAGTTCTGTCAGCAACCACTGGCCGGATTCTGCGGCCCGGGCCGGCAAACCGTCCCTTTGCAGGATCTCCAGCGTTTTTCGCCCGGCCACGCAGGCCAGCGGATTGCCTCCGAAGGTACTGGTGTGAAGCAGCGGTCGGCCTTTCATGGCCTGCCAGACGGCCGGCGTTCCAAGAATGGCCCCGGCTGGGACCACCCCCCCGCCCAAAGCCTTGGCCAGCACGATCAGATCGGGCTCCACTCCCCAATGCTCCACCGCGAACATCTTGCCGGTTCGACCCAGACCGCACTGGACCTCATCCGCGATCAGCAGCACCCCGTGTTCCCGGCAAAGACGTTGCGCCTCGCTCAGGTAGCCGGCCGGGGCCACATGGATGCCGCCTTCTCCCAGCACTGGTTCCACGATAAAGGCAGCCAGCTGGTCATCCACGGCCGCTCGTAGCCCATCGAGGTCGCCGAATTCGACAAAGCCGACTTCGGGAATCAAAGGTTCAAAAGGTTGGCGGTATTTCTCGCGGCCGGTTACCGAGAGCGCGCCCAGAGTTTTTCCGTGGTAGCTATTGTGACAGGCCAGCAAGCGGCGCCTTCCGGTAGCCAGTCTGGCCAGCTTGAGGGCGCCCTCGACCGCTTCGGCACCGCTGTTGCAAAAGAAGCTATATTGCAGGGTTCCCGGAGCCAGTTGGGCCAGGTCGCGAGCCAGATAAGCTTGCTGAGGATTGAGCAGAACCCGGGACGATAGGGGCAGCTTCTGTAGCTGTTCGGTCACCGCCGCTACGACCTCGGGGTGAGCGTGGCCCAGGGAAAAAACTCCGTAGCCACCGGCGAAATCCAGATAGACGCGACCCAGATGGTCGGTCACCCGACAATCGCGTGCGCTCACTTCCAGGCTGCCTGGTCCACCGAACTTCATTAAGCGCGCCAAATCAGGGCTAATATGCTGGCGGTAGAGCCGGCTGACCTCATGCAGTTCCTGGTTGTTGGATTCCATGGCGGGGAGATTTTGCTCCGGGCCGACGCCTACCTTCCGGCGGCTGCCCCGCGAGTGACGGCAAAAGGTAAAGTGACCAGAACTGCCAGTAAGGCTTCCGGCGCTCCGTGGAAAAGAATGACCGGCAAGACTTCACTTGCGGGCATCAGCCCTTTGGCCACGCTGATGATGGTCACCCCCAGCGTGTTGCTCAAACTCCCCGCAAGGGCCGCACCTAGCGACCCCATAGTGATTTGGGTGTGGGGGTTGCCGTAGCGCCGGGCCGCCGCGAAGACGAGCCCTGCAACCAGACCACACAAGATCCTGGGAATGATCTGCACCAGCGGGTTGTGCGGATAGACGTACCAGCAATTTCCGACTCCGAACAAGACTCCCAGCAGCAGGCCGACCAGGGGCCCGCAGAGCACGCCGCCGAGCACCACAGGGATGTGGGCGATGGTCAGAAACTGGGCGGTTCCGGGCACGGGCAAATAGCCCAGCGGGGTGGCGCCCAGCAGAATGGTGAGCACCCCCAGGGGTAGCCAGGCCATGTTGGAGGACGGTTGGGAGCGGGCCACACTTCAAGTTTCGTTTTCGCGGATTGCCTTCCCCTTTTGAAAAAGGAATTGCCCTGGACTCAGAGAGAACGACCCCGCGAACATCGAGAAGGAGATTGCTTTCCATGGGTCAGGTTTTACGTCTTAGGTTCAAGACCGATCAGGTGCTCAGCTACGCGCTTATCAGCAAGTCCAGCCAGACTGCCAGCCAGGAAGGCAAGCGCGTTGGCGAGGAAAAGGGCGGTTTTGAGGCGCGCCTCAACCAGACAATTCTCCGTTCCCTCGAAGACGGCAGCGGCCACGTGGTCAGCATCACCGTTCCCAAGCCTGGGGCCGGCATCCCGGACGGCGCCCGCAGCGTGATTTACCAGCACCTTGGCTCTCGAGGCGAAGTCCACGAAGTCTCCGGCCCGAATCAGGGCAACGCTTTTTCTTTCCCTGAAGGCGAAGTGGCCCTGGGAGCCAGCTGGGAAGGGCAGACCCAGAGTCAGCTTCCCAATGTGCCTCAACCGGTCACCATGAAATATGTCTATACCTACGAAGGGGACGAGGAGATGCTGGGTCGGGCCTGCGTTCGTATCAGCTTCACCTCCGAACCAGTCGAGTTCCAGGTTCCTTTGCCCAACGGGCAGGGACACAGCAACGTCAAGACGGCCTCCGACGGCACCATGTGGTTCGACAATCAGGCCGGCTGCCTGGTTAAGCTCGAGCTGACCACACGCACCAAGCCTCAGGTAGGAGCGATGTCTTTCGACATCGAGAACCAGACCATTCAGGAGTTGGTTTCGTAACGTTAGCCGTTTTCGCCGTCTTCGCCGACGCCTAAATCCTCATCCGTCCAATCGTCGCTGTCCCCACTCGCATCCGCGTCAGGGTCGGCTTCCGGGTCGCGCCATTGATCATAGACGGCGTCCGGGTTGTTTTTGCGTTCGATGAACATCGCGTCCAGAAAGGCGTTGTCAAAGTCGGTGATCAGGTCACGCAGGTGCAGCAGCGTCATGCGCAGGCCGGAGAGTTCTTCTTCCATCGGTAGTTCCGAGTTAACTTCTTTGGTGAGACGCGGCAGTGTCTGCGTGTAGAGCTCTTTGGCGTGCACCATCAGTTCGGCGATGCGGTAGGCGACCGCGCCGCGTTCACCGGCAATCAAACTCTTTTCATCGTCCATACGACGGTGTAGGACCTGGGCGATGACTTGTTCTGCGGGGGCGACGGCTTCGGGCATGTTAGCTTCCTTGCGTTATAGTGCTCGCCACCCGCTCCACTTCATTCATGACGGCCGGCCACAGCCCTAACACTACGTTGGACCAGAGGCAAAGCTGAAATGCCAGTTGCTGTGCCATGGGCAAAGTCGGACCGGCGGAGGCTCCTTCTTCTGCTTCCACAAAATAGGCCGCCTTTAACACTTTAAAGTAATAAAAGAGAGAAATGACCGAATTCAGGATGCCCAGGACCACCAGGAAAGGCAGTCCGCTCTCGTAGATAGCGCGGAACAGGTAAAACTTGCCCATAAAGCCGGATAGGGGTGGCACGCCCGCCAGGGACATCAGGCAGAGGGCAAGGCAGGCAGCCAGAGCCGGATTGCGGTGGTGCAACCCGCGCAAGCTGTCCAGATCGAAACGATCTTGTTGGCGAGCCAGCACGGCCAGCACCGCCCAGGCCCCCAGATTGGAGATTCCGTAGACGCTGGTGTAGAACAGCACGGCGCTGAAGGATTGCTGCGGATGGGGATTGTTGCAGGCGGCCAGGCCCAGGAAGATGTAGCCGATCTGGGCGATGCCGGAGTAAGCAAAGATTTTGCGGACGTCTTTTTGAGGCAGCGCGCTCAGGTTGCCGACGAACATCGAACCCGCTGCCAGCACCGTGAACAGGAATACCCAGTCTACGGGGAGATTGAAAAATTGGCCGCTTCCGTCCAGATACTGCCAGAACAGTCGGAGCAGGAAGCCCACGATGGTCACCTTGGGAGCGCTGGCCAGGAAGGTCGAAACGGCCGGTGGCGCGCCGGTGTAAACGTCAGGAGCCCAGGTATGAAAGGGCGCCACGGCCACCTTAAAGCCCAATCCGCTGAGCACCAGCAGGCAGCCGACCACAAAGCCACTGGGGGGACTGGTAACGGCAGCGTAGTTGGCAGCCAGGGTGGGCAGGTGAGTGCTCCCCAGGCTTCCATAAATCCAGCTGATCCCGTAGAGCATAAGAGCCGAACTCAGGGCTCCGTTGACGAAGTATTTGAGACCGGCTTCGGCTGAGGCTGAGTTGTAGCGGCGGAAGCCGCACAGCATGTAGAGTGGTAACGAGAGCAGCTCGAAGCTGATGAAAAAAAGCACCAGGTCCTGGCTGGAGATGCACAGCAGGCCCCCCAGCACCGAAAACAGGATGAGAGAATAATACTCGCCGGCGTGGCGCTCGGTCTCTTCAAAGCTGCGGTAGGAGAAAACCACCGCCAGCGTGCTCAGCAGCAAGACTACGAACTTCAAGGCGGTGGTCAAAGGCGAGACCAACAGGACCCGAGTGATCATGGCCGGCAACTCGACGCCCGGGGTGGGAACCTGATAGAGAAAGGCAGCGCCTATGGTTGCCGCAGCCAGACCTAAAAAAGCCTGGCGCCAAAGTCCTGAGGGATGGCGCGACAGGAACAAATCACTGAGGATGACCCAGACGGCCGTGACCAGCACGGCCAGTTCCGGCGTAAACTGCACCAGCAACTGAGACCAGTTCACAGCGCCCCTCCGATCAGGCTGGGCAAAATCGGGAGCACCGTGCTGGTCAGACCGGCCGGGAAGATTCCAAACCACAGGGCTGCCGTTGCCAGCATCAAGAAGGCCACCAGTTCCCACCAGTCGGCGTCCTTCACATTTACGTGGTCCGGATTCAAGGGCCCAAAGAAGCCGTACTGCACCGAGCGAAGCAAGAACATGGTGGTAATGAGCAACCCGGGCACGGCCATGACGGCCAGCATCCAGTGGCTGCCCCAGGTGCCAAAGAGCACCATGAACTCGGCCCAGAAGCCGGTCAAGCCGGGCAGCCCCAGCGATCCCATGGCAGCCAGGATGTAGAAGAAGGTGTAAATGGGGGTGCGTGCGCCCAACCCACCCCAGGCCCGCAGATCGCGCGAATGCGTCTTATTGTAGACGGCGCCGGCCACCGCGAAGAGCAGGGCGGTGATGACGCCGTGCGAGAAAAGCTGGAACTGCGCGCCCAGAACTCCATATCCGTTGAAGGGCGAAGCCGCCGCGCAGCAGCCAATGCCCAGGTAGAACATGCCCATGTGGCTGACGCTCGAGTAGGCAATCATCACCTTCACGTCGCTCTGGCGGAGTGCGCACAGGCCGCCGTAGAGAACGTTGACGGCGCCCAGGATGGCGAAGGCGGGCAAGAACTTGGCCGAAGCGGCCGGGGTGAGCTGCAGGCAGAAGCGCAGAATGCCGTAACCGCCCATTTTCAGCAGCACGCCGGCTAGCAACATCGACAGCGGAGTCGGTGCCGAAGAGTGGCCTTCGGGCAGCCAGGTGTGCAAGGGAACCAGTCCGGCTTCGATGGCGAAGCCGATGAAGAAAATCAGGAAAAGGATCTTTTGGTGGGCGCCGCTCAGGGGCGCCTGGAGCAGCACCTGCAAGTCAAAGGTCTTGGCTCCGGTGGCGAAGTACAGGCCCAGGATACCCAATAGCACCATGCCGCCGCCCAACTGGAGATAGATCAGCAGTTTGGTGGCGGCCCGCTCTCGGTAGATAGGGCGACCCGAACCGATCTTGTCCGAGCCCCAGATTCCCACCAGGAAATACATGGGGATGGATGCCAGTTCGTAGAAGATGACAAAGAAGAACAGATCGATCGAGGCGAAAACGCCATAGACGCCGCTGATGGCCAGCAGGCAGAGCACGAAGTACTCTTTTTGACGCTTGTCGATGGAAACCGACATCCACAGAGCGGCCAGGCTGACCAGGCCGGTCAGCAAAATCATGCTCAGGGAAAGCCCGTCCACGCCGACTTTGTATTGGATGCCCAGGCTTTCCAGCCAGGGCAGTGCCTCGACCATTTGAAACTTATTGAGGGCCGCCGTGTCCACCAGGCCTGCGAAGAAGACGCGGATGCTCAGCACCGTGGAAGCCGCCCCCGCGCTCAGAGCCAGCACCTGGATGAGGCGGACCCAGTGGCGCGGGGTAACGGCGATGAAGAGGGCTGCCAGGGTTGGAAGCCAGATGATCAGGCTGAGCCAGGGAATCATTGTTCGGGCCCTCCGGAGCCTCTTAGAAGCTGGGCGTAACGCTGGAACGGAGCCATGTGGTCCCAAAGGAACTGGGGCTCAAACAACACCATCGAGAGGACCAGCATGAAAAACCCGATTACCAGGGTGATGGCGTAGCGCTGCAACTGGCCGTTCTGCTCGTTGCGCACCAGTTCCCCGGCCTGATAGGTCAGGTCGCCGACGCCGTAGACCACGCCATCCACCACTTTTTCGTCAAAGCGCGAGAGAATTTTGGCGTCCACGTAAAGGAAGTAGGCCAACGCCTTGGCCCACAGATGGTCCATATAATACTTTTGCTGGAGCACCGGCAGCAGGGGTCCCAGAAGCTTGTGCAGGCGTGCTTCGCCCTCCTCGGGACGGGCCGCGAACATGCTCCAGGCCCCAAAGAAGCCAGCCAGCGCGACCGCCACCGAACCCGCCATCAAGGCGTAGTTGGGAGCTTCGTGTTCGGCCTTGGGAAAGACGAAGTGAGCAAACAGGTTGTGTTCGCCCGGCATGCCGATGAAGCCCAGGAAAATGGCGAAAAGCGACAGGACCAGCAGCGGTACATACATCATCGGGGAGACTTCGTGGGGTTGGTGCGGATGCTTATTCCCGTCCTCTTCCTCCGCGTGCCCGTGGCCCATCCCTTCGCTGAGCGCGCCCATGCACTCTGGCGGCAGGTGGCGCCGGTCTTGTTGGGCTCGCTCCTCGCTCCAGAAAGGCTGCATTTCAAAAATCGTCTTGGCCGGCGAGATGGGTGCGGGCAGGTGGGCTGGCGGCACCGGTCCACCTGTGGTCAGGTCCTCGCGGTTGCCCCGGTATTCGCCCAGGAAGGCCACGCAATAGAGCCGACCTACGTAGAAGGCGGTCAGCAGCGCGGTAAAGGTCAGGATGGCCAGCAACGGGATGTGGTGGGTCAACCCACTCAGGATCTCGTCTTTTGACCAGAAGCCGGCGAATGGTGGAATTCCCGACAACGCCAGGCAGCCGAAAAAGAAAGCCAGGTGGGTGGCCGGCAGGCGTTTGTTGAGACCGCCCATTTTCCAAATGTCATTGCTGTGGCAGGCCACAATCACCGCACCCGAACCCAGGAAGAGCAGGGCTTTGAAGAAGGCGTGGGTGATCAGGTGAAAGACGCCTGCATTGGTGGCTCCGGCGCCCAGGGCGGTGAGCATGAAGCCCAGCTGTGAGACGGTGGAGTAGGCCAAAATCTTTTTGATGTCGTTTTGCACCAGGGCCAGCGAACCCGCCACCAGAGCCGTGATGGCGCCTGTCCAGGCCACCACCATGGCAGCTTGATGGGCGTCGGGCAAGGCGAAGACGGGGGCCATACGGGCCACCATGTAGACACCCGCGGCCACCATCGTGGCCGCGTGGATGAGGGCCGAAACCGGAGTTGGGCCTTCCATCGCGTCGGGCAGCCAGATGTGTAAAGGGAATTGTGCACTTTTCCCAATCGCGCCGCAGAAGAGCAGGATCAATCCGATATTGAGAAGCGGGCCGCTCACTTCCAGATGCATGGTCAGCATGGTGGGAAACAGAAAGGTTTGTGTGGCCGCGCCCAGGCACAGCACTCCCAGCAGAAAGCCCAGGTCGGCGAACTTGGTGACCACAAAGGCCTTGCGGCTGGCCACTGCGGCCGAGGTCTTGAAAAACCAAAAGCCGATGAGCAGGTAGGAACACAGTCCCACCAGCTCCCAGAAGATATACAGTTGCACGGTGCTGACCGAGAGCACCAGGCCCATCATCGAGAAGATGAAGAGGTTCAGGCAGGCGAAAAAACGAGAAACGGTGGTCGGTCCCTGGGTCGGGAAGTGCTTCACTTCGGTGCTGATGTAGCTGTAGCTGTAAATCTGGATGAGCAGGGCGATGAAGCAAACCATGGTCAACATGACGGCGGTCAGGTTGTCGATCAGGATGCCGACCGGCAGGTTGGCGATGCCCTGCGTCGTGCCGGGCAGCAGCGAAATCTTGTTGACAAACCGGTAAGACAGGGGATTGGCGCCGTCCAGGCGTTCCACCAGAATGCTGGCCGATAGTCCCAGGCAGCCCAGTGTGGAAGCCCAACTGAACAGGGCCGACAATAGCGGTATCGACCGCGTAACGAAGGCGGACAGCCCGCTGGCGATGAGCGGGAGGAGCAAAAGCCAGTGTGCGTATTGTGCGGACCCTTGTAGTTCCATAAAGCCGGGGCGCCTTCGCTCCAGGGTATGCCTTCCCTCCCCCTAGCGACCCCTAATCGGGTACGAGATCGGTGATGTAGACCGTGACGGGCTCGGGTAGGCCCTCGATGACAACGTTTTCGCGTTTCTCGACGTCGGGTTTGGTTTGACAGCGGTGGAAGGTTTCTTCATCTAAAATAATGTTGGCTTTGAGGATCTGGGATTGACTTTGCAGCTTGTGGCACTTGCGCACGATCTCGCCAATCACCGTATACTCGCGGTGGGTTCCACCCAGGTCGGCGATAATGACTTTCCCGGTGCAAATGCCGGCTCCCACGTTAAAAGCCTGGTCGGGGGGCAGCTTCCAACGTTTGCGCAGTGTTTCCACCGCGCCGGAGGCTGCCTGGGCGGCCAGTATGGCCTGGCGGGGTGCGTCTTTCAGCGCTTTAGGATGTCCGAACAGGATGATCTGGGCATCGCCCTGGTAGTTGAGCACGTGACCCCCATACTTTTGGTAAAGCGTGACGGTCTCGGTATGGTAGTCGTTGAGCAGGTCCAGCACCTGGGTGGGTGTGCGACTTTCGCTTAAGGTTGTGTAGCCGCGAATGTCGGTGACCATGACGGTGGCCTCGACCTCGCCCTGATGAATTTCCGCGTCCTGGAGCAACTGCTCCACGATGGCGGAGGGAATGAAGGTTCGCAGAATGCTCTTGGTCGCTTGCAGGCGCACGAACATGCTGGCTACAACCGTGAGCACCAGGGCGATTTCTCCCTGAGTTTGGGGCAAATAGATCTGTCTCTGGTCGAAAACCCAGACACATGTCTCCCAAAGGGCCAGCGCTCCGATGCTGACGAAAGCACACCGCGCCAAATTCGGCTGCCGATCGAGCAGAATACTGCAGACCAGGCACAAGAGCAGAATGCCCAGTTCCGCCTGATGCAAGAAAAAAGTCCCTTCGAATGGGAAGCGCGACACTCGGTTCTGAATGAGCATGTCCAGAGCCTGGGCGTGGATCTCCACCCCTTTCATTTTTCCGACGGGGGTGTTGTAGAGATCGCTCTCGCCGGTGCGGGTGTCACCGATCAAGACATACTTATTTCGAACGGCTTTCAGGGCTTCCGGTTCCCCGTCCGCGATCTTCAAATAGGGAATGACGGTCAGGCGCCCGCCCTCGCCAGGCTTGCCCTCTGGGCCCGTGGCTGGCTTGTGGAAGGTGAGCGGCACCATCAAGTTGACGATGCCTCGTTCCTCGCCTCGGTAGGTCTCCAGTCGCAAGGGCGGGATATTTAGCCAGTCGCCGTGCCACGGACTGGGCGGAAGTGTCTCCACATCGCTGGCCTTGAGGTGCTGTCCCTGGGCGTAGAGGGCGGCGGCCGCGCTCAAGCGCAGCCCGGGTCCGAAGGGGTTGATCTGAGGATCTTGCTCGTTGTCGAACACGGCCACAATGGTTTCGTTCTTGCTGTCCTGGCGCGACGTATTGATGATGCCCATCTGGCAGTTCTTGGAGCGAATGAGCGCCTCCAGTTCGGGAAAGAACTTGGGGCGCAACAGGCCCATCAAGGCGTGGGTGGTGTCGAGCTGATAAACGCCTGCCACCGTAACCAGGCCGCTTTTGCGAATGGATTCAGCCAGCGGCAGGTCAAACTCTGGCCCGCGCGCCTCATCGAAGATAAGGTCGAGGAAGATGGCCCGGGCGCCGGCCGCCGTCAGTCGGTCGATGACCCTGGCGTGCTCCAGGCGGTTGTATCGGTTTTCCGTGAAAACGCGGTCGTCTACCCCCACAATGACGATGGAGGGGTCCGCCGGGGCGTCGCTGGAGCTGGCGATTCGCTGCACCAGCCGCCGGTTTTCCATCGGTTTAAGGCGGGGCACGGCATCCAGGCTCCAGGCCACCAGTAACAGAGTCAGGGTGAGCAGCCAACCAAAGTTCCTCATTCGGGCTCCGCCAACTTGTAGATGGCCACGGCTTCCGTCTTCCCTTTCAGCATTACCGGAGGAAGAGCTTCGAAGTGCGCCTGGTCTTGCAAGAGCTGGTAGGTGCTCTCGGATAAAATCATGCTGACGTCGTATTTCTTGGCTGTGCCCAGGAGGCGCGCGGCCACGTTGGTGGTGTCGCCAATGGCCGCCGAGGCTCGTTTCAGGTTGGTGGTCCCGACCCAGCCGATGGCCACCAGGCCGACGTTGAGGGAGCACTGGACGCGCGCGCCTCCGGCTACTGTGGGCTTCCAGGCCTCCTCAAAGTATTCTTGGGCAGCGATGAGTTCGTTGGCCGCTCGGAAGGCCTTCACCGCGTGATTGGAGTCTTGCTCGCCGGGATGGGTGCCAAAGCCCAGCATCAAATAGTCGGCCTGGAAATCATGCACGATACCCTGCTGCCGGTAGGTGATGTCGGCCACGCGCTTGGAGAAGATCTGGCGATGCTTGAGAGTCAGCGGGTCGTTTTCCAGTTCCTGCTGGCGAAGGTGAGCGGGCAAGCCAATGAAGACAATCGTGACGATGCGCTCCTCAGCCACGCCGTGGTCCAAATGCACCTGACCGGTAGCCAACATGTGGGCCGCCGTGGCGCCTCCATAGCGTCTCAAATAGGTGAGCGTTGACCACCAGATTTTGCCCAGAATCCACACGTTCAGCAGGACGACGTAGAGAAATGCCCAGGTCAGGGGAAGGTAAAAGCCGGCTGCAAAGGCGCAACCCGCCCCCACCTGGCAGCCTACTAAGGCCAGTCCGGCGCGAACCAGTCGCCCCGTTCCGGTGGTGGGGGCAAGCAGCCAGAGGGCCAGTAGGCTGGAGAGTAGGAAATTAAAAAGGTAGCTGGTTGGGCCAGATACCCAACGCAGATAAGGACCCTGGATGAGTGTATCCAGGCCCAGAGCAGCGATCTGGAAGTCTCGGAAGGGACCGAGGGAAGTGACGTGTTCGCCGATGGCCGTCATAGAGTAGTCGCCCAGGAAGTAAAATCGATCACGGACCCGTTGTCCGAAAAAGGCCGCTGGCAATTCCAGCATGTCGGTCAGATTCAGCGGCTCCATCGGGTCGGACACGCTACCGACGTCCGTGGTGTTCAGGTTGACCTGAGCTCTTACTTGCGGATGGTAAGGGATAATCGGGAAGGAGTACCCATGTTCGTCTTCGTTGACGGGGATTTCTCGGTCGCCGAGCCAGAGGCTGTTTCCGCGGATGTCGGGCGCGGCGTTGGTCTCGTTGAGGAACCGGGCGTAAAGAACGAGAGGGAGGCAAGGCACAGGCCCTTGCGGGCTTTTCATGGCCAGATAGACTTCGCGAACGGTGCTGTCCACTTCGCTTTGTTTGAGGACCAGGGGTGGAGGTTCTTTCGACTTGCCGTCCCAACGCGGCACGGAAGTCACCGAGTAGACCAGGTTCATTTCTAGACTTTGATTGAGCAGGCCGACGGGCAGTTTTTCGTCTTGACTGGTGATCCAGCAGGCCGCCGCCGCGAAGTCGGCCCGCAAGCGCCGCAGGACCTCGATCTGACGCCGGCTTTCGCCACTTCGGTCGCCGATCAGGGTGATGGAACGGTGAGGCACCATTTCGCCTCGGTTCAAGGCCGGAAAGCGTTTGCGCACCCATTCGGGGACATCGCGATAGTAGGCAACCAACTTGTCGTAGAGGGATAACTCGACGCGTGGGAACAGGGCCAAAATGCCAAAAGAGGCTAGCGTGAAGCACCAGCCCACCAGCAGTCTCCGCAGCAGGGCCTTAAATTTGGGCATTTATTGTCCGGCGGAGACTTCGAAGGTGGACTGGGCGGCTCCGACACCTCCCAGCACCTGATCGTTGTTTCCTACCGGAATGATTCGCCAGTAGTAGCGGCCGGGCTTTAAGGGCCTGGCGGTTTCCGGGTAGACGGCGCGCGTATCGCGCATCCGGTCGGAAAAGAGAATGTTGGTGAATTGATCCGTGTTGGAAACGAAAATGATGTAACCGTCCGCTCCAGGGACCGCATCCCAGGCGAAAGTGGTTCCGAGCGTCGAGGTGTTCTTGGCGGAGAGGGCAAAACCGCCGCTGGGACTCATGCCGATGGCCGCTCCGAATGGCTCGACCAGGCCGCGATTGACGTGTTCGTCGACCCCTTTGAGTCCTTCTAATTTTTCGAAGAGCTCGTTCTTCAGCTTCTTAACCTGCTCGAGCGAGTTGCGCAGACTGATCAATTCGGCGCGAAGCAAAAAACCTTCCTTGAATCGATGCATCTGATCTGGGTCAAGATGCTCCACGGCGAGAGTTTCTTCGGGCTTGGGGTTGGCCTTTAAGTGGTAAACATCGCCCGGTTGAGCTGTTCCCAGATACCTTGCTTGAAGGTCTTTGATCTCGACCGCGCCATCTACGACCGCCACCTGGGTTTCCTCGGGCAGCGCCTCCACCGTGAATTCGGTTCCCTTGATGCCCAGTGTGCCGCCATTGGTTTGAATTTCCAGAGGACGCGCCAGCGGCCGGACGGATTTCATCCAGAGGTGACCACTGCGCATAACCACCCGCTGGGGAGCCGAAATCGCGTTGACGCTCCGTTCGCTGATCACCTCAATCTCGGTGTCTCGACTGATGGCCACCCGCCCGCCGATAGCGAATTCCAGGGCGGCCACTGTCTTGGCATCGGTTTTAAAGTGATCGGCAACGTATCCCTCAGTCCCCAGGAAAGCCTGATACCATTTGCTGTCACCAGCGGCGCGGCGCTGCATGTTGGGCACAGCGCCCACGCCCTGAATATTGATCAGCCGCAGGACGGGCTCTTGAGCCCATCCCGCAGCCGAAGTGCCCATCACCAGTAGCCAGGCGAGAGCCGGTTTGAACATTATTGGACCATGAAGTGGGTCTGCGATGAGCGCTCGATCGGTTTGTCCTCATCGTTGACTGGAATCACGCGCCAGTAGTATTGCCCCTTGGGCAGAGGTCGTAGGTAGGACGGGTAGGTAAGTTGTTGGTTCTGGGTCTGGTCGGTGAAAACGATATCGTAAAGATTCTCATCTTTGGCCACCATGATGACATAGCTGCGAGCATCATCGAGGCCCTTCCAGCTGAAGCTGGGGAAGCCCGAGGTTGATTTAACGCTGCTTTGACTTTTGGGTGAATTGTCTGGTGACAACTGGGTGGGGTAGTCAGCCTTGGGCGGATCATTGCTTCTGGTGGCATTAAGGATCGACGCGCCCCAGCCGACGTAGCTGCCGGCCGCTCCGGTATTCGCTCCGGCCTGATTGGCCAGGCTCAACGCCGCCAGGGCGGCGCCGGCCGGATCTCTCTCGCAGTTGGCAAAAGCGTCCGCTGTGTAGAGAGCTCCGCTGGCCATACCGATTCCGGGCACTCCCGCGATGCTTGCGACCGACATCGCCGTATTGAAAGCCGGATTGTTGCGGATACCCCAGGCGTCAACTCGCTGATTCCTGAATTCTTCAATGTTCTCGTAATGCTTGACGACCGGAGCTGCTTTCAGACTGACCAGGTATTCGTCACCCGGCTTGGCCACGCCCACGACTTTGCCGGAATTGTCGCGAATCTCCACGCCACCGATATCGCTGTTGCTTTCGAAGCAGCAAACCTTGGCGGACCCATCGGCTTGAGATTCGACGGTAAATTCGGT
>JALHOV010000131.1:5154-16304 GCA_022842865.1 Vulcanimicrobiota bacterium | reverse complement strand
AGATCGAGGCGGTGCGCACCGGCAAAACGTTGGTGCTCGCCATGAACAGCCAGCGACTCTTCCCCGGCATGACCGTAGAGATGGTGGCCATCGGTGAAGAAAGCGGCACGGTAGACAGAATGATGTATCGTCTCGCAGATTTTTTCGATGCGGAAATGGTGAGGGGACTCGAGACCATAGGCAAGCTGGTCGAGCCTTTTATCCTGACCTTTCTGGGCGGTGCCGTAGCCTTCGTGTTACTGGCCGCCTTCCAGCCCATCTACCAACTGGCGTCTTCTTTCTAGCTTTCGGCCCGTCCCCGTGTCGTCGCTGATACGACTGCGTACGCAAGCGACACTTTCCCCGGCGCGAGTCTGGTCAGGAAGGCCTACACGACTCCTCAATGGAGGTCAGGCATTCTGCATCAGGTTTGGCGGCTGCAACCGGGGGTGCGGAAACAGAGATTCGCTTCGGTCGCTTTTTTAGGGTTCAGATTGCGACCACGCCAAAACTCACCTCTAAAAAGGGGTGAGCAAGTGCCCGTTTTCCCGTCCCCCGCTGGCCAGCCACCGAAGGCTTGCGCAGAACGCAAAACACCGAACTCGCATCCGGAAGGCCGAAGCACTCAGGCTTTTCCCTCATCCCCTTCTCTGGGTAGGCAATCGCCTGCGCAAAGGGCGCTTGCCTACCTGGTTCCGCTTTGCGACTTAGAGCTTGGCGATCTTCTCCATGAAGCGCTCGAAGAGCACGATCAGTTTGGCGGCGCCTTTTTCGGCTTCTTGCATGGTCAGGTCGTGACTGAGCTTGAGCGGAGAAAGACCACAGGCCAGGTTGGTGATGACCGAGACACCGAGCACGCGCAGTCCGCAATGGCGGGCCACCAGGTTGTCAGGCACGGTCGACATACCCACGGTCTGGGCGCCCATCATGCTGAGCATGCGGATTTCGGCGGGAGTCTCGAAACAGGGGCCCATCCAGCCGGCGAAAACGGCTTCGTGCAGCGGCACGTTGGTTTCGGCCGCGCACTGCTTGAGAATGCCGCGCAGTTGCGGGTCCCAGCAGTCTTCCAGGTCTACGAAACGGGGGCCGAACTTGTCTTCGTTGGGGCCGACCAGCGGATTGCCACCCATGAAGTTGATATGATCGGTGATCATCACCAGTTCGCCGGCGCCCACTTCCAGGCGCATCGAACCGGCAGCGTTGGTCAGGAACAAGAACTCGCAGCCTAGTTTGCGCATGGTGCGAATCATGACCTTGAGGCGCCAGCTTTCTTCGCCCTCGTAAACGTGGACACGGCCCATCAGCACGATGGTGGGAACGCCTGAAACTTCGCCGTAAACCAGATTGCCTTTGTGGCCGTGCACGCCCGGCGCCGGGAAGCCCGGGATATCCGCGTAGGATATGGTGACCGGGTCTTTGATCCGATCGGCGACGCTGCCGAGGCCTGAGCCGGCTACCAGAGCCAGGCGGGGTGCGGGTCTGCTGCCGATCTTGTCCTGGACGACTTTGACGGCTTGCTCTACATAAGGAAAAGTATCAATGCTCATTGTGAGTGCAAAGATGCACCAGAGCCCCGTCACTTACCTGCTGAATTTCCGGCTTGATCACCTGACTATATAGGGGAGGTAGATTAGCGATTTGCTGGTCCACGGCGGCCTGCGACTGGCGCGGCAACACGTATTGCCAGGCCGGATGCTCATGCTCGGGCAGCGGGCCTTCCACGCTCGAACCGTAAGCGCCCATTTCCATCACGCTGGGGGCGTCCTGGCCCGGACCCTGCAGGGTGACCAGCGTGCAATCTTTCAAGGGAGCCAGATATTTTTCGCCCTCGGGACCGGCCTCGGCGCGCACCTTGGCCCAGGCCCGCGTGAGTTCCATAAAGGGAGTGCGGATGGGGGAGCGCTCTTCTTTGCCGGCGCGCAGCATCACCAGGTTGCCGTGCGGGTCAATCAGCGCGCCGGCGTTGTAGGAGGCGCCTCTATTCTGGGCGTCGTTGGCGGCTTCGAGTAAGGGTTTGGCTAACTTGGAGTCGGGCTGGCCCGGGGCGAACTTCATTTCCAGAGCCTGCGGGTAGTATTTCTTGAGTGCGCCCAACACTTGCGGGTCTTTGCAATCTTTGAGATCCGCCACGGGGGCGCTGGGACCGCTGTGAATCACTTCCTGGACCTTGCCCAGGCTCGCCAGAAACGTGTCGATGGAGCGCTTTTCGTCGGCTTCGCTGATGGTCGAGCCCTGGTTGAGATGCTCTGGACCCTGATAAGGACGGCCGCCTTCGATTCCCACATAGGCAAAGTGCTCTTTGGCCTGGTCTTGCAGCTGCGCGGGAACGGTGGTGTAAGTGCCGTCGGTGGTGTAATTGACGCCGGCACGCGTATCCAGAGTGGTGGAAACGACGTTGAAACCTCCGGTCAGGATAGAGCCGGCGCACATCATGCAGGGGTCAAGGCTGGAGACGATGGTGCAATCTTCAGGTTTGGGCAATTCGGTGCCCTGAGCTTTTTGCTCGAAATACCAGTCCACCACCTGGCGCTCGCCGTGAGCAGTGGGGTCGGCCACCTTGCCGTCGGCAATGACGCGGTTACAAGAGATGGCGATCACTTCTTTGTGGGGGCCGAGCAGCACGCCACCGACACCGAAGGTACCCTGACTGGCGGCCTTGACGGCGGCGTCGACGGACCAGATGGCGGCCTGGGCGGTATTGAAGGCGACCTGCTTCTGGCCGCGCATATCCATGACTCCCAGGGCAACGTTATCGCTGGGAACCTCGGCTGGAGCCGGTGCACTGGGCTGCCCAGGATTCGAGCACTTGTGCACGTGACCGCGATGGCTGCAAGCTGAGATGGATGGAATCACTTGGGCGCCCCCTTTTCTAGTCTGTATAGAATAGGTGTAGGGCCTGAAATCGGTCTGAAATGTGGCAGGGGGTCCCAGGGGGGAGACGCAGTTCCTTCGAGAACGCTCAAATGAGGGGGCCGCGATGTCTAAATGCTTGATTTGCTCGATGGAAAGCTTGCCCAACGCCTCGCGTTGCGCGTCCTGCGGCGCTATGCTGCGTCAAGCGGTCGAAGCGGCCGACGGCATGTTCGACTTCGAGGAGGGGCGCGTCTACCCGGCTCCCACGGAGACCTTCGATACCGAGAACCTGGCCCAACTGCGCATGGCCATTGAAGACTGGCTGGACGGCTCTGACGACAGCCAGGTGAAGGTCTGGCTCAAGCACATCCGCAAGCATTTCGAGGAGTTCACCGGCCACGGGATGGCTCAGCTGGCGCGGGCTCTAGAAGTAGAGAAGCGACTTAACTCAGAGGGAGAGTTCCACCACCAGGTCGGCTACCTGGTGCGCAAAGGCGTGGCTCTCTGCGAAGAAGGACTGCACGGTATGGAAACCTCGCTGCCCATCGAGGATGAGCACGAATTGCAGAAGTATCTGGACGTCTTCCGCCAGGGCAATGACCACATCTGCACGGCCCTGCTCATGATCTCCGACCGTCAGGAACTGCTCAACGCAGGGGTGGAACGCTTTGCGCCGGAGGGCGAGGAGGCGACTTCCGCGCCAGACGGTCTGGCATAATGTTAACAATTTGGTAACGGAATATCGCAAACTGCTTTAGGATTACTCCGACCACTCTCCAGGCTGTGTCAGAATTATCTCAGACGCACACGAAGGAGACAGAACAGCATGGGTATTTTAGGCGGAATCGTTGACGTAGCCAAAAACGTAGGGAAGTTTGCTACGGCTCCCCTGAAGGGCGCGGCCAAGGTGGTCGGCACTGGCATCGAGACCGGGCTGAAGGTGACCGGCGATGTGCTCACTCTGCAGCCCGGCAAAGCCCTCGATGATCTGGGCAAGGGCATCCACAAGCAGGTCGACAACGTGATCGGCATTCCCAAGGATGAATGGAGCGCCGTCAAAGGCGCCGCCGGCGGCCTGGGCGAGACCCTGACCAGTGGCGCCAAATTCGTGGGCGAACCCATCCGCGGCGTCGCTCGCGTGGCCGCCAACAACATTTCCACCGTCGGTAACGCCGCCACCCACGCCCTCACCGGCAACTTCGGGGCCTCCGTGCAAGACGTGGTCGGAGGCGTTCAGAACAACTTCTCCATCGTCGGCGACACCGTGGGAAACCAGGTCAATAACGCGTTCTAGGTTTCGTCCTGACAAGGTAGCCGGTGGAGTGATCCGCCGGCTATTTTTGCATTCCGGCCTTCCGCCGTTTACCCGCAGGCACACCCCCGGACGCCCCTCAGCCGCTGGTCCGACTCAGGGCAGGTTTTCGATCTTCGTGGGCTGCCAGAGCTCGATTTTGTTGCCCTCGGGATCGAGGATCCAGCTGAAGATGCCGTTGAACTCGGTGTCCGGGCCCTTTACGATGGGAATTCCCGCCGCCTTGAGCTGCTCCAGCATCCCGACCATATTGTCCACCCGGTAGTTGATCATAAAGCTCGACTGGCTGGGCTCGAACCAGTCGGTATCGGACTTGGCCAGGCACCATACGGTGCAACCCTCCTCCGCCAGCGCATCCTGATTCCAGCGAATGATGGCGCAACCCATCTGGCTATCGAACGGCACACCCAGGTGCTCCCGATACCAGGCCGCCAGAGCGTCCGGGTCTTTGGCCTTGAAGAAGACCCCCCCAATTCCAGTCACTCTCGCCATTGGTTCCTCCTATGGGTTGGGTAGTTGGTCCAAAGCTTGGTCCAGTTCTGAAAAGCGGATGGGTGGCAACTGCAGGGCGCTGCGGATGGCCTGGAAACGGCGCCGGTCTTGGATCAGCTGGCCCAGGCTTTTGGGGTGTTTCAGGGCCGACTGCAAGTGGGTGCGCAGAGCCGTCAACTGAGCGCGGGCCTGCTGGAAGCGCGTTTTCTCGGCCCCTGCTGGCACTGGACCCAGGGCTGACTCGATTCCCTGGACCGCCGCCAGAGCTCGCTGCACGACCTCGGGTGAGAGGCGCACCGCGTCCTGGGCCACATAGGCCTGGCCCACGATGCCCAGGGAACGGCCTTGCGCCCGCCCGATATCGCTGACCGTTTGCTGGATTTGCGTCCAATTGGCCCCCAACGTCCCGGGCAAGGGTCCGGAGCGGGCGATCACCGTCTGCGTCTCCTGATAGAAGCGGAAAAAGGTGTTCCAGTCGCCGGCACCGCGCGAGAGATTGTCGGCCTGAATGGTCAACAACTCCAACCGCGCAATGATGGGCTGCCGGTCGGCGTCCATGGGCGGGGCCTGTTGCAGCGCGTTCTGAATCAACTGTCGTAACTGAGCCATCTGCGGGTTCCCTTGAGCCAGGACCCCGCAGCTCAGCAACAGCAGAAGCAGGATCCTCAGGCCCAACGGATGCCTTTCTCGGCCAGCGATTGGCGCTGCAGTTCAAAAAGCGGCTGCAAACCCTGCCAGCCCAGATCGAGCATGGCGTCCAGTTCTTTGCGATCGAAGGTGGCTTCCTCGCCGGTTCCCTGCACTTCGATGAGCCGGCCGCTATGGGTCATGACCAGATTCAGGTCGACCGTAGCCGCGGCATCTTCGACGTAATCCATATCCAGCAGCACTTTGTCGTTGACCAGGCCCAACGAAACGGCCGCCACCTGCTCGCGCAGAGGCCAGCGGGGGATTTTGCCGGCCCGCAGCAGTTTGTCGCAGGCATAGGCCAGGGCCAGCCAGGAGCCGGTGACGGCCGCCGTGCGCGTGCCCGCATCGGCCTGGATGACGTCACAGTCTACGATGATTTTACGCTGCCCCAGCGCGCTCAAGTCGGTGACGGCCCGCAGGGCGCGCCCGATCAGACGCTGAATTTCGTGGGTGCGTCCTGCGGTGCGCTGGTAGTCGCGCTTGCTGCGCACCTGGGTGGAGCGGGGGAGCATGGCATATTCGGCCGTGATCCAGCCCTTGTTCTGCTCGGCCAGCCAGCTCGGAACTTTGTCTTCCACGGTGATGGTGCAAAGCACCCGGGTGTTGCCCGTTTCAATCAGCACCGAGCCTTCGGCAGCCGGCGCAAAATCGGGAGTAATCTTGTGAACGCGGAGTTCTTCGGCCGCGCGGCCGCTTCGTGTATAGGACATGGGTCCGTAGGTTAGCACTGAAGGGCTAAAATCCCCTTTCCGGTGGGCCCGGAATCTTTTTCAAAAATTTTGTGCATTATCGGGAACTTCCTTGGGGCGGTCCGGTTAGGTCATCATAGGTCGAAAAACGCCCGCCACCCTGGAGGTCAGAATGTCTAAAGTCCGAACCGATTCCCTCAGCATCCCGTCCAGTCTCCGCGTATACCCCACCACCGCTTGGTTCCCCGGCGACGTAAGCATCCCGGGCGAATCGGATCATCTGCGCACGAAGGGCAAAGTCTGCCCCACCTGCTCCGGATGGCAATCGTCGGAGGATGTTGTGGTCTGGAAGAAAGGTGTAGGAACGATGAAGCGCACCGTCGTCCGCTGCCACGGCCCCCGGGATCGCTCGGTCCCCCGCTGCGCCCCTCAAGTTGCCTCGGAAGTTCCCATCGACAATTACCAGCCGGAAGTCTAAGCCCCCCAGCCCCCATATGGAAGAAGGCCGCAAGGCCTTTTTTGGTTTTCGCCCGCGCCGTCAGTCTCTTGGGCTGCGGATCGGGGTGAAGTATTCCTGACCATACAGCCAGCGTAGCGCCTCGAAGTCCCGCTGGCTGAGGCGCACATCGCCGGGGCCCAGACGCTGGGTAGGGGTGCGGTAGTACATCAGATCGCCCGGCTGCTGCGACTCGCCCAGTCCCAGCACGTGGCCCAGTTCGTGGGCCAGGATCTGCACCATGTTCCCCTCGGGCACGCGGAAACTGCCGTCCAGCGAGATGCCCAGCACTCGGGCCGTGTCCAGACCGGTCGACCACCAGGTGGCCGCCGCCTTGTCGCGCGGCAACTGCGGGTCGAACCACTTTAGCGTCAAATCCGGCGGATGCTCCGGGTCGGCCGGCAGAAACAGATAGGTCATGCCCAGCGGCTGCACGCCCATATTCCAGGTCTGCATCGCTCGCTCCAGGATGGGCCAGTAGCGGGTATCGCCCACGTTGATGCGCCAGGGCGTCCGGCCGGGGGCGATTCGGCAGGGCCGATTGCCGATGCGCAAGATGGCGAAACGGTCTGGAGGAGGTGGCATGTCCCGAGGCACCACAAAAAACCAGTTCGAATGCTCCCGCGCGGTCGAAGGAAACTTCCATACGTGGGGCTCGGGGCGTGCCTGACCCAGACCGGTCAACAGCAACGCCAGCAACAACCTCTTCACCCAAATGACTTCGCAGCCGCGAAATCTTTATCCCCTCACCACAGCCCCGCATTCCGGAGGCAAGTCTCTCGACGAAGAGAAGCAAGGTGGATGAAGAAAATCTGGCTTGCCCTGATCCTGCTGAGCGCGCCTGCCGTGGCCCAGACTCCGGACTTTTTGCTGCAAACGCAGCGCCTCATAACCAGCGTCAGCGATCGGGTCAAGCCCACCGTGGTGCACATCGAATCCTGGTCGCGCCGTGCGGGAACGCGGGTCAAGTCGCTGGGTTCCGGCGTAGTGGTTACCGCAGATGGAAAGATCGTCACCAACCACCACGTCATCGACAAAGCCGACCAGGTCCAGGTGGTGCTCGACGACCGCTCGCGCTACGACGCGGTGGTGTTGCAGCGGGACAAGCTAACCGATCTGGCCGTGCTTCAGATCAAAGCCCCGCAGCCCTTGCCATTCGCCACACTGGCTGATTCCGAGAAAGTCCAGGTCGGTCAGTGGGTGCTGGCCGTGGGGAATCCCTACGGATTGGACCGGACTGTGTCTTTTGGCATCATTAGCGGCAAGGGGCGCTACATTCCCGGCAGCGAGCAGGGGATGACGCCGCTCAATGATTTTCTGCAGACCGACGCCAACATCGATTCGGGCAGCTCCGGGGGACCTCTGGTGGACCTGCAGGGCCAGGTCGTGGGCATCAATTCTTCCGGAATCGGACGGGGGATCGGTTTCACCATCCCGGCCAAAGTAGTCAAAGAGGTGATGCAGGGCAAGGTTCAGCAGGGCCAGCTCGAGCGCGGCTGGTTGGGACTCTACACCCAGCCCTTCACGCGCGCACTGGCGGCTTATCGGGGGACCCCCAATGTTCGGGGCTTGCTCATATCGGACTTCGCCCCCGGCTCGCCGGCCGCCCGCTCGGGGCTCCGGGTCGGTGACGTCATCACCGAGTTGGACGGGAGCCCCGTGGATGCCGAAGAGGAAGATGAGATCCAAAAATTTGCCCAGCAAGTGTCCCGCCTGACGCCCGGCACCAAGGTCGAAGTCAAGGTGCGCCGCGGTTCCGGCCTCACCACCCTTCCGGTGGAGATCGGACTGCAGCCTCACCTGGAGGGGGCTGAAGTCGAGACTCCCTATGGCTTCCGCGTGGCCGAAATCACCGGTTTCCGCCAGCAGCAGTTCCGCCTGACCGAAAAATCGGGCGTGGTGGTGACGGAGGTGCTGGACGGGAGCCCGGCCTCCGAGGCTGGCGTAGAAGAGGGCGACCTGCTTTTGGAATGGGACGACCGACCTATCGAAAGGTTGGAGCAAGTGGAAAAACTGGCTGACGCCCCCGCTAAAACCAGCCTCTTGTTGCGTTTCAAGAAGGGGCAGTATCGGTATTACGCGCTTTTGCAGCAACGGGGACGCAAGAAGTCGTAAGCAGGGCGACAAGACACCGATAGCAAACAGTGCCCTGTGCACGATATACTTACTCGCAACGTCTTTATCGTCAAAGAGCATGTGGGAATGTTCAAGGCGGCCAGCAACTACGACATCTTCGATCCGAGTGACCCCCAGACGCCGATCATGCTCTGTCGAGAGCCCAATCTCGGCTTCTTCAGCAAGATGTTCCGCTTCACCGACTACAAGCGGATGACACCGTTTGACATTCACGTGACCACACCCGGGGGCGAGCCGGTTTTGAACGTCAAGCGCGGCATCAGCATGTTTCTTTCCAAAGTCGATGTTTTTAACGAGAACGGGACCCGCATGGGCGGATTCAAACAGAAGTTCTTTTCGCTCACCGCCTCCTTCGGCGTGCTCGGCCCGAACGATGAAGTGCTGTGCAACCTGAAGGGCTCCTGGCGCGGCCGCGAGTTCAAGTTCGAAAAGGACGGGAAAGTCTACGCCGAGGTTAAACAAAAGTGGGCCGGTATGGCTAAGGAACTGTTCACCACTGCCGATACCTACGCCGTCTCCATCTCCGAGGACGTCACCCCGGACAACCCCATCCGCGTGCTCATCCTGGGCGCGGTGCTGTGCATCGACATGGTGCTCAAGGAATAGCCCGGCGTTCGGCGATTCGCTGGAGGATGCCGCAGATGGTTACGTCCAGTTGGCTGGCCTTACGGTAGTCGGCGGGGGCCACGTAGTTGCAGCGGTCGGCCGAGATCAGCTTGTGGATGGTGGTCTGGTTTTTTGCAAATCGTTCCGGATCGAAGACGGCTACCGCATATCCGCCTTGATAACGCACCATTTTCATGGCCGGCACGTCGGTCTCGCCGTCCCCGATAAAGATCATGTGTTGAAAGGGGAGGGGACGAGTCTCAGGATTAACCCATTCATTGATGCGGCGATTGTCCCAGGTCGAATCGATGCCTTTGTTAATCCGAAAAAGAAATTGGGTTTTAGTGGTGTAATTAATGGCTACCGCCGGCCAGTTGGCGTGGCCTTTCTCGTTGTATAAATAACGCGAGGCATAGACTTGTTTGAATTCGGGAAAAATAGAACAGCCTTCGATCATTTCGTGCAGTCCGGAGCTGATCACATAGTGGTCCAGGCTCAGGCCCATTTCACCGGCAAACTGGTTGATATGCCCGAACCATTCGCTCACCCCTTCAAAAAGCGGCACTTGTGCGCCGTGCTGCTGCAGCGACTCGCGGGTAATGGGCTGTCCCAAGGCTTCCGCCTCCTGCAGCATCAACCGCATATAGGTGAGCACTTCATCGGCGTCGTGCTCTTCTGCAAAGCGCTTGGTGTGCGCCCAAAAATCCGGAACCTCTCGGCGCAGAGCCGGGATGAAGGTGTGCTCCTGCATGTTTCCCCGCGCCAGCGTTCCGTCGAAATCGTAGACCAGAGCGGCCTTCAAATGGATGGTCATAGCCGGCGTTTCCCCCCAGATGGCAAGCCCCCTCCCGACTTATTCGTTCTGTGAACTTCCCGTCCGGCAGGGAGCCCCCCCGCACCATGGAAAGCCCGCCCGTATGGAAAGGATCGCGGAATTGCGCCGCCAGGGTAAGCTCCAGGAGGCCCTGGAGTGCCTCGACCAGCTGTCGCAGCCGCATCCCCTGGAGCGCGCCAATCTGCTGGCCCGTCTCAATCGCCCCCAGGAAGCCCTGCAAAGCCTGCAACAGCTGCAACAACTCAACGACTATGGCCTGGCCTTGAAGGCGGGCCTGCTCGAGCATCTGGGCGACAAAACCGAAAGCCAGGCCCTCTTCGAAGAGCTGGCGCAACGCCCGCAACTCGGCCCGGCCGCCTGGCAGCGCGTCATGAAATATCTGCAGCAGCAAGATCCCGAGCGGGCCGCCCACTGGGCCGAGCGCACTCCGCGGCCCAACGCCGACCAGTTGCAAGGCCAGGCTCAGGCGCTGCTCAAAGCCAAACAGGAAGGGGCGGCTCTGGAACTACTGCAGCGCGCTCACGAAGATTTTCCCGCCCATCCCGGCCTGCTGCGCGACCTGGTCATGCTGCGTCTGAAAGGGGAGAAGCCCGAGGTGGTGGTGGAAGAGCTCGACACCCTGCTCTCGCTCCACGAGCACCGCCACAACACGGTGCTGCGCGAACGCCTGGTGCAGGCGCTGCGGGACCTGAAAGACTTCGAACGGGCTCGCCAGGAGTTGCTCACCTGCCTGCGCCAGTCCGGCAATCAGCATTACCTGCGTGCCAACCTTGCCTACGTTCTGCGCGATATGGGCCAGATCGAGGAAGCTCTGGATCTGATGGAAGAACTGCTGCGCGAGAATCCCGCCGACCTCTTCGTCCTGGGAGCCTATTGTAAAGCCTGCCGCGATCACGAGCAGACTCCAAGGGCCGCCGCCTTCATTGGCGCCGAAGCGCAGAAAGACCCGGGCAAACGACGCTGGTGGGGAACCTATCGCAAGGTGTGCAAATGAAGCTCGGCGACCTCATCGACGTCCCGCCCATCCGCACCGTCATCCAGCTGGCCGACGCACAGCGAGCC
>JALHOV010000131.1:0-5144 GCA_022842865.1 Vulcanimicrobiota bacterium | reverse complement strand
GCTGGACCGATTCGTGTTTACGCAGGATATCACCCACCTGTTCGAGCGCCTCTTGCACGCCCTGGAACGCCCGCAGGGCCTGGGCGCCTTTCTGCGCGGTCATTACGGCAGCGGAAAATCCCATTGTCTGGCTTTCTTGCACCAATTATTGGCCGGCAATGAACGCGCCTGGCGCCGCCTGCCACCTCCGCTGCAGAACTCGCCGGTTCGTCACCAGCGCTGGATACTGGTCTCGGTGCCGCTTTTTGCCTATTCCGCCGAGCACACCCTGGAACAAGTGGTGCTGCAGTCTCTCGAGGACGAACTGGCGCGCCATCTGCCCGAAGTTCCGGTGCTGGCCGAGAGCACCCGCCTCCTCGAAAACTTCCGAACTTACGTGCTGCCCATCTACCGGCAGCGCCTGGCGGATTTTGAAACGCTGCCGCCTGAAGCCGCCCTGCGCCGCGCCCGCGAATTTCTACGCACCCTGCCCGACAATCCGCTGCGACTCAGCTATGACCGGCGCCAAGCCATGCAGATTTTGGGCGACAGCCTGCAGGGCGCCCGAGTGGTTCTGCTTTTGGACGAACTCTCCGAATTCTTGCGTTCCAAAGACCCGACGGCCCATCGTGAGGACGTGCGTTTCCTGCAATTCCTGGGCGAATGGTCGGATAAAATGCCCCTCTGGATCCTGGCCAGTTTGCAGCATTCTCTGGAAGAATTGGGCTACGGCGAGGAGGCCAGCGCGCTGCGCATTCGCGAGCGCTATCCCCTGCGCTTTCACCTTTCCACCCGTCACCTGGGCGATCTTATCAGCGGACGCCTGGTAAGCCACAAAGACGAGGCCGCCATCGGCCGGCTTTGGAACGACTTCCAACGGATCTATCCCGGTCTCATCACTCAGCAAGATTTCTTGCGCACTTATCCGGTGCACCCGGCGACCCTGGAATTGCTGGAACAATTAACCCCACTTTTCTCGCGCCAACGCGGATTGGTCGATTTCGTGCAGGCCCAGCTGGCCGGCGATCCTTTGCGCGGATTGCCGGGAATGCTCGAAGGACCGGCCGACCTGCTGCTGACTGCCGAGCGATTATTTGACCATTTTCGCGAACGCCTGGCCGACCGGGCCGAACTGGCCGCCTACGAGACCACTTGCTGGGCCTACTACGAACGCGAATTGCCCGAACTTTTCGAGGACGAGAAAGCCCGGCAGCTGGCCGCGGCGGTGGTGAAAGTGCTCATCCTGGCCGCCATTTCGCCGGTGCCCACCGAAATGACCGACGAGCGCCTCAGCACCATTCTGGCCCGCCGGCTTTCCCGTCTGGATCCGAAAAGCAATCTGGCTTTCATGCGAGAAAAAGTGTTGGACGTGCTGGTGGAACGCGGCGCTTTTGTGCAGCGTCGCGCAAATCTATATTCTCTCAATTTGGAGTCGAATTTCAACCAGATTCTCGGCCAACGCGTGCGCCAGGCGCTTGCCAGGCTGCGTCCCGACTGGGCCGCGGCCGCCCGTCTGGTCAACCGGCCCGAGCTCCCCCTGGCGGAGATTTTGGGACGCCCGCCCCAGCCGGTGAAATTGCGCTGGCGCAACGCCCCCCGCGAAGGACTGTGGTGCTGGTTGCAGGGCGATGAGCAGGCGCTGCTGGCCTGGCAGGCGACTCTGGATACCGATAAATATGACTGCTGTCTGGTCCTGCTCGCACCCGGCCAACCACTGCCCAAGGCGCCGCCTTATGTAGTGCTGTGGGAACCGGCCGCGCCGGAGAGTGACCTGGAAGAATTGCTGATGCAGTGGCAGGCTCACGTGCAGGTGATGGATCAGGAGCGAGAGCTGAGGTCTCGTCTGCAACCGCATGTGAAGCAGTTGGAGCAGCGTTTGGAGCAGCGCGTTTTCTCGCTTTACGCCCGGGGGCGGATGCACTGGGGAGATCAGAGTGGCCATCCGCCCGCTCACGAAACTCGCTTCGACCGGCTCTATGCCGCCGCTGTCAGCCAGGGACTGGAACTGCGCTTTCCCCGCTTTGCCGGCATCGCTCCTCATTCGGCGGAGGGCCTGAGCAGCAAAGCCCTGGAAATCCTTTGGAAGGAAATTCTGGAACCCGGCGTCGGAGCGGTCACGCCGCTGCTGGAAGGGGTGCTCAAACCGCTGGGATTGGTGGAAATCGAAGGGGGAACCGCCCGCTTGCTGGTGCAGCCCGGCGGGCCGGCCCTGTCCATGCTCAGCGAATGGCAGGTCGACCAACGCTACCCGGTCCAGAGTCTGCGTCGCCAGTGGCAGAAGTCGGGCTGGGGACTGGTGCCCGCTCAGTTTTACCTGATCCTGGCAGCTCTGGTTCAACTCGGCAAGATACAATTGCTCAGTCACGGGCGCGCCTTCACGCTGGCCTCCATCGGAGAATTGCTGGCCGGAAAAGCGGAGGAATTGGAAGCGCTCAGTCAGCGCTCTCTCCCGGCGGTCGAGGAATTGCAGAAATTGCAGTTTCTCTTCGGAGAGCAGTCCATTTTGCCGCTGAATCAAAACCGCATGCGCGAACTCTGGCGGGAAGCCCGGGAGCACTTGCTCGAGCTGGGAGAATTGGCCGGTCAGGCCCCGGCTTCCCAGGCGGAGGAGCTAAGTCTGGCCTTGTCGCGAGTGGGTTTGCCGCACAGCTCACTGCAGGGCCTGCACGCCCTGGTGGAAGCAGATTTCGGGCGCTTCGCCGGTGCCCAGCAGCGCCTCAGTTTCTGGTCCCAGCAGCAGGCTGCCGTGCAGCAGACCCGGCGGCGCCTGGAATTGCTGGGGCAGGCTCAGCTGGTGCAACAATTGGACCGGCTTGTCTCGGCGGACCAGCCCGAGCAAGAGTGGGGGCGCCTGCGCGAAGAGGCGCGCAGCTACGAAACGGAACGGATCAGCGATTACAAGGAGCGTCACGAAGCCTATTACGCCCACGATGTCTTCGCAACCCGCCGCATCTTGCAGCAACAGCCGGAATGGCGCGCTCTGGAGCGACTGCAGGCGGTGCTGGGTTTCCGATGCGAGCCCGGTTTCGCCAGCCTGCGCCAACGGGCCGAACAGCTTCCGCAGCCCTGCCGGCGAAAAGTGGAAGATCAGTTGCTGCTGACCCTGGTGTGCGCCTGCGGCTACCGGCCCGACCAACCCTTGCCCGAGCCGCCCGATTTGTTGCGGGAAGTTCGCCAGGCGCTGGGCAGTGGTGCGCGCTTTTACCTCAGTCACGAACTGGGGGCTTATTTACGCAACCTGTCCAGCCTGGGTCAGCAGCGCGCGGCCGATCGTCTCGAGCGTGTGCTGGCGCTGCTCCAGGAATTGCCGGCGACGGCCGCCTGCACGCGTTTGCTCGAGGAACTGGATGAGGAGCTCATCAAGCATCTCAGCCAGGCGGCCACCGGGCAGACTCTGCTGGTCAGCCGACCGCTCAGTGGCCTGGTGGATCGCCTGCAGGATCAGCGCCTCTCGGTGGCTCAGTTGCGGGCCGCTTTCGAGGACTGGCTGGCCGGTCCCGACCTGCATCGCGACACCTGGGTGCATGTGCAGGTGGGCGAGCCCGAGGGAGATCCGCTCGGTCCCTGGCTGGCTCGCTGGCTGGCCCAACACCAATTGCAGGCCAGTCCGGCCCTGGCGCGGCGCTTCGTGCTCTCCGGGGAAGCTCAGGGCGAGCCGCCCGAGCGCGAACTCTGGCCCGTGCTGCTCGAGCTGTCGGCTCATCTGGATGCTCGCCAGGCGGCGCAACACGAGACGCTTTTCCCGTCCTTGTCCCGCCGCTTTTGTGTGGCGGCGGCGCAGCTGGGGGTTGCCCCGGGTTGGAGTTTGCCGGCCCTGGATTGGACTCACTTGCCGGTTTTTCGAAAGCTCACATCCGGTGTTTTTGGGACGGCCGCGCGGGGTTGGCGCGATTGGCAGCGGCTGGTCTATGAAGAAGGGCTGGAGGAGGAGCTCTCGCCCCAGTTGGTGCCCCTCCCGCTCGAAGCCACCCCGCTGGCCGATGCTCCAGCCACCTTGCTTTCCGGCCAACCACGCCCCTGGGTCATCCTGGTGATGGACGCGCTACGCTGGGATCTGTGGGATTTGCTGCGCCCCGTTTACGAAGAGGTACTGGGAGCTCCTCTGCGCGAGCTGCTGGTGCAGGCTCCCTTGCCGACCACCACGCGGGCCGCACGTCACGCCTGGCTGGCCGGCGAGGAGGTGGCTCCGGCCGGGGCGGATGGTCTGCTGTTGGGCCGCCCCCTGACCCTGATCAAAGCGGCCGAAGACCGTCGCAAGCGCAAGGAAGTCGAGCGCCTGCTGGATTCGAGTCCGCCGGCCCTGATGCTGCATCTCCAGTACATCGACCGCCGCGTCCACGAGAGTTCTCTGGAGCTGTGGCCTCTCTATCGAGAGCTGCTGGCCGAAACGGAAACGCGCGTGCGTCCCTTGCTGCAGCGCATCCCCCCGGGCCGCACCGTGCTGTTGCTCTCAGACCACGGATTCCGCGACCCCGGCCCCCACCCCGCTCACGGGGCCGACCACTGGCAAGAGCTATACGTCCCCGCCGCCCTCTGGAACACCTGAGATGCGAATGCCGGTGGCCTTGTAGATCGTCTCGGCGTCGATGCCCTGCTCAGCCAGGGCGCGTGACATCTTCTCCCGAGCCAGGGCTTCCCCCTCGGCGCGACCCTGAGCCAGACCTTCAGCCAGGCCCTCCGCCTGCCCCCTGGCCAGGCCCTCCGCCTGCCCCTTGGCCAGAGCCTCTGCTTCGGCTCGTCGGACTGCGTTGTTGCGACGCCAGATCTCATCACGCTCCGCCTTTTCAAGGCAATCGATATAATCGCGGACCTCCTCATCGGAGTAGGCGTCGTTCATTATGTCCAGAGCCATCACAATTTCTTCCTCTGCTTGAATGGGCTCGGGCAGGTCGACCAGCCCGAGTGCGTAGATATCGGCGAACTTCAGTGCGTGAAGCCACTTTTCCAGAGGGGTGACCAGGGGTTGGGTGCGTCGAAATTTGGCCAGCTCCAGGTAGTGGATCTCCAGTATATCACTCAGCTCCAACCCGTGCACCGGGTCGCAAAATCGAAAGCGCGTGTGCAGCGCGGTCGTGTCAGGGAAGAGCGGGAAGTCCAAGATCGATATGGCCACTGTGCGCTTGAGCTTTTCATATTCGTCACCACGCTTGAGTTGCTGACTGTAC
>JALHOV010000130.1:12709-16345 GCA_022842865.1 Vulcanimicrobiota bacterium | reverse complement strand
GGGTGTCCGGGCGCAAAAGGTTTTGAGATCTCATTATCGTAATGATTCTAAGAGATGGAGACTTTACCTGGCTCCGGCCACCAAGCCAGAACCTCAAGGAGTGCCAGCCCTGAAATCCGCGATCAAGAATCCGATTTTTGACCTAAAAGCCGAACTCTCTCCAACAATTGCTGACGATCCGACCCGGACGGCGCCTCCCCCATACCGTAGACGGCATGCTTGAGCTCATAAAGCAATGGCAAGCCGGTTACCTCGCCAAACTGAGAGAAGACCCGATCGGCCTCCTCCTGGGCCACAATCACTCCCTGGTCAAGCAAGGCCAGTTCGGAGCACCATTCATAAGCAAAATCTAAATCGTGAGTGCTCAACAGCAAGTGCACTCCCCTTTCCGCGAGAAGATCCAGCGCTTGCCTGAGGCGAACCACCCCACCCGGGTCCAATCCAGCCGTAGGCTCATCCAGCAAGATCACCTCTGGAGACATGCTCAAAAGTCCGGCTAGAGCGACCCGCTTCTTTTGGCCTGTGCTTAAAGGGTAGGTCGGAGAGTCCGCCAGTTTTTCTAAGTCGAAAAGCTCCAATGCCTCGCCGACACTGCGTTCGACCTCGCGCTCGGACAAACCCAGGTTGCGCGGACCCAAAGCCACATCGTCTCGGACGATCGGAGCCAATAGCTGATCGTCGGGATTCTGCAGAAGCAAACCAACCCGTTGGCGATGCTTGCGTAACCCCGAGCGTGAATAGTCTAGACCCTGGCCGTTCACCAGGACCTGACCTTTCTTCGGCTTGATCAACCCCAACAAACAGTGAAGCAAGGTGCTTTTACCAGCCCCATTTCGGCCCAACAGGGCCAGCTTCGAAACCGAACCCAGGCGAAGGCAAACATCCGACAGCACTACTCCTCGACCAGGGAAACTTACCTCCAAGTGGCTGCAACTTAAATCCAAGCGATGGCCACCCAAACCAAAGCCAGGCCGAACCAGAGAATCGGATGAAAACCCCCCCGCGAGACCGGACCAGACAGCCCGACCATCCCACCGCGAAGCTGAAGGGTTCGCTCCCAGCGTAAGGTTTGACCGCTCAAGCGAAGCAAAAAGGCGGACAACACCAACGAAAGTTGAGAAAGCTGCAAGCGCCAGGTTCTGTCACCACACCTACATAAGGAGCTCCTACGAAGTCGGTACAAGATCGGTCCGCTGACTCCGATCATTTGAAACATCGAAAGGGCAATCTCTGTAAGCGGTTGAGGAACGCCCCAGCCTCTTAGCAGGCGGCACCAATCGCCCGGTGGGATCGTCCACATGAGAAAGCCTAGCGTCGAAAAGCCGGCCAGAGCCCGTGTAAACAGGCTCCCGCCCCGCTCCAGCCCGTCCGGCGAACCGTCCAAAACAACGACCAACGAACCCAACAAAAAGAAACTCAAGGACATCCCCAAAAAGCGAAGCCAGACGCCGACGGGAACCCGGGCCAAACCGCAAACAAGAAGGCTAAAAAACAGTAAGATGCCCAGGTGGCAGAAGGGGTTGGGAAATCGATGACTCAAGGCTAGAGCAGTGAAGGCTAAGGAGACTTTCTCTCCCCACGGCCAAAGCCTCATGCCATTTCGGTAACTATAGACCTCCAGCTCATGCACTACGCCGGTCCAATCGGCCCAACACGTAGCCCAGAACGATGCCGGCCAGGCCCGCTTGCATCGCAAACAAACCGCTCTCCAGCTCGGGGCTGCCCGGTTTCCACCATGGTCGAGCCCAGGGAGTATAGCCAGGACGAACCTGGAGAATCTTCTCTTGGGCCTGGCTGTCACTGCCCTGGAAGGTCCCGGGCCGAAAAAGCGGCAAGGCAAGCCAGCCTAGAAAGAGCATTGACATTACAAGCTCAATCAGCCGTTTCATCATCGCCCCTCTTCTGCAGCCGAGAATAGACAAGCCAGGTCAACCAGCCATCACTCAGGGCAAGAGGAACCTGGGTGAGTGCAAAGATGAGCAGAAACTTCTTGAAGCTGGCCATCAGCCCCCAGTGGGGGTCAGGAAAAGCCAGGCCCAACTGAAAAGCGGTACAGGCATAGGTGGCCAGATCTCCCAACGCGGCGGCCAGCACCACCCGAATCGAAAGCGGCAGCCAGCTTCGGGTCAGTCGGATCACCGCAAAGAGAACCCAAGGGCCAAAAATCCCCATGGAGAAGAGATTGGCGCCCAAAGTGGAGAGCCCACCGTGAGCCAACAAGAGAGCCTGAAAGAGCAACACCAGAAAGGACAGCACCGTGGCCACTCCCGGCCCGTACAATAAGGTCGCCAGACCCAACCCGGTGGGATGACTGCAGCTTCCGGTCAAGGAGGGCAGTTTCAAGGCTGACAAAAGAAAAGCAAAAGCACCAGCCGCCGCCAAACCAAGCTTTACGCGCTCAATCTCCAGATCCAAACGAGTCCGGGTCCATTTCCAACTGCCAAGCAAACTAAGCCCTGAAACGGCCGTCCAGCCCAGGCAATGCGAGACCGGCAGATAGCCCTCTGAAATGTGCAACCTTACCTCCCTTAAGGTCTTGTCAAAGGCAAGCGGTAGATCTCGCCTTGAGCACAACCAACAGCTAAAAAGTCTCCCTGGGGGGACCAGGCCAAAGCGGATACTGCAGAAGCCAGCTTCCATTGCTCGATGGGCGTTTTCTCTCGAGCGTGCTGCCACAGGCAGAGTTCTCCGAGCTCATTGCCGGAGGCCAACCAGGACCCCTTCGATTGGAAGGCTACGGCCGTAATAAAGGCCTCGGGATTGCCCTGCAAAACCTTGGGAGGCCGACCCTCAGGGCCCGGCTTGAGACAATCCCAGAGACAAACGTCCGAGGAGCCTCCGGTCGCCAGGTAACGACTCTCGGAATCCCAACTCAGCTGCTCCGCCTTGGTGGCAAACCCACTCATCATGGCACTGTCATCCGAAGAAGGCTTTTTGCTTCTCCAAAAGTGGACCGTGCGATCCTGGTCACCAGTGGCAATGAAGTGTTGATTGGGACTGATGGCCAGACGCGTGCTGCTACCCTGCCAGTGATAGAGTTTTAAAGGCTCCTCGCAATCGGGACGCCAGGACTGCAAGCCGAGGTAACCAGCCGTCACGCAAATCTCCTCGTGAGGCATCCATGCCAGATCCGAGAGAGTGCTGACGTGGGCCTGACTGGTCAAAGCAAGGCTTCCATCCGACCGATAAAAACTCACGCGCTTTCCCCCGGCCACAGCTAACCAGCGGCCTTTTCGGTGCCAGGCCAGGCGGGTGCACCAACGGTCAGGAGCCTCGGTATTGATGAGGGGGTCCAGTCTTTCTGGCGACCAGAAGCGCAAGCGACCATCCTGACCACAGCTGGCAAGCAAAGGCTGTTGAGGATGCCAGCGCAAGCTGGTGGTCCCCAACTGGTGCCCCGTCCAGGTTTTTACCCCCGACCCGGAGTCGAGACAGTGAATCGGCCCGCTGACCTCGGCCGCAGCAAGGTATTCACCCTGCGCGGACCAGGCCAAATCCAGAATATGATCTTGGCCCGACCAGGCTGGAGCTAAACTCGACAAGCGAGCACTCCTTCAGTGAGGCCCTCACGGTCCAGATTCCTGCCGATGAACACCATCTGTGTCTGGCGAGTAGCCTCTCCCCAGGGTTTATCCG
>JALHOV010000130.1:0-12699 GCA_022842865.1 Vulcanimicrobiota bacterium | reverse complement strand
GTCAAGCAGCATATGAACTCCCTGAAAGATCATGCGACGCTCCTGGCCTTGAATGGAAACGAATCCCTTGGAACGGAAGATATCCTGCCCCTTCTCTCGCAACAAGCGGCTGATCCAGGCTTGAAAGAGGTCACCATCCAGGTCCCCTTCCACGCAGACTCCCACACTGGAGACCTCCTCGTCATGCTCATGATCTGGCTTATAGGCGCGGAAAGCCACCGGGTCCGGCGAGAACCGGGTCGAAAACTCGTCAGGATGATGCTCGGTCATCAGGGCGTAGGACCCGCTCGAGCTGCCCTCAAACCGAATCCGGGTGTCGGCTGCTTCCAAGGACAACTCGTAAAATCCAAAACCAACGGAATGTTCTTGGCCGGCAGGCAATGGCTTGGGATCCCCTGAGAAAATACGCACCGCCTGCTCGGCGACCTGTCCCAGATCCTCGGAATCGGTCGCGAAGAAGGCGAGCCGCATGGCCGGGTCGGGACCGGTCGACAACTCGAGTTGAGGGGGTTGCTTGAAAAGCCCACCCCATTCAAAAGGATACTCGGGTTCCAGAAACTGTTGATCGACCTGCAAGGCTCTTTCCAAGTCGAATCCTCCTAAACCCAGCACCAAATCCAGAGCAACCTTGGCCTGCTCGGTGCGATGCAAGGTCGCTTGAGAATTGATCAGGCGAAGACGAGCTTCCAGCGCCTCCAACTCGACAGAATCAACCAGATCACACTTGTTCAAGAGAAGAACATCAGCAAAGGCAATCTGCTCTTGAGCCTCTGGGGCGTCATCGAGATGCTGGGAAATATGGCGAGCATCGACCAGGGTAACGATCCCGTCCAACTTCAACTGGGACTGAATCTCCGGATCCATAAAGAAGGTCTGAGCCACCGGGCCCGGATCGGCCAGGCCCGTGGTCTCAATGAGAATGTGATCGAACTTGTTGCGACGCTTCATGAGATTGCTGAGAATCCGAATCAGGTCGCCCCTCACGGTACAACAGATGCAACCGTTGTTCATCTCGAAAATCTCTTCTTCACTGTTGATCACCAGTTCGTGGTCAATGCCCACCTCACCGAACTCGTTCTCGATGACTGCGATGCGCTTGCCGTGCTCGGCGGTAAGAATGTAGTTGAGCAGGGTGGTTTTACCCGCCCCTAAGAATCCGGTTAAGACAGTGACGGGAACTTTGTCAGACATTAGGCCTCCTGGCGACTCGATCTCTTTGACTAACGATATTGAATTATCACTCTTGATTCCAGCCCGATCATCTCCTTCCTCTTGCCCCTTGACAGAAGGCCCCTGTGTAGAGTTTTATAGTTAAACAGTTGAACGCTTGATGAAATGAACACACAATGAATCCCCCCTGCAGTCACTCCCTTAGTGAAATCGCGCTGACCAGCGCCCAGGCCAGGGAACAGGCAGCCGCCATGTTCCGAGCACTGGGAGACCCGGCTCGATTGCTATTGATGGAGTGCTTGATGGAGGGAGAACGTTGCGTCGGCGATCTGGCCCTGTTTTTTGGGCAAGAAGTGTCTACCATCTCTCAGCGTCTCAAGGTCTTGCGCAACGAGCGATTGATCGAGCGTCGACGCGAGGGCAAACATATCTTTTACTCTTTGGCGGATGGGCACGTGACGGATCTGATCCGCTCTGCGCTCGACCACGCCCAACATTCAACCTAGGAGGACCTACCCATGTCTGATCATAACTGCGATCATCACGACCACCAGCACGGCCAGAACTGCGGCCACACCGCCGTGAAGCACAACGACCACGTGGATTACCTGCACGACGGTCACCTTCACCATCCCAGTGGTGACGCCACCGTGGAACACCATAGCATCGAAGTTTCGGAAAAGAACCCGGCCGCCTGCACACCAGACCACGCCTGCTCAGGCCACGCCAAGGACCACGTCCACGGCCCCAACTGCGGCCACGAAGCGGTTCCTCACGGAGATCACACCTGTTATCTGGTGGATGGCCACCTGCACCACCCCCACGACGGCCACTGTGACGACCACGGCCCCCTCGAAGTCGTAAAGTAACCTTAACCCCAAAGCCCAATCGGAGAAAAGACCGCCACCTGGCGGTCTTTTTCATGGCCAAACTCCTCTCGCCATCGCCGACGCAACGGGCGAAGGGCGGGCGGGCAAATACGCAACAAGCATTTTCTATACCTGGGTCGGTAGCTGTGGAGCCACTCTTCATACTCGACCAAGTGCGGACGAAGTTTGGCCCATCCTTGTCGAAACGGAATGGGACAAGCCATTGCAGGCAAATCCGGAGGAACCGTCCCCGGGGGCACGCGGTAAAACCTGCCGTCAGCCCGCAGATACAGAAGCCCCTCCTCCTTTAATGATAGTCCTAGCTGATGGAGCCACAAGGAACCTCGTCGATAGAGGGCAGGCCCGGCGTGCTCAAAACCGCCCTGAGTGAGGAGACCCAAACGAACGTCCTGGCCCAGCATCCAAAACGTGACCCGCAGTGGATTAGCCACCCGACTGGACCACGTCGAGCTTAAAGACCAGACTGGCCGGATCGCCCGGTCGAGCCGGTGGGCTTTTGTGGTACAGGGGGGTGGTGTTGGCCCGTTTGCCCTTCATCACCAACACATCCCACTCTCCAGCTTGCTGGACATCGTGCGGCCTTAGCACGATGTCGTCGTTTCCAGTCCCTTTCGCCTCGGCTGCCTTCAGGTCGAGATTGTCCTCACTTAGCCAGAGCGTGCCCGGCCCTCGATAGGTACAGACCAACCTCAACGGAACATTGTCGGCGTGATAACGAACACAGGGACGATCCTTGTCCAACTGTAGCTTGCACTGGTCCACACCCAGTTCACGACAGAAGGCGGTCACCAGCCCTACGACATCCTCAAGCCACTCAGCAGCCAGAGGACTGCGCCAGAAGCCCGCGGGAAAAGCCGGAGCCAGAGCGAGACGAACCTGATCGGGAGCGAGCACCTGGGCAAACGGGCTCAGTTCAGACAGCACCGAATCCATCAGGGCTCCAGCACCAGGGAAAGGCGTTCGCCGCCACAACGCCAGAGACTGGGGGCTGGAGGTAAAGCCGAGCAAATCCTCCGCTTTATGAAGTAACCAGATCGACTGCGTTTGCATAGCTGCCTCCTAGCGCACTAAATTCAGCCGAGCTGAGCAGGCAGCCATCGAGCAAAGCAAGGATCTGTGCCCTGGGCAGGTCCTGTCCGATGAAGACAATTTCCTGACGCCGGTCACCATAGGGTTGATCCCAGCGGTCCTCAATCCAACGGCGGTGGGAACTGTTGGCAGTCGGCCAACGCTCCAAAGGCAAATCAGCCCACCAGGTCCCTCCGTTGCTCAAGTGAAAGCGACTGCCCTCACTGGACCACATCACCACTTCAGGGCGCCCGGCCAACCAGGCATAACCCTTACTGCGCAACAGTCCCGGGAAGGAACCCTGCAGGCAGTTCTCCAGCCGGCCCGGATGAAAGGGCCGACGGGCCCGGTAGACAAAACTGGCGATCCCATATTCCTCGGTTTCGGGAAGATGGGCGCTCCCGTCCAGTTCTTTGTACCAGCCCGCCATGGTCGCGGCTTTCTGTTCGTTGAAAGAGCCAGTGCCCAGGAGCAGCTTGAGATCCACTTCACACTGAGAACATTCGCGGATCCGGGCCTCAGGATTGAGACAGGTCAACACTTTACGAACGCTCAGACGCTGCTTGCGCGAAACCTTGTCCACCTTATTCAGGAGGATCAGGTTGGCAAACTCGAGCTGGTCTGTCAACAAACCTACGAGAGAGCGCGGATCATCTGCCGACACCTCGGGGTCCACCAGATGAAGAGCCTGGTCTTCCCGCACGAAGTGGGTAAATCGCTCTGCATCCACCACCGTGACCATGGTGTCGATGTAAGCCAGATCCGACAAACTCAACCCGGTCTTGGGATCACGAAAGGAAAAACTAGCCGCCACCGGCATGGGCTCCGAGATGCCAGTAGACTCGATTACAAGGTAGTCATAGCCACCTTCCTCTGCCAGGCGGCGAACCTCGACCATCAAGTCCTCTCGGAGAGTACAGCAAATGCAACCGTTGCTCATTTCCACCAGCCGGGGGGCGGAAGTTCGTACCAGGTCGGCGTCGATGTTCACCTCGGCCATGTCGTTGACAATCACGGCCACGCGCAATCCAGCGACGTTCTCCAAGATCCGCTTGAGCAGGGTGGTTTTTCCCGCCCCCAGAAAACCGGAAAGGACGGTTACCGGCAGCCTGGGACGGGTCGTCACGCTGGCTCCAGGGAACTGGCGCGCAAGCCCTTGGGCCCTTGCTCCACCGTCACAAAAACCCGATCCCCGCGCCGCAACCCCATTCTCGCAAAGTGAGAGCTGTGCACAAAAACTTCCAGGCCTTCTCGTTCCGTTCGCACGAACATGAAGCGCCCTTCGCCATCCACCGACTGGATTTCGCCAGCAACCGGTCCCGAGGGGACACGGACGTTACGCAAGTCCTGCATAGGGCGCGGCGGCCGCGCAGGGCCGCGGGAATCACGGCCGTTTGACTCACGGGGAGTGCGCGGCCGTGGCGGCAAAAGAGACTCTTTTGTCACAACCACATCGTAGGCCTCCGCTCCGCGAGCCGCAGGCCGCGTCTTAAAAAGCACCTCCTGACCTTCGATCAACTCGTCGCGACCGGCAGCCAGATTGCTGCGATGAATGAAAACGTCTCCCTCGGGAGCTCCCGAGATAAACCCGTAGGCCTTGTTGGGATCGTAAAACTTGACACTTCCTTGATATTCCATAACGCACGACCTCGATAAAAATGCAGTCCAAAGAAACGGACCTTTCGATATTGATAGCGCATTATCAAAAGCTAGTCAAGCGGGAGGACATGCCTCCGACCCGTCAATGTTCTTCGGGGGACGCGGAGAGCCAACGGCAAAAGCCCAGATAGGCCACCCACACCAGGCAATACAAGCCATTGGCCAGCAGAAGACTATCGGAACAGGTTTCGGGAAGGAAGTGGTAGACGTAGAAGCATGGAAGAAAAGATCTCCAGCAGCCCGAGACCAGCCCGGGCGGCAAGCTCCCCATAAAGTAGATCGCAAAACCCAAAGCGAGGCCATAAGGTCGAGGGCAGACTCTGCTCAGGGTCCAAAGTAGATGAGAGAGAAGGACCGCTCCCAGAGCCAGGTTGGCAACGGTTGAAAGCCCAAGAGAAGTAACCATCCTTCCCTTTTCAATAATGAGATATCAGCTTCCTTTCACATCACTGGACAATCTGGTATTGGAAACCTATTATCAACAACCATGCACATCCGCCTGCTTCTTTACCTTTTGACCACCCTGATGCTGAGCCAGGCTCTGGCCTGCCCTTCCTGTATGCAACTGCAGATATCGTTGTCGGAAGAATTTGAGTATGCCGAGGCGGTCGCCGTGGCCCAGCCACTTCAGCCGGGCGGAACTCGATACCGAGTCCTACGAGTGCTGCGCGGAAAACTGGAGCCGGGCCGAGTGGTGGTGGCAGCGGCAAGCGCCTTTCGCAAGCCTGTCTTTTTGACCACGACTCAATCCGAGGGCAGTCCCCTCTGGTCCGGCCAGCCGATGTCGGCGGAGTCTGAACGTGTCATCGAATTTGCGGAAGAAGTGGTCAAGTTACCTGCTCGCAAGCCTGGTACCAGCTATCTCCCAAAGCGATTGGAGTTTTTCAGCCGCTACCTGGGAGACCGCGAAAAGGCCATTGCCGACTCGGCCTACGCAGAACTAAGTGCAGCCCCATACAAGGAACTGCGAAGTTTCTCTCGCCAGCTCGGCCAGGCCAGGCTACGCTCCTGGTTAGAGGCGCAGGGAACCCCCGATGAATATCGGTCCCTCTACTACACCATGTTGAGCCAGGTGCCCGGTCCCGGGGACGCCGCCTGGCTCAAGCAAAAGACCCTGGCTGCCAGGCGCCAATCGCCCGTCGGGAGCCTGCCGGCCCTGCTCTTTGCCTATGCTCAAGTGGGGGGAGATTCCGCACTGGACGTCATTCGTCAGCACTACCTGGCCGGCGATCTGACCCAGCGCATAATGGCAGTCCAGAGCCTGCGGATTCTGGTGTCGGAAAACCCTCAAAGGAAAAAGGCGGTTCTGCCCCTGCTACATTCGCAATTGAGGGACGTGCGCCTGGCGGGCGGATTGATCCGTGACCTTGCCCTCTGGCAGGACTGGAGTTGCGCGCAACAGATATATGAAATCATGATGGACAAAAAGAGCTACTCCTACGTCAAGATCAGCGCCTTGCGTTACCTGGTTGGTTGTCCAAAACCCGAGATTCAAGAAAAACTCAAAAACATCCGGTCCCATCCGCCGGACTGGTGTCCCACCTGGCCAACTCCCTTCAGCGCCAAGGAAATCCCGCAGTGACGCATCCAGCTTTACTGCTAAGCCAGGTGATGAAAAGTTTCCCTGGTGAAGCCGGCATCGTGCTGCACATCCCTCGGCTTGTGCTCGACGCAGGACAACAGCTGGCACTGCGCGGCCGGAGCGGCAGCGGAAAGTCCACTCTAATGAACTTGATCGCGGGCATCTTGCTGCCGGATTCGGGAAGCATTCAGGTAGATGGCCAGGAGATCAGCCGCTTGAGCGAAGCGGCCCGAGACCGGTGGCGGGGAAGGCGCATCGGGTATGTCCACCAGTCCTTTCACCTGCTGCCAGGGCTAACCGTGTGGGAGAACCTGTGGCTCGCAGCTGCTCTCAGCGGTCACGGTCAGCCGGAACGAATTGAACACTACCTGAAGCGACTGGACCTGGAAAAGCGCCGAGATTTTCGGCCGGGCCAGCTATCCATTGGGCAGCAACAAAGAGTGGCCGTCGCTCGAGCGTTAGTCCATAACCCCGCTCTGGTCCTGGCCGACGAACCCACCGGAAACCTTGACTCGGAGCTAGCCCAAAAAGCACTGGAATTGCTGACCAGCATGTGCCAAGAAAGTGGTGCTGCTCTGCTGCTTGTCAGCCACGACCGAGCCATTCTGAGCCAGTTTGAGCAATGCCTCGATCTTGCGGAGCTGAACCAGGCGTGTTGCTAAGGGCGCTTTTTTTGGTCACCTGGCGCAGCCTGCAGCAGCACCGCCTGGCTGCATCGATCACCGCCTTGAGCATCGCTCTGGCGACCGCTCTGATTCTCACCGTCAGCTCGCTGCAATTTCAAGCGGTGAGGGTTTTCTCTGGTCAAACCGGGGGCTACGACGCGGTTCTGGGTGCCCGGGGCAGCTCCTTGCAACTGGTGTTGTGCACCCTTTTTCATTTGGAGAACTCACCAGGCAACCTGGAATGGGACAAATTCCTGGCCATTCAAAAAGATCCGCTGGTCGCCCGGGCAATCCCCGTGGCTCTCGGCGATAACTATCTGGGCTATCGGATCATCGGGACGCTTGCGGAATACTTCTCGGCCTGGGCAGCAGGCCTGACCTTCAGCCAGGGAGGCCCCTTCGAAGCAGAGGGCGAGGCGGTGCTGGGCAGCTGGGTCGCTCAACAGACGGGGCTCAAGCTGGGGGATCGCTTCCATCCCTTCCACGGCCTGAACTATGATGCAAGCGCCCGGCACGAGGAGGAATACCAGGTGGTGGGAATCTTGAAGCCCACCAACACCCCCCAGGATCGCGTCATTCTGATCCCTCTCGAGGGAGTCTACCGGATGTCCGGCCACGTGCTGCGAGGTCAGGGCAACGAGTACTCTCCCCTACCCGACCAGCCCATTCCGGACGGCGCCAAAGAGGTGAGCGGAGTGCTGATTAAACTCAAAAGCCCTCAGGCGGGAATGCATCTTGACCAACTCATCAACCGTCAGGGCAAAAGTGCCACCCTGGCCTGGCCGGTCGCCCGGATTATTTCGGAGCTTTTTGCCAAACTGGGTTGGCTGATCCAACTGATGCACTGGACCACCATCCTGATTCTTCTGGTGGCCGCCGCTTCCACCACAGCCAGCCTCTGCAACACTCTGCAGGAGCGCCGGAAGGAATTCGCCATCTTGCGGGCTTTAGGCGCCGGTCGCCTCTTTCTAGCCGGAGTGGTGTCGCTAGAGTCCATGCTCATGACTATGACTGGAACGCTGGGAGGTTTCGCACTTTATCTCGTCTTGATGTGGCTATTGACCTACTGGCTGCGCCTCAAAACCGGAATCCAGTTTGACCCGCTGGCGCTACACCCTGGACTGCTGGCCGTGCCGGTAGGCGCCCTACTGGTGGGGTTGCTTTCCGGACTATTGCCGACCTGGATGGTCTATCGGGGCTCGCTGGCTCCTGACTTAGGAGGATCGTGAAACAACTGCTTCTGTCCTTGCTCTTACTGACCGGCTGCAGCTTTCCTCCAAAGCTCAAAACATCGTATCCGTCCGTCACCTAGAAGACACTGACTGGCTTTTCTTGCCCTCCCAAAGCAACCAGCATCCCCATTCCACCAGAAGTCAAAAGCAAATCCAGCGCCCCCCCTGGGGAACACATCCACAAAGCCCCCCACGGAGGTCACCTGGTCGAGGTTGGTGAGGAGTTTGCCCATCTCGAGTTGCTCTGGGACGCCGGTCAAGGGTTGCTGACCGCCTACATTCTAGATGGAGAATGTGAGGGAACCCTGGAGCCCTCCCGGCCCTGCGCGGCCGCTCCCACTGGAGCGGCCAGATCGAGCGCATCGAGATCCGGGGCAAGGTCTTCAATCATTTGCCCATTGGCTATCCTTAGCCACCATCTTACCAGGCAGGGAAGGGGTCTGGGAATTGGGCCCATCCGGAGGGCCCCAAGGCAAATTCCTGGTCCGTCAAAAGACACTCATCCAGCATCTCCCGGACAGCGCCAGGTTCCATCTCCAAACCAATCACCACAAGCTCCTGGCGACGATCCCCATGGGGCTCCTCCCAGCGCGAAAGGATCCAGGCATCGTCGGCGGCGGGCCAGTCTGACTTGGGCAAATCAGCCCACCACTGCCCCTTCTCTTCCAGGCGCAAGGACCCGCCGGCCTGAGACCAGTAGCCGATCTTCTTGGGATGGCTGGCCAACCAGAAGAAGCCTTTAATCCTCAAAATCCCCTCCATCGAATCCTGCGCAGCCCGCCACAGACGCTCTGGATGAAACGGACGGCGAGCACGGTAGACAAAACTAGAGATCCCGTATTCCTCCGTCTCGGGAAGGTGCTCGGCTGGATTCAGAGAGACAAGCTCTCGAGTCCATTGGGCGGATTGCTCCGAAAGAACGGGGTCGTATTTACCAGTATGCAAAACCGTGGAGGGATCGACTCGGGAAAACTGGCATTCCACCAACTGCGCGCGAGGGTTCAATCTGTGCAATAAACTTCGGATATCCTCGAGCTCTTTAGCACATACCAGATCGGTCTTATTCAAGAGGATGACATCAGCGAACTCAACCTGATCGACCAAAAGATCCACCAGAGAACGCTCATCGGCCCGGTCAGCACCGAAATCAGCCCTTTCCCAAAGATCTTCCGCGCTAAAGTAATTGGCAAAAAAATTGAGGCAGTCCACCACCGTCACCATGGTATCCAGCCGACTCAACTGAGAGAGCGAAAAGCCCTTCTCATCCACGAAAGAGAACGTCGCGGCCACAGGCAAAGGTTCGGAAATCCCGGTCGATTCGATGATCAGGTAATCAAAAGCGTTCTCGGCCGCCAGGCTGCTGACCTGTTCCCACAGATCCTCCCGAAGGGTGCAGCAGATACAACCGTTGCTCATCTCCACCAGGCGCGCCTGTGTCTTCTCGGTGTGCAGATTCTTAACGAGTTCTGCGTCAATATTCAACTCGCTCATGTCGTTTACGATCAGCGCCACCTTCTGATCCTGGAGATGGCTGAGCAAATGGGTTAGCAAAGTGGTTTTGCCGCTGCCCAGAAATCCACTGAGGACGGTTACGGGGAGTAAATCTTTAGACATCTTCGTTCCTTACTGAGTATTTTGCGAGGTGGCCTGGCGCAATAAACGCCGGAGCCCTTGATCACCAGGAGCCCAGCGCAGAGCGATGAGCAAATCGCGCCTGGCCTCACGGTGTCGGCCAGTCTTCAGGAGGAATCGGCCGCGCTGAGCAAAGACCAGCGAGAGAGGGCGGGGACGGTGAGGCGACAGTTCGATGGCGCGGTCTAAAGCCGCCACAGCCTGCTCGCGACAACCGAGTCCGTGATACAGGTCTGCCAGGTCGGCCCCGATGTCCAACTGACTGGAATCCTTCTTGATCGCCGACTCCAACCGGTCAATCGCCTCGAGGAAAAGCCCTTGTTGAGTGAGTCGGCAAGCCTCCAGGCGCAGGTCCATGGCGCAACGGAAGTGATGGTAATCGGCCGCAGCCCGCAACCCCATGAAACAGGCGAGCGTAGACAAGCACGCCAGGAGACGAATCTTGGAATCACGACCCGACGGCTGGTTCAAAGCACGACAGAAATCAAGGTAGAAAAACCAGGTGGCCAAAAAAAGGCAACCGAGAAGAACCCGCTCAGGGTCGTGGCCAAACCAGGGAAGCGAAAAGTGAGGCCAACCTCCCAAGACCTCAAAGCGCAAGCAACTCAACAAGCACAGGACCACACCTGCCAGCAGGGAGTCCAAACGGCCAGGGATGGACTGAACTGTCCCCCAGAAGCGCGCGAATAGGGCAAAAATCGCCAGGCAGAAGCCGCTCATGCACACGATATTTGATTATCGTTTATCAAACACCTGCTGACCGACACGACCAATTTGTCCGTCTTTTGATGCGCTTGGGTATAGATACTGAGAACTCCTTTTCATCAACAAAGGATGTTGATTGCTCATTATCAAAGGAGGTTACCATGAGTGGCTATGCAATCGACTTTCAAGGTCTCAAGAAAACGTTTCGCACCCTGCGCGGGCCGGTTGAGGCTCTAAGGGGACTGGACTTACAGGTCAAGCCGGGGGAAATTTTCGGATACATCGGAGTCAACGGAGCCGGCAAATCGACCAGCATCAAGGTCTTGCTCGGCCTGATCCGGGCCACCGCGGGAGCGGCCTGGGTCTTCGGAGAACCGGCAGGCAGCCTGGAAGCTCGGCGCAAGATCGGCTACCTTCCCGAGGTCGCCAATTACCACGAGTTCATGAGCGCGGCGGAACTGCTGATGGTTCACGCTCGACTGGCCGGAGTGCCCCGCGCACTCCGGGCCGAACGCTGCCGAGACGCACTGGATGTGGTGGGCCTGACGGCCCGCAAGCACAGTCGCATCAGTGAATACTCCAAGGGCATGAAACAGCGCGTGGGAGTGGCCCAGGCGCTGGTGAGTGACCCGCCTTTGCTGATCCTGGACGAGCTAACCTCCGGCCTCGATCCATTCGCCCAACGCGACCTCAGAGACATCATGACACGCCTGAAGGAGCGCAATATCACCGTGTTCTTCTCCTCCCATCATATGAGCGAGGTAGAGGCCATCTGCGACCGGGCCGCCATCATTCATCGCGGCTCGCTGCAAGCGTGTGGAACCATTCCCGAGTTAACCGAAAACCGCACAAAAGTGGAAATGCTCTGGGAAGCGGTCGACGTGCAAGAGCCGCTGGCCGATATTTCCAGCTCGGGCGAAGTTGCCATTGCCACGGATGGAGCCAACGATTTCCTACAGTTGGCCATGAGCCGAGGTTACCAGCTCAAACGAATGAACACCAAACGCACCAATCTGGAAGATGTCTTTCACTCGATCACCAGGCGCGTCGACGAGGAGGTGGGCGCATGCTCTCTCTCTTAGAAATCGCCCGCGTGCAACTGCTGGAGAATATCCGGCGCCAGGTGCACCTGGTGACGCTGTTTATGGCCGCCGGAATGCTCATCCTCCCCGCCTATGTCAACGCCTTCAGCATGGGCCTGCAGGCTTTCGGCCTGGTCACCAAGGACTTCGGCTTGACCGCCATTAGCTACTATGGCCTGGCTATGGCCCTGTTGCTCGGCTCAAGTGTGGTCCCCCGAGACATCGAACGGAAGACTATCTACCCCATTCTTTCCAGACCGTTGGGCCGCGTGACCTATCTGGGAGGCCAATTTCTAGGTACCGCTACGCTGGTCAGCGGGAGCGTCTTTCTCCTCACTCTGTGCATGGGTCTGGGGATCTTCTCTTTGAGCCGCGAGTGGGACTCGAACCTGTTCGCGGCCGCCTGGGGCTATAGCCTGGAAAGTGCCCTGATGGTCGCCATCTGCATGTGTTTCAGCGTCTTTTCCAGTCCGCCGCTGGCCGGTGTGTTGGGCTTCTTTGTCTACACGGTGGGAGGCATGCCCAACGCTTTCATTCAGTTCTTTCTGAGAGAGGACCGGGGAGCCCTGTGGGTCGCCGACGGCGTCGAGACTTTGCAGCGATTCCTACCCAACTTCGCCATCTTTCGCTTGAAATACCCGGTCGTTCACTCCATTCCCATTCATCCAGAGTATCATTTGGCGGAATCTCTCTATGCGTTCACCTGGATCCTGATGTTCTTGCTGATTGCGGGCATCCGATTCGAGACCAAGGACTTATGAAACGCCCGCTGCCCTGGCTGCTGGCCCTCTGGCTCCTGGCCGCTGGATTGGCTGGTCCACTGAAGCGAGAGAACCTGAAAATGAGCCCCACCAGGCCGGTGATTCGCTATCAGGATGTAATGCTCGACTTGCTTGGAGAGGGCCGGACCATGCTGGCCCGCTACCTGTGGTTCAAGATGGACACGATGCACGAGGAACAAGATGATCAGGGAGTCTCGACCTTCAAACAAAAGGAAGTCTTGCCTTTACTGCG
>JALHOV010000129.1 GCA_022842865.1 Vulcanimicrobiota bacterium | reverse complement strand
CAAAGCGGGCAATACGCTCCACCGCCCCCGGGGGGCCCAGGCACTCGCGCACTCGGGCCAGTTGCTGCAGTGCCAGCTGACGAGGGTGGCCTTCCTTGAGAAGGGGTTCGAGCCCGGCGGCCAGGTTCTCCGGATGGACTTCATGCTGCAAATACTCTGGGATCAGCTTTTCCTGCATCACCAGGTTGGGCAGGCCGAACATGGGCACGTTGACAAGCCCCAAAAAACGCAGAAATTGGCCAATCTTATAGTCGGTCGGGTTGAGTTGGTAGCAGATCAGGTGCGGCATGTTCAGCAGGCAGGCTTCCAGGGTGGCCGAGCCGGAAGCGAGCAAGCCGGCCTGGCACACCGACATCACTTCCCGAGAGCGGCCGGGCACAATGCGCAGCCAGTCCGGGGGGTTGGGTAGGGCTCGGCGCACCCGCTGCTCAAGCTTGGCGTTGGCGGTGGGCAGTAGCCAGGTCCAGCCCGGGAAGCGCCGCGCCGTCTCCAGAAAGGCTGGCAGCAAGAGGCGGATTTCCTGAGTGCGGCTGCCCGGCATCAGGGCGGCGTAGCGGCCTTCGGGCAAACCCAGCCGCTCGAGGGCCAGAGATCGTTCCACAGGAACGCACAGGTCCACCAGAGGGTGTCCAAAGTGCCCGACGGGCAGGCCCAGTTTGCGATATTGCTCGGCGGAGAAGGCAAAGGCCGGAATCAAGGCCTCGGCGCGCCCGTGAATGCTGCGCAGACGCCTGGGATTGTTGCTCCAGCCCGAGGGCGGAAAATAATAGACGCAGCGCATCCCGGCCTTTTGAGCCACCCCGGCCAGTCGCATATGCACCGCTGGAGAATCGATCATCACGGTCAGCGCCGGCCGAGCCTTTAGTAGCGCTGTGCGCACCTTCCAATAGTCAAGGAGAAATCGCGGCAATCGAGTCAGGGCCTCGGTGACTCCAACGATACTCCATAGCGACGAGTCAGCCCAGAGATTCACGCCGGAGCGTTGTGAGTGCTGGCCTCCCACCCCAACAAAACGCCAATCAGGGTGCCATTGCTTGAGCTTTTCTACCAGGGCGGCCGCCTGTAAGTCGCCGGACGGGTCGGCCGAAAGGATGCCGAGGATTAGCAGCCGGCCAGCTCAACTTCCTCGACCGGTTGATTGGTGTTGCGGCGCACATCGCTGCCGCGCACGCAGAAGCCCATGCGCGAGGGGGACTCAAAGAAGCTCAGCAGATGGTTGGTTTCCTGGCAAGGCTCGACGGTGCGCCGGATGGCCTCCATGGCCTGACCCAGGTTCAGGCCGGAGCGCAAGACCATGCGATAGCAGTGCTTGAGGGCCTGGCGAGATTCTTTGGTTATACCGCGGCGCTGCATGCCGCGAATGTTCATCCCGAACAAACGGGCTGGCTGGCCGTCCACCATGCCAAAAGGTGGCACATCCTGGGTCACCTTGGCCATGCCGCCGATCATCGCCAGGCGGCCAATGCGCACGAACTGATGAATTCCGCACATGCCACCGAGCACAGCCTGGTCTTCGATCTCCACGTGGCCACACAGTCCCACCGAATTGGAGACGACGATTTGATTCCCCAGGATGCAGTTGTGGGCTACGTGAGCGTAGGCCATGATCAGATTGTCATTGCCGAGTTGAGTGACGGCGCCTTCGTTGGAGGCACGGTGAATGGTGACGTATTCCCGAATGACGTTGCCACGCCCAATCACCACACTGGAATCTTCACCGTTGTAGCGCAGGTCCTGAGGAGCCACGCCGATGATGGCGCCGGGCCAGACTTCATTGTCTTCGCCCATCGTGGTTTGCTCAATGACTACAGAGGAGTGGAGTTTCGTGCGAGCGCCAAGGCGCACGCCCGGTCCGACGATACAAAAAGGACCAACGGTGACTCCGTCGGCTAACTCAGCCCCGGCGTCTACGATCGCTGTGGGGTGAACTTTTGCCATCGCCTGTTACTCTCCCATTCCTACTTGTCTGACTAACCAGCCAGAGCGATCAAAGCTTTACCTTGAGGTGCCTTGGACTTCACCAATTTCATGCGAGCTAAAACCTGCATGGCCAATTCCAGTGCCCGCTTGCCGTCTTCCCCCGAGACAAGCGGAGTCCTATGCATGGCGACACAGTCCGCGAAATGCGAGAGCTCCAGCCGCAGTGGTTCATCCTTTTCAAGATCAAACACTTCGGGCGAGATGACTCGTCCCCCTCGCGGCGGATGCATGGCCACCAGCGTCTGGTCAATAAAGTCGAGACAGAGGGTGCGGCCACTATCCTCGGTTGCCTTCAGGTGGCGCAGCTTTTCTCCGCTGATGCGACTGGCTACCAGATTGGCCATACAGCCGTTCTTGAACATCAGTTGCACCTGGGCTACGTCTTCGAAATCCGAGTAGACGGAAACGCCCATCGCGTGAATATCCACTACGGGCGAATTAACCAAATTGATCAGAATATCGATATCATGGATCATCAGGTCCCAGATTACACCGACATCAAGATTTCTGTTTGTCGGGAACGAAAGTCGTTTGGTTTCGATGTAAACGGGCTGCCCGACCACTTCTCGCAGTTTGCGCACGGCGGGATTGAAGCGCTCTAAATGGCCTACCTGGAGGATGCAGTTGGCTTTCTTGGAGTAGTCGACCAGGCGTTTGGCCTGAATCAGGTCGACGGTGATAGGCTTTTCCACCAGCACGTGCACGTTGTTGCGCAAGAAATCCATGGCCAGAGGATAGTGGAGGCTGGTGGGCACTACGATGTTCACGGCGTCCACGCGACCGATCAAGTCCTGGTAGTTACTGATGTAATCGGTCTGGTATTTGTCAGCGCAAAAACGACCGCGAGCTTCACTGATGTCGACGATGCCGACCAGCTCGGTCTGGGGGAGCTCATTATAGATGCGGGCGTGGTGGACCCCCATATTTCCAGCTCCGACTACACCAACTTTGACTGGTTCCAAAACCACGCCTCCTTCGACCCCTTGGACCGGGTGAGCCAACTTCGGGTCGTGAGCAAGCTCTGTGAGAAGCCCCTGGCCCCCCTGGCCCCAAATTGCCCCCAGCCATACGGTCGGTCGCTCGCAAGCGAGCTCCACTCCCGCACACTGTTAGTGGGCCAATTCGGCGCACAACCAGGTGGGCGGCCAGTCGCCTGCGGCGGACTGGCCCCAAATTGCCCCCAGCCAGGCGGGTGCTCGCAAACAAGTTTGCTTCGACATCCGCAAGCGCTGTGAGTGGACCAACTTGGGGCACAACCAGGTGAAGGCCAGCGGCCTTCGGCCTGACTGGCCTGAGTCCCGGAGTTTATATCATAAGTGCATGCGCTCACGCAACCACCAAAGGACTGTACCTTAACCGTTCTCTCGGGTAAGCGACCGCCGTGAATCTTCTTCAAGTCTGGGCGACTTCCCGTTGCTCAAGTGAACTTTCTTGTCCCTCTTTTGGTGCCCGCAAGCGCACAATGAGCTCGCCTTCCACCGCCACTTTGCCTTCGACCCGACCGAAACATTTGAATCGCCAGGGCTGTTCGTTCATCTCTACAACGGTTGCTTCTAGTTCCAGAACGTCACCGGGAACGACGGATCGACGCAGTTTCAGCCGCTTGACCCCGCACAGGTGAAAACCCCGATCGCCGCCCCAGTGAAGCCAGATTAACTGGAACATCGATTCCATCAGCAGCACGCCGGGCATGACCGGAGCGGCGGGAAAGTGGCCGCGGAAAAAGGGTTCGTTGGCGGTCACGTATTTCTCGCCCAACACTCTTTCCGGGGTGGCCTCGGTGACCCGGTCCACCAGCAGCAACGGGTAGCGGTGAGGCAACCTGCGGCGAATTTCTTTGCTATCCAGCATTTTCAGCCAACTCTCTGAGCATTTTTCGAGCCAACTCCACGTGCCAACGGTGTCCTGCCTTAACGGCAAAGACCTGCGCTAAAAGGGGGCGTCCCAACAGATAGAGGTCTCCCATCAGATCCAAGCACTTGTGCCGAGCCATCTCTTGTTCCAGGCGCAACGGGCTGCTGAACCCGTCGGCCAGGACCACCAGCGCGTTGTCCAGACTACCTCCGCGAGCCAATCCGTTGGCTCGCAGCCATTCCACCTCGCGCTCCAGAGCAAAAGTGCGGGCCGGGGCCAGTTTCTGTTCGAAGCACTCAATTAAAGGCTCGTAGCTAGCTTCCTGGTAGCCGATGGGAGTCTGGGGATAGTATAGCGAGTAGTGGAAGCGGCAAACAGGACTCGGCAAGGCCAGCACCTGACTTTGTTCATTGCCTACCCAGAGGGGCTGGCCTAACTCCAGAGGCTCGATGGCCAGACCGGTTTCTAAAAAAGGCTTCAGGCCCTGGATGAAGGGTAGCGCGCTGCCGTCCAGGATAGGAATTTCGGGCCCCGTTACGCGGATTTCGCAATCGTAAATGGAGAGAGCGGCCAGGGCTGCAAACAGGTGCTCTACGGTGGATACGCTGGCCTGGCCGTTGCCCAAAACGGTACAGCGTTCCACGTCCACCACCGAGTCGGCCAGGCAAGCCCAGCGCTGGCCTTCGCGTTCCATCCAGCAGCCCGAACTATCCGGCCCGGGCGCGACAGTGACCTGGCAAGCCTCGCCGCTGTGCACGCCAACTCCGCGAAATTGCACTTCCTGGCGCAGTCGGCTAGCGTTCACGAGACTCCGGAGGACCTGCCTCGCCGGGCTGCAGCTCGCGGAATTCCAGTGTGGCCGGGTAGCTCGAGGAAGCTTCCGGAAGGGTGGTCAGATCCACGTTCATCTCTTGACCGGGAGACAACTGGAAAGATCGCACGCCCACCTGTGCGTTACGCGGCGTGAAAGGAACGCTGACCACCTCGTTGTTGAGCAGCATGCTCAGGGCGGCCGCTCCGTTTTTTGGGGTGAAATACAGACCAAAGGTGCGGGTGCGGTTGGTGGGATTGCTCAGGGCCACATGCCAGCGGTAAATGACGCCAAAGTTGCCGGTATTGGGCAAGCCCGTTTCAAAATCGATCAACCAGGGGCTTTCCCCGAAGTTGAAGCTGATGGGCGCGGCCCCGGCGGCCAGTTCCAGCCATTCCTCGAAGTAGGGCTGGGCGAAAACACCGTGAGGGTGGATTTTGAAAGGATTAAAGGGGGCCCCCAAATGGACGAGCTTGGAACCGTCATTGCGTCCCGGCTCGACTTTGGAAAGCACTTCCACTTCCAGTTTGGTGCCTTTCAGCATGCGCAGCCCGGCGAAACCGCTTAGCAACTCTTTGCGTTGCAAGCTGTGTTCGGCCAGTTCCAGGCGCGTGTTGGGAGGAATTTGCAGCACGTAACCGGCTCCGACGCCAAGACGATTCAAAAAGCGTTGGGCAGCCGCATGGCCTACGTTCACTTCATTGCGGCTGGGTCCCGAGAAGCTCCAGTCGACTAAAACCGAGGCTTCGGTATCGGTAGGGTTGAACAAATTGACCCAGAGGTTGCGGTCCTGGCTGGAGGCATTCATGTGACTGTACATGAGTCGGCTTGGTTCTTTCGGGGTGAGCGTATAGCTGAGCAACACCCCGTCTTGTTCCACCTGCTCCGGGCGGTTGCTGACCAGCAGCAGGTTGGGCTCGACCGGCTCGAGGTTGACGCATTCAATGCCCGCTTTGATGTCTTTGCGCACGGGATAGTAGTCTTCCGAGCCGGTGATGCGCCCGATCAGGGAAATGTTCATCTGCTGGCCCTGGGGCACGCTGGGAAGGCCCGCTTGATAATTGTCCGGGACGTCGATTTGCAGCTTACAGCCCGGATTGACGCGGGCCTGCGTCATCAGCGATCGCAACACTGCTTCCAGCACCATTTCGCCCGGAGCTGGACGGCCGCTGACCTGAACCTGCACGGTGTCGGGCAGGCGCCCGGCCCAGTCTTTGACGTGCACGACAAGGTAGGCTTTGGCTTTGCCTCGCGTGACGAGAATCTTGGTCTTGCCGACTGCGCGGGCTTTGACGCGCAGTTGAGAGGGATTGTCTTCGCTTACCTGGACCCGGCCGCTGCTGTCCTGGACTGAGAAAGGTCCGCTGGCCAGGCCGCTTACGGCAATGGTGCTCTCGCCGTCTATGGGCATTTCCAGGCGAGCCGGGCTGAGTTTGAGCAAACCGATTTCGGCTACCTCGCGCAGGCGACTGAGCCACAGGCTGGCCAGCGCCTTGGGCTGGCTGGAATTGGCCTCGGCCAGTTCTTTGCTGACCACCACGATTTCTAGTTTGCCCCAGTAGATTCCGATGCCGGCCTTGAGGGTGACCAGCTTCAACTCGCCGGGGTCGGCCCCGTTAAGCAACAGGTTTTCCAGTCGGGCATTGATGGCCTGGGCCAGCTTGGCGTTTTCCACGCGGAAGAGCAGTTGGCCGCCCAACTCGACGTCCTGCGCCCAGCCCACCGCGGAAAGAGCGCACCACAACCCGAATCCGACGAAAAGCTTACGAATCAAGTTTGCTGAGCAGCGACAGGGCCGCCTGCGCTTTCATGGCTTCGGCGCGCGGACGGGCTGGGAATCCCCAAAGATCGCTATCGTCCGGCGCTTTGCGCAAGTTGCCCGTGCGCGCGGCCATGCGGGTGCGGTCGCCTATGCTGGACTGGGGCGCCATGCCCGTCTGCATGCCGATTTGACAGTCGCTGCCGATGCTGGAGGAGCCGGCAAAGCCCGACTGCATATCGACCACCGTGCGATCTCCGATGCTGACGTTGTGGGCAATCTGCACCTGAGCTCCGATACGCACTTGCGAGCCAATCCGCGTCGGCTCCAGGGTGCCGCGGTCGACGCAGGTGGCGGCTCCGAATACCGTTTCGGCACCTACTTCCACCCCGGAGATCTGGGGAATGTGCAGGTGCTGGCCGTCATGAACCACAAAGCCAAAGCCGGTGCTGCCCAATACGCTGCCTGGCTGAAGCACGCACCGATCGCCAAGCACCGTGCCGGCCAGAACCACCGCTCCGGCTTCCAACCGGCAGCCGGTGCCGATTCGCACCCCGGCCCCCACGTAGCTGTGAGGACCTAGAAAACTACCTTTGCCCACTTGAGCCTCGGCCTCGACCACGGCAAAAGCGCCTACTTCAACGCCTTCTTCTAGCTGAGCGGCCGGGTCGACCCAGGCCCTGGGGTGAACGGACATGTCAAATTCTCTTGAGTTTGAGGAGCACGTCAATGGTGACGTCCTGACCGCCGTTATAGTGCACCGAAGGGTTAAAAGGCGTAGATACCACCACAAGGTCGAGGTTTTTCTCCTCAGCTACCTGGGTGGTCAGGTCCTTTATGTCTTTGATGGCGGTCTGAATCGTTTGGTTGACGCGGGTCTGAAACTCGGATCGCTTCTTGTTGACTTCTTGTTGGAGCAGCTTCTTCTTTTCATCGCTGATGTCCGAACCGGGCTGAGGAAGCTGGCTCTCAAGTTGTTTTTGAAATTCTCGCTGTTCGCGCGCCAGGTTGGACTGGAGATCCTTGTATTTGGGCATTTCGGCCAGAATGCGGGTGGTGTCCAATACGCCCACGCGCATCTTGCCATCGCCAGTCTCTCCACCGCCGCAGCCGCAGGCCAGGGTGGCGCAGGCCGCCAGGAAGATCAGAGTCTTTTTCATTTGGGGGCTCCTTGAGGCGTGGCTGCCGGGCTGGTTGGATTGCCGTAAATCTTCATCAGGACATCCTGGGTGATATCGAAAGCCCCGTAAGCGACAGTATGGTATTCTCTGGAGTCGATCAGCACCATATCGATTTTTTTCTCTTCGCAAAGCGCCTTGACGACTTCGCGCATCTTGGTATGGCGGTTCTGAATGAAATCGTTGGTTTGGGCCATCCACTTGTCATTGAGCCGGGCTTGCTCTTTCAAGTAGATCTCTCTGGGATCGCCTTTCAGTGAGCCTTCCGCCATCTTTTTTTCCATCGACTGGCGCAGCTTGATATTCTCGGCAGTATACTTTTTTGCCAGTTCCTGGTAAGCCGGATCCTGTTGCAGGATGGGCAAGGTGTCCAGACGAGCGATAATCATCTTGGAGGAGGAGGCAACGGGAGCCTGCGGGCCCTGGTTGTCACAGCCCAGCAAACTAAGGGCCAGCAACGGCAGTAGCCACTTCATATCAGTGATTTCCCATCTGTTTGACCTCGACCATGCTCAGGTCGGTCAGATCTTGCAGTTCCAAGTTGACGTCTTCCATGCCTCGACCCTTGTAGATACTGATGACACACGCGGCATTTTTCTTTTGCGCGACCTTGCCCACCATGGTGTTCAGGTCGGCACGCATCTTGTCATAGATGATCTTGTAGTCGGCCTTGCATTTGTCCAGGCTTTTGTCGATCTCGGCCAGACGAGCTTTGCTTTTTTGGTCCAGGAAGTCGGTGCGCTTGGCCAGCTGTTGTTGCAGTTCTTTTTCTAGCTGCTGCAGGCGCTCTTTAATCTGGCTCTGCTTAGCTTCCAGGCGCGCGCGCGCCTCCGACTCCTTGGCCTTCATCTTCGACATGAGCTCGGCCTTGCGGCTTTCCATAGCCGACTGCATGGTGGCCTGGGCCGCCTCAATTTTTGCCTTGATTTCGGGCGGAGGGGCGACCGAGGTGTTGGGCTGATTCACCAACTGACTGCGCCGGCCCCCCACTTTGACAGCGATTTCGTCTCGCAAGCGAGCTTCGTAGGATTTCATTTCGCTTTCGAACTCTGCCTGTTTTTTGTCGTGAAAGGCCACCATCTGGGCATCAATTTCTTTCCGCTTCTCGGCCTTGGCCGCCGAGACTTCGTCATCGATGACGTTTAGGCGTTCGCGGGTGGTTTTTTCCGTCTCTTCGTTGGGGTTATTCTGCATTTTCAGCTGCAGGTTGAGCTTCTCTTCCTGATACTTCATGCTGACTTCGTCTTCGTAGGCGGCAATCTGCTGATCCAGACGATTGCGTTCGGCGTCGATCTCGGCCCGGGTGGACTTCTCTTTCTCCAGGCGATGGGCCGTCAGGTTGCGGGCGGCCATCAGCTTGAGATTCTCGCCGTATTCCCCTACCGCCTGAACGCCGCGGTCGTTGAGCTTGACGGTGTCGGCCGGGCGATATTTGTCGATGGTGCCCTTGAGCTCGGAGTCCAGCTTGGCCTTGATCTCGGTCATTTCGGCCGACATCTGGCCTTGTAGCGCCCGGGCCAGGCCGTCCATTTCGCCTGAAATTGCGGCCTGTTCTTGCTGCATCTCGGCCTTGGCCTGCTCCAGAGCGCGTAAAAAGGTGCTTTGAGTCGATTTTAAAGCAGCCGCCCGACCTTTGGTGGATACTTCTTTCTTCTCGGCGTCCAGCTTCTGCATCTGAGTTTCCAGATCGCGAAGCTTAGGATAGTCCGGATGCTGTTCGAGCAGCTTGGACTCTTCCACCACGGCCACTTCCTGTTGCAAAGCGGCGCCGGTGCCGGGAGCGGCGGTCGGAGTGGGGGTGGCGCTGGGCCCGCCTGAGTTGCAACCGGCCACCAGCAAGCTCAGCACCCCCCAGATCAGGGGGCGGTTTTTCACGGCGTGGGCGTCCCGCTGGGGGCTTTGCGCGGTTTATCGCCGCCCTTGTCGGCCGTTTTCTTAAGGAAAGTGTCGACGACTTCGCTGGTCATATTGCGGCCACCCTGGAGTACGTGAGCTTTGTCCAGCACCAGGGACAGACCCTGCGATTCGGCCACTTCTTTGACGGAGTCGTTGACCTTGGAGAACAGCTCGGTGACCAGTTGCTCTTTGTAGGCTTCCAGTTCGCTGCTGGCGTTGTTCTGGAGCACTTCGAATTCGGCCGGGCTGATTTTGTCCTTGGCCTCCTGCAGCTTCTTCATCAATTCCATCTGCTTGCGCTGCACCTGGGCTTCCACCAGTTGGAAGACCTTGAGCGAGCGCACGACGTCCTGGTCGAAATAGCCGATGGGCGACTTGCTGGTGTCGACCTCGTCGCCAACCTTGATCTCGTCCTTGCCCTGGAACGTCTTCTTGACCTCGTCGGTGTAGTCGGCCACGCCGTAGACCACGATGCGTTTGTCCAACATAACGGTCAGTTTATGATCCCGGGAGATCTTGAGGATGGCTGCTTCCTTGCGCTGCTGCAGTGGCTCCATGAGGGCGTTTTGCTTTTTTTGGACCTCGGTGCGCTTTTCGGTCAGCCAGACCTGGTCATCTTTTCCCCAGTCGCGCGGATTTTTGGGTAGCTTCGCCTCCGCTGCCTTGCGGAAATCGTCGGACAGCTTATCGATGTCTTTCTGGGCCTTCTTGAACTCGTCCAGGCCGACCAGCGCCTCCATGTCCACCGCCCCCACCGAGCGGGTGGCTGCGGGAGTATTGGCGGCAGGACCGCTTCCCTGGTTTTGGCAGCCGGTGGTAACCGACAGGCTGAGTCCCAAGAGCAGCAGTGCCCCGGCAAGGCCGCGTAGCGGATTGCCGTTACTAAGGATGTGGCCGAAATTCGTCCTCCAGCAGCTTGCGGGAGTCGAAGCAGCTTGCTGCGAGCGACCGCTCGGCTGGGACGAATGGCGGCCTATTTTACGTAGCAACATGAACGAGTGGTCCTCTTTCTTTAGAACGATTGGCCGATACCGATACTGGCGCGGCCGCCTTCTTCGCTGATGGCGTAGTCCACGCGGATGACGCCCAGTCCCAGCGAGGGGAAGACGATTCGCAGGCCTACACCACCGTCGAAGCGCAACCGCGATTCGGTGACGCCTGGAAACCAGGCATTACCGTAGTCGGCGAAGATGGCGCCGTTGAGGAACTTGATGTTACCCAGCGGGAAGCGATATTCAGCATTGAAAACCAGAAAGTCGGTTCCCACGAAGCGGTTCTGAGTGTAGCCGCGCAGCGTATCCACGCCGCCCGCATAGAAAAACTCGGAACCCGGAATCGTAGCGCCCGTGACTTTACCATACCAGCCGCGCAATGCAATAGTGTGGCGGTCCCAGAGCGGGATGTAGTGGCGAATTTCGGCGTTGTACTTGTTGAAATTGAAGGAGCCGCCCAGACCGGCGTGCGAGATGCCGCCTGAGGCGAAGGTGCCCACGTGGGGGTTGAACAGGTCATCGCGCGTGTCATAAATCGAGTTGAGCGAGATGCCGTTGATGACGCCCGCGCCGGTGCCCTGCGGTTCGAAGGCCGAGGACGAGTTGCGGGTGATGTTGATGTTGTCGTGGCGCAAGGTCACGAAGCCGCGCAGGTTGTCGGTGAAGGGGTGTCCGTAAGTCACCGAGACGCCGTAGCGCTGGTCGTCGTAGAAAGCCAGCTGGCTCACGTTGTTGACCAGCACGTTCTGCTGAATACCGACCAATTGGCTGTAGTAGACGGAGACACCAAACGAGTCCTGGTTGTCATTGATGGCCGGGTCGAGGTAGCTGATACCACCGCTACGCACCTGGCCGCCAGCCTGGATTTGAATCTGGTAGGTCTTGCCTTCTCCCCACAGGTTGCGGTCAGAGAGCGAGACGGAGCCGGTCACGCCCGGACGCAGTGCGCCCGTGCCGCCGCCGGCGTAGCCCAGGCCGATGGTGGCCAAGCCGGATTTTTGTTCTTCCACGTCCAGCACCAGGATGACTTTGCCGGGCTCGGTGCCAGGCTCCGGGTTGATCTCCACTTTCTTAAAGAAACCGAGGTTCTGCAAGCGCTCCAGATCTCTCTGGACGCGCTTTTTCTGCATGACGTCGCCCGCTTTGGATCGCATATTGCGGATGACCGTGTCGGTGGTGGTGCGGCTGTTGCCCTCCACGCGAATTTCCTGGAGCACGGCTTCCTGCACACGGAAAGTAACGATTCCTTTTTCCGGATCGATGCTCGGCCGGATGGTATCGAGAATGTAGTCGTTGTCTTCGTAGAGCTTGGAGATGGCCGTGCCGTCGGCTTCGGCCGTCTTGCGGTTGAAAAGATCCCCAGGCTTGAGCCGCACCAGCGCCTGAACTTGCTCGATGGGGAAAACGGTGACGCCTTCCACCACGATCTGGTTGATCTTCATACCATCCTTGATTTTCAAGGAGAGGATGCCTTTTTCAAAGGTAAGATCTTCCACGTGGTTGGCCAGCAAGTAGCCCAGCTCTTCGTTGTAGTATTGATTGACGGCTTCGATGTCCGAGCGCAGGTAGCGGGTATTGAGGATCTTGCCCGGCTTGGTTTCCATCAGTGAGACAATTTTGTCGGTGCCCACCACGTTGGTGCCGGAAACGCGCACTTCGTTGATCATGGGGTTTTCCAGTACGCGGAAAACGAGTCTCAAGCCACCTGGGGCCATGCGATAGTCAAGACGCACGTCGGTGAAGTAGCCGAGGTCAAAGATGGCCTGGGCGTCACGCTTCAGCCGCGGTTCCAGCAGCGGATCGCCGATGCGGGTAGAGACCACCTGTAGTACCTCGTCGGTGGGCACATTGTTGTTGCCTTCGACCTCAATGTTGACGATGCGGGGCGTGTTCTGGTCCGGCTCGCCGCTGGTGGGAGGCGGTGTGGGCGTGCCGGACGGAAGGGTTGGCTGCTCGGCCGGAGGAGTGGGCTGCTCGGCCGGAGGAGTGGGCTGTTCCGGCTGGGGAGCGGGAGTGGCGGGTGCGGGCTGGGCAGGCGCCGGTTGCTCGGCAGGCGGCTGCTCGGCGGCTGGAGGTTGTTCTGCGGCGGGAGGCTGCTCGGCTGTGGGAGGCTGCTCCGCGGTGGGAGGGTCTTCGGCGCGGGCCACCTGGACCAGCTCGAAGCCTTCGGCGTTCTGGCGGTATTGCACCACGACCTCGGAACCGGCCGGAATGTCGCAGGCCTGTTCCGCACTACGGGCAAAACGCAGGGTCTGTCCGTTCTGCTCGATGACCAACTGTTGATCTTCCACGGCCACCAGTTTGCCACGCTGCTGATTGACTTCTTGTGCCCAGGTAGGCGAAGCCATCACCAACGAACTGCATACGGCTATGGCAAACTTGCGCCAGCGCGGTTTTTTCACCCTAAACCTCCCACGGTCACCCGATCGCCGAAGGTCCTGGTCTCACTACCCAGAAGCTCTTCAGATGGGCACTTGTCGCGATAGCTTCTCCACCGCAAGTGCCGCTCTTTTGACGATCTTGAAAAATACTCATTTTTCTTCCGAAAAGAATTCCACTTTCCGGAAGTTCGAAACCTTTGTTTCGCAAACAAAAGTTCCTGGCGAACGTCTTTTCGGGTGGATGCTTTGCCTCGTGGTCCTGTGTACCCCGAATGCGCTGGCTCAACCCTGGCTGACCTGGAAAGTTCCCGAAACTTTGGGTCCTGCCGATTGGCAAGCGCGCATATACCAGGGGATCGTGCTTGTTACCTCCCCGCACTCCAATTTTTTATTTGCCTATGCTTCGAGCGGAAAGTTGATGTGGAAGCGCAAGATGAGCTGGCCGCTCAGTCGATCGCCGCAACTGTTTGAGGGGCAACTATTATTTCAACAACCTGGGCAACTGGCGGTCCTTGTCCAGCCGGAGACGGGCGAGACTCGCCAGATTTTGCCCCGGGAGCATCCGGGTTGGACTGTGCCGCGCGACGCCAAATCTTGGGTTCAACTGGGAGAAGGCGGCCAGTTGTTGTCGGCCAACAAGGAATGGACGGAGTGGAAGAACCTGGGGCATTTGCGTTTGGACCGTGGCGATGACTGGTCGGGAGCTCCCGTGGTCGTCGGTTCCACGGTCTACCTGGGCACCGCTCGTGGACATCTCCATCAGGTGGACCTGCAGTCGCGCTGGAATAGCGCCACTTTGGGCACTCCACTGCCGCGTCCGCTGCTTCCGCCCATCGCTCATCCCCTCGGCGTTGTGGAGGTGACCGTCAGCGGCTTGCTGGCCTTGCGTAGTAACAATGGGAGCTGGATCAAGCCTTTCCCGGGTTGGGGACAATGCTATTCAGGTTCCGGGGAAATCCTGGCTCGCCCCGCTGTGGACGAGGAAGGGAATATCTACCTGGCCACCCGTAACCAGGTGGCTTGCTGGGATGCCGCCGGCCGGCATCGTTGGAGTCTTCCGTTACGCAGCGCCAGCGCGGTCTTGTGGAGAGAGGGCGGCTGTTATATTGCCGACACCTCGCCGGCCATCCTCAAATTGGACCCGGCCACCGGCACCGTCCTCTCCCGCCTCCCCTTGCCTGCCGGCGTAGCCAGCGATCCCGCCATCGAAAGATCCACGTTAGCCGTCGCTCTCAACAACGGCCAGGTCCTCGTTCACCCCGACCTGCCTTGAGTTCTACCTCTGTCTCGGAAGGGGGATTTAGGGAATCGCTGGGGATTTTGGAAATAGCCAGTGCAGAACTCCAACTGACGCACAAAGAGTTTTTGGAAAGCAGTTCTACGCAGGGCCAAATCCCTTGATCCCCCTCATCCCCCTTTTCTGACGGAGGAGCTCGGCATCAGCCGCCCAGTGAGGTCAGGAAGAGGCAGCTGGTGCGCAGGCCGCGGCGGAAGTTGGCCAGTTCGAATTTCTCGTTGGGGCTGTGGATGGCGTCGTCGGGGGAGCCGAAGCCCATTAGCAGTGTGGACAGGCCCAGGATGGTCTGAAACTGGCTGACGATCGGGATGGCTCCGCCGTGGCGCACCAGCAGCGGTTCCTGCTGCCAGGCCTGGCGCAAAGCCATGCGTGCCTTATCAAGATAGCTTGACATGGGTCCGTAGGGATCGAGCAGATACGGTGGGCCGCCGTGGTCTGCCCGGAAATCGATGCGCCCCGCCCAGGTCTGGGCTTCGAACCAGCGCCGGCAGCACTCCAGCACCTCCTCGGGTCGCTGGTCGGCCACCAGTCGCGCCGAGAACTTGGCCCAGGCCCGGGCTGGCACGATGGTTTTGCTGCCCTCGCCCTGAAAACCGCCGCCCAGGCCGTTGCAGTCCAGGGTCGGGCGAAACCAGCGTCGCTCATTGGTGCTGTAGCCGGCCTCGCCGACCAGCTCCGAGCAGCCAATGAACTCTTGGTAGACCCTGGCGTCGAAAGGAACACGTTCGAGCAGTTCTTTTTCGCGGTCATCGGCCGGGCGCACGCGATCGTAAAATCCTGGAATGACGACTTTGCCTTGCCCGTCATGAAGCTTTGCGATCAGCTGGGCCAGGCGATGGGTAGCATTGGGCGAGGTGCCCCCGAAGACGCCGCTGTGCACGTCGCGCCCGGCCGTTTGCAGGTGGACCTCAAAAATGACGATGCCGCGCAAGCTATAGTGCAGCGTGGGCACGCCCTTGACGGCGGTCGAGGTGTCCGACACCAGCACCAGATCTGCACCCAGTCGGGTGCGCCGTTCTTCCAGCAATTGCGGAAGGTGGGGACTACCGATCTCTTCCTCGCCCTCGATCAGGATCTTGACCTGGCACGGCAGCTCTCCCGCGGCCAAAAGGGACTCGATGGCCGCGCAGTGCGTCCAGATCTGACCCTTGTTGTCGCTGGCTCCGCGTCCATAGAGTCGATCCTCACGCACCGTCGGCTTGAAAGGCGGATCGGTCCACAGCTCCAAGTCCTCGGCCGGCTGCACGTCGTAGTGTCCGTAGATCAACAAGATCGGCTTGCCCGGCACAGGCGGGGTTTCTACGTAAACTGAGGGGTGCCCGGCGGTGGGCCAGACCTCGGCCGTCAACCTTTGCTGGTGAGCCCATGAGCACAGCCAGGCACAAGCTTTTTCCATGTCAGGCCGATGGGAAGGATCGGTGGATACGCTGGGAATGGCCACGAACTCTTGCAGCGCGTTCAGATAGCGGCCCTCCTGGGCGTCCAGGTGTTCCGTCCAGCTCATGCCATCACGCCCACTTCCACCAAATATTTTTGCAACGCTGCCACCAGCGCGGGTTCATAAAAGCTGCCTTCCAATTGTGCCAGTTGCTGGAAGCTGCGCTCGGGGGTGCCCAGATAGGTGAGGCCGCTGGCGAATCCATCGGCCACCGCCAGACAACGCGAGCCCCAGGGAATTTCCTCTTCCGTCAGTCCTTCCGGGTAGCCAAGGCCGCCCCAGGCTTCGTGGTGATAGCGAATGGTGGTGCGCACTTCCAGCGGAAATCCCAGTTTGGCCAGCAGTCGGTCGCCGATCCAGGCGTGACAGGTTATCAACTCTAGAGTCACCGGGTCGAGGCGCAGGCGGTTGATCTGCAAATCGTTGGGGCAGTAGAAGCCGCTCCAGTCGCTGGTCAACTCGGAAATATCCGGTTCCCCGTGCTCGAGCCCGTTGATGTGCAAGATGGTGCGGTCACGGATGGACCGGGGCTGGCTCGCCAAAAACAGCAATGCTTCGCCCACATCCTTGAGCAGGGCCGACAGGCGTAGTTGATTGAGGGCCATGGGATCCTCGATGCCGTAGTGACGTGCCAGGCCTACGGCGATTTGGGCGCATACCAGCATCTGGCGGACCGCCGCCGGCCCTCCGCAGGCCAGTAACGAGAGCATCTGAAAAGCGCGCGAACGCAAGTTGCCGGAGCGCCTTTCGAGGCGTTCCCGAGTGGCCAGGGACTGTCGGAACCAGGGAATCATGGCTCGCCGGGCCATCCACCAGCGACACAGGGTGCGGCGATCGGTCCAGATCATTCCGGGACCGA
>JALHOV010000128.1 GCA_022842865.1 Vulcanimicrobiota bacterium | reverse complement strand
TTGCCTTGTAGATAGCGGGCAAAGTGCTCGGCCGCAGCCGGGCTGGGATGCCAGGTGTCGCCGGGCGTCTCCGGCAGGACCACTCCTTCTTTCAGGGCCGCTTCCATGTCGGGCATCAGATCATAGGTCCTGATGCCTTCTTCTTGGAGCAACTCCAGCGCCGCTTGGCGCGACCACTTCTCGCGAACGTTCCACTGGTCGTAGGGCTTCAGGATCGGCAGCAAAATGACCGAGAAGTCGACCTTCTGATCCGCCATCGTCTGGCGGAAGCCGGCAAGGGCTTCCTTCATGGCAGCTCGCTGACGGGCCCGGTCGAGCTGACCCAAACTCAGCCCCGTCAGCCAGCGATATAAGTAACTGTGAGAAAAGAGCCAGGGGTTGATGCGACCGCCCTCACGCCGCATGAAGTGAATCTGCAGCTCGCCGTTCTGGCGAAAGACCAACGGTGTGTCCTGGAAGTCGTTATTATGAAAGGTCAGGATCACCTGATCGGGGTTCAGCTTCGAGTTGACCCGTCGATAGAAGATGAGTTCCTGCATAGTATTGAAGCTCTCCACGCCCGCGTTCCAATACTCAAAACTCTGGGAGCCGTAGAGTTTCTCAAGCCCGTCCTGAATTCGCTCGCGCCGGGTGACCGAGTCTCCCAGGAAGAGAACTCGCCGACCCCTGCGCGGGCCCCGTTCCGGCAAGCGCTTGCCCTGAGCATCATATCGGTCTACGCGACAACCAAACCGGTCATAAGCGGCGTTACCTAGCACTGGCATGTAACCGCATTCCGCGTCCGGCACGAAGTTGGTGCTTTCGCCGGCACGAAACTGCAGCTGCCGTCCGGCGCCAATGACCATGCCCGGGAAGAACAGGCGCAGGCCCAATTCCAACCCCAGCAGTCCGAACAAGAGGCCCAGCCCCAGCAGGGCCAGCCGCTTCTTCAGGCGCGCACCAGGCGCATGGCGAAGTCCGTCATCTCATAGATGGGTTTGCCGTCCACCACCAGGAAGCCGTTGGCGGTCACCACCGGTTCCTCGCCGTCCTCCACTTTGGTGACCCAGGCTTCCACCTCCACAATCTTGTTGGTGGGCACCACCTGGCCGCGATAGCCCCAAGTATGAGGGCGGTTGGTGGCGATGCACTCGAAGCGGTGGGTGTCGGCCAGCTGCGGCCAGCGATCCAGCATAAGCACCTTGAGGAGCTGCAAGAAAGCCTCCAGGCCCAGCGATCCCGGCCAGACCGGGTCCAGATAGAAATGGGCCTGGAAAAACCACTCGTCGGGATTGACCTGTTTGATGCCGTGGATGTAGCCGAGGCCGTTGGGTCCGCCATCCCGCACGAAGAGATCGGCTTCATCCATCATTTGCATGGCGCCGCCCGGCATGCAGGCGCTGGTGCCAGCGGTCAACTGGCTATCTTCCGGTGTCAGGGGATGCTGGCGAGGCAAGGCCACCCGGATGGCACGGGCCTTTTCAGCCGGGGTGGGCTGATAGCGCTTGGCTTCGCGAATGCCCACCTGGTTGTCCAAAGCGGCTTTGCTGAAGAAGCCGAAGTAGGTGGTGCCCTCGTAAACCAGAGTATCGCCTTGGAGCACCTGCATATCGAAGTTTTCGATGATCATACCGCCGGCTTCCGAGACCTTGGACATGCGCACGCGGATGCGCAGCATGCCGGCCTGGTCGGTGAGCTCCTGGAACAAGGTGGCCGTGCCGCCCAGGTTGCGGAATTTCAGATCTTCCGGGCTGCGCAGGGCAGAACCGGCGTAGGCGGCCAACCAGCCGCACGGCTGCAGTGCGATTTCCAACAGGATGGCAAAAGCCATGGTAGGCTGCCGGTTGGCGGCAAAGTACCATTCCCGCTCGGGCACAAAGTAGTGGGCCTCGATCCAGCCGCCCGCCTGCAACACCCAGGGCTCCTGATTGACCTCGACCACGCGATCCATAAAGGCGTAGGGGGGCCGAGGAAGACGGGCGATGCGACGGCCCTCGTCGAAGATCTTGTATTTGTCGCCGAAGGCCAGACTGGGCTTGCCGTAGGCGAACTGCATGATGCTTTCGCGGTCATAGAGAGCCTTGACGCCATCGTCCAGGGGGTCGGCCACAGCCAGCGCCGGTCCCCACAGCGATTCCAGTTGGTCCTGGGACAGCCCGACCAGGCGCATGGACATATCCACGAAGCGCACGATGCATTTGCCGTCGGCATACATCAGGGCGTCTGCGATCACGTAAGGCTCCGGGCCGTAGCCGATCTCTTTGATCTCCACTTCATACTGAACTTTCTTGGTCTCCACCGTGACCGGCCCGCGGCAGCGCAATACGGCCGGCACGCCCACCCTGGGTTCGTAGGTCACCTGGTCGGCTTCGCCCACCCAGCCCATGCGCAGCAGCAAAAAGCGTAGGGTGTGCGCGCAGCATTCGTACATTAGCGTGCCCGGCATCACCATATCGTCCACGAAGTGGCAGGTCAGGAACCAGTCGTCGGGATGCACATCGGCTTCGGCCCGCACCTGGCCCAAACCGAATCGCCCTCCTTTGGGATCCACTTCCAGCACCCGGTCATAAAGCTTCATGCGGCCCGAGGGCATATGGGGAGGATTGGTCAGGGGCAGGTTGGCAAAGGCCGGGCCAAAGCAGCCGGCCAGATCGCCGACGCGCAGGCAGTTGACCTGGGCGTCGCTGTAGCTCTCCTTGCTGGTAAAGGGCGCCAGAGCACGGTAACCGACCACCTTGCCGGCCACCTTCTGGGTCTCTTCCGGCGTTAGGATGATGCCCTTGGAATTCCGGATCTCTTCATCCACAAAAAAGCCGGCGCAGCCGTTGCGCATGGTGATCATCGGCTTGCCGTCGATGGTGCCATCGAATTCGAAGAAGAACAGATAGGTCTCGCCCTGGCGCACAAAGCGGTCGATGCGGATGTCGTAGGAAATGGTTTCTCCTACAGTGGGAAGCTGGCGATGGAAGCTGACGGTGGCGTCCAGCAAGCGGTAGGTGCGCTGACCCTTGGTCTGCAAATCGATGCCCAGGTAACCGGACAGGAAAAGGTCGGCCTGACCCGCTTCCACGGTCACGCATACGGGCATGCGCCCGTTGTCCAGATACCAGGCGCCCGGCTGCACGTCGTGTTCGGTGACCACTTTGCCACCCGTCATGGAGCCGGGCTCGCCCACAATTTCGGTGATGCGGTGCACCAGCATCAGCGGGTCGTCCGGCAGACGCACACGGGTGGGGTAGGTGTCCACATCTTTGAACTTGGGTCCCAGAACTTTGGCGATGGATCCGATGGCGAACTCCATGCACTGGTCGTAGTCGAGCACGCAGGGGCGTTTTTCGGGAACGATTGGCTTCAGGTTGTGGTCGCAGAAGGGGTAATAAGGTGCGTTGGCTGGCGCCGGGACGAAGGGTGCTGTGGCCATCTCGCCGCCCCCCATCTGCTGCAGCAAGGTGATTCCCTCGGCCAACTGGGCGACCGCCTGCTGGTGCAGCTCCAGGAATTTCTCGTGGGCCCGGCTGCCCGCCTGGGCTGAGGCCAGAATCTGAGATTGCAGGGCGGGCAGTTTGATGCGTTGCTTTTCCACGGAGTCGGTCTCCCAATCGTCTAAATCAAGTTCCAGTTGGAGGTTCAAGTCGAATTCAAATTCGTCGTGGCTGACCTGGACCAGCGCCGGGGTTTTTACGGCTGCTGGGGCCGCTACGGACGCTGGCGCAACAGGCGCTGGCGCTACAGGCTGTGGGCGCGGGGCGGGCGGAGGCGTGGGCGGGCTGAGGGGCAACTGGTCGACCTGGGGCAACAACGACCCCAGGCGGATGGTCACGGTGCGCTCCGGTTTGCGCGCCTGAGGCGGCTCGCCCTCGGGATAGAGCGCGGCCAGCGACAGGCCCGGGCACTGCTCGGCCAGCAGACCGGCCCACAGATGCAGCACTCCCGCCCACTCGCCGCGATGATTGGCGTTGAGGGCCAGCGCCCGATGGGGCTGGCCGTTCAGAATCTGCTCGATCATGCGAGTGCAAGAATTACCCGGGCCGATCTCGACAAAATAGCGGATGCCATCCTGGTAAGCGCGCCGGATCACCTTGGTGAAATCCAGACCGTGCACGGCCTGCTCCACGATGCTGCGAGCCGAATTCTCACTATTCATTTCGTAAGGAGCAGCCCGATAAGCGCTATAGTAGGTCACACCGGGCGGCGGGCTGACGCCCACGTGGTGCAAATCAAAGTAAGCCTGCTCGACTTCCTGGACGGCCTGGCTGTGCACCGTGGGCACCGCCTCCAGGTAAAAGGCCTGGCAGCCCAATTCCTCGATAAGACGCGCCAGATCGGGTGCGTCGCCGCCGACCACGCATTCTTTGTCGGTGTTGACGATGAGCAGTTCCAGCTTACCCTGCAGGCGCTCGCGCACTTCGGCGGCCGGGCGGGTGAGAACGGCCACGCGCCACTCAAAGGCAGCGCCCTCGGGCACCTTCCAGAAACGTCGGGCGGCCAGGCACGGTCCGCCCAGTTGCTGGCGGAACAGATCGCTGGCCTGCATGCGGTCATAGATCTCTTCCCGTCCGGGCCAGGCGCGCAACGACATGAGCGCGGCTGATTCGCCCAACGAATAGCCGATGGCAGCTTCGGGTTTGAGCCCGTAGATCTGCACGATATCGCTGGCTAACAGCCCGAACATGACCTGTCCAAAAATCGAGCGATGCAGATCGGAGGCGATTTCGCGGGCCGACTGCTCGGACCAGTCGGCGGGCCAATCCTGACGATAGGGAACGGTCCATTGCGCCGCCATGTAGCTGCGCAGATGGTCCGATTCGGCGTCCAGACGGTCGACCGCTTCGGGATGCAGCAGGGCCAGTTCGCGACCCATGCCGGCGTAGTGGTTGCCCGAGCCCGGATAAACGAAAGCGACCTTGCCGGCCTGGCGCAGCGGGGATCGGCTGAAGTAGAGCCCCCCCTGACCCTGTCCGGGACCCTTCAGCAACGCATCCAGATGCTGCAGACTCTGCTGCAGCTGAGACCGGTCCTCGGCCACCAAATAAGCTATGGGTGTCTGTCCCGGGTGCTGCCGGGACCAGCGGCGAGCCGTCTCGTGCAGGCTCTCGTGGGAGGCCTCTACAAATTCGCGCAAACCGGGGAAGACCGCGAAGAGTCCGCCCTGCGGTTGGCGCAGCCACAGGCGCTGGCGCTGTGGCCCCTCTTCCAGCACCAGATGGACCGCGTTCCCTTCGGTGGAAAGGCAGTGCACGGCCGCCCGGCGAGGTCCCTGACTGCGGTCACGCAACCAGGCCGAGGCCTTTTGCGGCACATGCAGGCGACCCTGGCTCAGGTCGGCCAGCGGTTTCTCAAAATCGGGCAGGGGCGGCAGGCGACGGGTAGCCAGAGCGGCCGCCGCCTTGGCCAAACTCAGGAGTCCGGAACAGGCGCCCGTCATGCCGCTCTGGGAAGTCAGACTGCCCAGGGCGCAGGGGCTTTCGCCGGGTCCATACCAGGCCTGCAGCACCGCCAGCTCTTGCTCGTCCTCGGCCGGCACGCCGCTGCCGCTGGCCTCCACGTAAGTGACCTGGCTGGGATGACTGCCTGCTTCCTGGTGGGCCCGGAAAACGGCCAGACCCTGGGCCTCAGGCGAGGGCGTGGGATCCTGGGGAGAACCGCCGGTGGCCGTGCCGTAACCGCGGATGATGGCATAGACTTTATCCTCGGGCGTGCAATCATCGAGACGCTTGAGCACCAGAGCCACGGCGCCTTCGCCGGTGGCGCTACCGCCGCTGGCCGGGTCAAAGGGTCGGGGTTCCCCCTGGGGACGCAAAAGGCTGGCCTGGCTGCGGGGATCGCCCTGCAGGTCGATGGCGGTGACCAGAGCGGTGTCCATTTCGTGCTGCTGCAAGGCGCGCAGAGCCACTTCGAGAGCTTTCAGCCCGGACGTTTCCTCGGCCGAGATAGCGAAACTGGGCCCGCCGAAATTGAATTCGCGGGCCAGTCGGCTGGCCACGATGCTGCCCAGTGCGCCCAACGTTCGAGTGGAATCAAGAGGCTTGGAAGAAAGGGCGCGCAGCTCGGCCAGGGAGGCGGCGTCGTGACCCCAACTGCGTAGCGCCTCGGGCAAGGCCCAGCGCAAATGAAAGTCGGTGGTGTCCATGTCCAGACTGATGCCGATCAAGGCTCCCGCGCGGGGCCGGCGCTGCTTGCGATCCAATCCGGCGTCGGCAGCCGCCTGCGAGGCCACCCGTAGCATCAGCGTCTGCTGCGGCAAAACCTCGGGCATTTCCATCGGGGGAATCTTAAAAGCGCCGATTTCCAGGTCGAACTGGTGAAGGAAGGCGCCGGGTGGAGGCTGCTCGCCGTTCCAGCGTCCGGGTGGCGCCTCCAGCAACAGCGAATGACCGGCGAAGACGGTGTCGAGCCAGCTCTTGAGGTCCGAGGCGCTGCCCACTTCGGCGGCAATGCCGACGATGGCGACCGGTAAAGGCACGAAGGCAGGAACGTGGTGAACCTTGCGCTGGGGCTGGTATTCCTCAACCAGCACGTGGGCGTTGACTCCGCCAAAACCAAAGGCGCTGACGGCGGCCCGCTTGTGCTCCGCCTGCCAGGGCTCGGGTTGCTGCTGAATGCGGAAGGGGCTACCGTAAATTTGCAGCTGTGGATTGGGGTTGTCGCAGTTCAGGGTGGGGGGCAGAACGCCGTGCTGCATTCCCAGTAGAACCTTGATCATACCGGCCCCGCCCGCACCTGTGAGCAGATGGCCGATGGTGGATTTCACGCTGCCGATGGCGCACTGGCCCGGCTGGAAAGGGATGTCCTTCCACAGGCCGATGAGACTCTTGACCTCGATGCGGTCGCCCATGGGCGTACCGGTGCCGTGACATTCGATCAGTTGCACATCGCTGGGCTTCCAGCCGGCCTGCTCATAGGACTGGTGCATGGCCCGCAACTGGCCTTCAGTGTCGGGCGCTAGCAAACTGCCGCCAATATCATTGGACAACCCAATGCCACGGATGACACCGTATATTTTGTCCCCCTGGGCTTCGGCGTCCACCAGGCGCTTGAGCAACAGCACGCCGGCTCCCTCACCCACCACCAGACCGTCGCCGCCTGCGTCAAAAGGTGCGCACCGGCCCGAAGGAGAGAGCGCGCCCAGGGCGGTAAATCCCATCTGCGTGTAAAGACTGTCGGGACGACTGACGCCACCGGCCAACACGGCATCGGTGCGGCCCGCCTGCAGTTCGTCGCAGGCCAGCTTGATCGAGTACAGGCTGGAGGCGCAGGCGGCGTCCAGAGTATAGCTGCCGCCCCCCAGGCCCAGGGCGCGAGCCACGATGGAAGCCGGAAGTCCGGTCACCTGACGGTTCCAGCGGCTGGTCTGGCGTCGAGTTTTTTCGGGTTGTCCGCCCACTTTGGCGGCCAGTCGCTCCTGGTAGCGGTTCCAGGTCAGCGCCGAGGAGCCGTCGGTTGGCAAGGCAATGGCAGCCAGAATGACGCCCACGCGGGAACGGTCTAAGGCCTGATGACGCCCATCTAGAAAAGCCTCGCGGCTGGCCTGGAGAGCCACCTTGTAGAGCGGATCCAGGTCTTTTAGCCACTCCTTGTCGAGCAGAAGTCCGGCCGGGTCCAGTTCGAAGGGGTCAAGATAAAAGCCGCGCTTGGATATGACGTGGTCGCTGCTTCCACGCGGATCATAGGCCAGGTCAGGAGGCAGAACCCATCGTCCGGCCGGGGCTTCCCGGCTGACGTCGACCTTCTGAATCAGGTTGGCCCAGAATTGCTCTAAGGAAAAGGCGCCCGGGAGCATTGCCCCCAGGCCCACAACCGCAATGGGTTCTCTTTGCATTTAGTTTTTAACGCGGACTGGATGCCGCTTCTTTCATAAAGGCTTGTTTCAGACTGGCGTCGGCCGTCCATTCGACATCGCTGAGGCGAGCCACCAGCGCGCCCTGGTTATCCACAAAATCGACCGAAGCCACGATCTTGCTGGGACTGGATTTCTCCACCCAGAGACGCGCTTCCACGCCCCCGCGCGGGAACTTGCGCTGAAATTGCTGATACCCGCCCACCACCATCGGCAGCGAAGGTTTGCCCAGGGCCTCGATGCCCCAGAGGATGCCCAGCTGCAGGGCAGCGTCCACCGCCAGCGGATCGGCCAGCCAATCGGAGCGCAGCGGCTGTTTGATCCAGTCGCTGACCTTGGGCAAAGTGCCCACCTGGGCCACGATGCCGTGGGACGACCAGCCGCGCACGCTTTTGACGGCGTGGAAGTGGGGTCCGTGGAACAACTGGGTTTCATAAATGGCCGGATTGCTGTGCGGATAGGTCTGCTGGGCCAGTCCGTTGACGCTGGCCAGCGAGGGGGCTTCCGGCAGTTCGCTGCCCAGGTCGACCAGCGCGCGACTGTGCACCTGACCGTTCTGGGTGTTGCGCAGCTCGAACATTTCCCCGTTTTGCACCACGTGCAGATTCACGTCCCCGTTTTCCAGCGAGATGGGGCGCAGGATTTGCAACTGGCGCAGACCGCGAAAGCGCTGGCCCACTTGAGCGGCGGTGGCCGCCTGAGCGAACCACTCGATCTGCAGGGCCACCGGGACCACCGGGCGTCCGCCCACTTGATGCGATTCCAAACAGGGGAATTCTTCCACCGAGGCCACCACTTGCAGCAACCCGCCCGAGGGCTTGTCGCTACCGGGCGGCGCCGGGAAGCCGTCGCCGTAGAGAATCTCCACGGCCCCGCCGGGAGCCGCCGAGAGTTCGCGCACCATGGCGTCAGCACCGGCTTCCAGTTCAATGAGACCCACGCCCAGGCGCTGGAACTCCTTCTTGAGGCCTTCAGTGACCATACCGCCGCCCCACGGGCCCCAGTTCAGCGAGACTACCCGGCAATCGGGACGGCGCTGAGCCTCCAGTTGAGCGGTCTTGTTGAGCAGGTCGTTGGCCATGCAGTAGTCCACCTGGCCAGGGCGGCCAAATCGTGCCGTCACCGAGGAAAAAAGCACGATGGCCTTCAGTTTGGCGTCCTTGAGCGGCTGCAGCAGATGCTTGAGGCCGGTGATCTTGGTGGAGAAGACCGAGTCAAACATCTCGTCGGTCTTCTCTTCGATTTTTTTGTCGGCCAGAACCCCGGCTCCGTGCACGATACCCTGAATGGGACCAACACTGGAGCTGATCTCGTGGATCATGTTGGAGACGGCCTGCTGGTCGCGCACGTCCACCGAGCGGTATTCCACTTTGGAACCGGCCTGACGGATGGCTTCGAGCGTTCCGTGCACTTCGCGCTGGGCCTGCAGGGCCTTGAAGCGAGCTTCAATGTCCTTGGGCGAGGCTTTGCCGCTGAACTCGTGCTGCAGGATGGCCTTTTTGAGGGCGCCGTCCTGAGCCAGCCCGCGCGCCCAGGCCGGTTCTTCCGCCGGCAGCGGCGAGCGTCCCAGCAGCACCAGGGTGGGCTGACACGATTTGGCCAGGGCGATAGCGGTGGCCGCGGTGACGCCGCGAGCGCCGCCCGTGATCAGCACCACGTCGCCCTTCTTGAAGATGGGCCTGGTCACGGTCACTTCTTCCAAAGGCGTCTCCAGAGCAAAACGCTGTCCAGCCGTCAGGCCCAGCTCCAGCGGACCGCCGTGAGAGATTTCCTGGATCAGTTTCTTGGCCACGGTCTTGTCGTCGCGAAAGGCGTTGTCCACGTCGAAGGCTCGGCAGGTCACTTCCGGCCATTCGTGAGCGGCCGTTTTGGGCAGGCCGGTCAGGGCACCGCTATCAGGTGATGGGAAGTTACGGGTCAAACCGAAGCGTCCGTCCATGCGAGCGACGCTCACCAGCAGTCCCTTCTGGGCGCGCAAGGCGGCCGCGGCGCTACGCACCGTCTGAAAGCTTTCGCGCAAGGGGCTCTCGACCAGGAAGAGACCGGCCAGATCCGCGGTCGGCTCCTTGACCAGGTTGAGTCCCAGTTCTTTGAGTTCCTTTTCCAGGGCGGCGGCCAGGCGGCTGCCGCTAGAGAAGACCATCACTTTGGCGCCCTTGCCCAGAGGAAACGGCTTGCCGTTGTTGAGCGGCGGCTGAGCGGTAGCCAACAGGATACGGCGCTCCAATTTGCTGGCGCTAGCTACAGGAGCCGGGGCTGACACGGGGGCGGGAGCGCTGGCCTGCCCAACGATGGCTTCCACGATCTGACGCAGGGTGCGCAGGCTGCCCACGCGGTCGGCCGGCAGCGCGCTGGCCTCGGGCACAGCCGCCAGGATTTCCACGCGCTTGATGCTGTCCACGCCCAGATCCGCTTCCAGATCCATGTCCAGATTGAGCATCTCCACCGGATAGCCGGTTTTCTCGGCCACGATGGCCAGCAAGCTGGCGGTGTTCAAGGAACCAGTGGCTGGAGCCGAAGCTGGAGGCGCGGCCTGGGGGACGGGACCACCCAGCGCGTCCACGATCTGACGCAGAGTGCGCATGCTCCCGACCTGATCAGCCGGAATGTTGCTGGCTTCCGGAATCGAGGCCAGAATCTCGACGCGCTTGATGCTGTCGACGCCCAGGTCCGACTCCAAATCCATGTCCAGGTTGAGCATGTCCACCGGATAGCCGGTTTTCTCGGCCACGATAGCCAGAATATTGCTGTTGTTTTGAGGGGCGGCAACGGGTGCAGCGGGAACGGCGGTGGCACCAAAGGCGCCCACGATCTGACCCAGAGTCCGCAAGGAACCCATTTGATCCGAGGCCACCTTAGGCAGTCCCGGCACCTTCTCTTCGATAGCGGCCAGAATCTCGACCCGCTTGATGGAGTCGATGCCCAGGTCGGCTTCCAGGTCCATCTCCAGGTTGAGCATCTCCACCGGGTAACCGGTTTTTTCGGCCACGACCTGCATCAGGGCCTGAGAAACGTTGCCACCTGAGGCCGGAGCAGAGGCGACGGGCGCGGGGGCGGCCGTCGCGCCAAAAGCGCTCACGATCTGACCCAGCGTCCGCAAGGACCCCATCTGGTCCGAGGCCACCTTGGGCAAACCCGGCACCCTTTCTTCAATGGCGGCCAGAATCTCGACCCGCTTGATGGAGTCGATGCCCAGGTCGGCTTCGAGATCCATCTCCAGATTGAGCATTTCCACCGGATAGCCGGTTTTCTCGGCCACCACTTCGAGCAGAGCCTTGGATACGCCCGGAGTGGGCGTCGCCAGCGCGACGGGAGCCGAGGCCACCGCACCAAAGGCGCTGACGATCTGACCCAGCGTGCGCAAGGAACCCATCTGATCGGAAGCGACCTTGGGCAAGCCCGGCACCTTCTCTTCGATGGCGGCCAGGATTTCTACGCGCTTGATGGAGTCAATGCCCAGGTCGGCTTCGAGATCCATCTCCAGGTTGAGCATTTCCACCGGGTAACCGGTCTTTTCGGCGACCACTTCGAGCAGAGCCTTGGACACGCCCGGGTTGGGAGCGGTGGCTGCCACGGGGGCGGCGGCGACCGCGCCAAAAGCGCTGACGATCTGACCCAGCGTGCGCAAGGAACCCATCTGATCGGAAGCGACCTTGGGCAGTCCGGGCACCTTCTCTTCAATGGCGGCCAGAATTTCCACGCGCTTGATGGAGTCAATGCCCAGGTCGGCTTCGAGATCCATCTCCAGGTTGAGCATCTCCACCGGATAGCCGGTTTTGTCGGCCACCACTTCCAACAAGGCGTTCGATACACCCGAAGACGGCGCCGCCGCGGTAGGAGCAGGGGCATCGCTCACGCCAAAGGCGTTGACGACCTCGCGCAGGGTGCGCAAGGAGCCCATCTGATCCGAGGGAACGGCCGCCAGTTGGGGCATTTTCTCTTGCACCGCGGCCAGGATTTCCACGCGCTTGATGGAGTCGATGCCGAGATCGGCTTCCAGATCCATGTCCAGATTGAGCATCTCGACGGGATAGCCGGTCTTGTCGGCAACGACGGCCATGACAGCGTTACCCACCGCCGGTTGAGGCTTGGCGGCCGCCGGAGCGGGAGCCACGGGAGCCGGGGAGGCCTTCGCAGCGGTAGCGGCTGCCGGTTTGGCTGCCACCGGCGCCGGGGCCGGAGGAGCAACCGCAGCCGGTGCCGCGGGGGCGACTGGACGAGGAGCGGGAGCCGCTACCGGAGCGGGAACGTGGACCGCAGCCGGCGCCTGTCCGCCCTGCAGGCGCATCATCAACGCCTGCTGGTTCTGCACCAGCGTTTGGAAGGTCTTCATCGTGGTTTCCTGGGTCTCCAGGAAGCGATGGTGAGCCTGGGCGGCCTGCTGTTGCAGGGCCTGGATGGCCAACATGCTGGACTGCACCTGGTGCACCGCCTCCGAGGAAACGGGCGCCTGCTGCACGGCCGGCGCGACGGGTCGAGGAGCAGCGGCCACCGGAGCAGGAGCCGAAACCGGGGCCGCGGGCTTGGGAGCTACGGCGACCGGAGCGGGGGCACTGGCCTGGCGGACCGCCGGCTGGGCGCCGGCCGGCGGGAGCACATTAACGCTGCCCGGAGCGCGTACGGACGAGGTTTTGCTGACCTGAGGCGAGCGATAGTTGGCGCCCGTCAGTTCCACCGTCATCTTGCGCTTGCGACCCTCGGCCGGAGCGGTTTCCCACTGGCCCAGGTGGACCGGCAGACCAAGGGCGGCCAGCTGAGCCAGGCCCTGGGCCAGATCGGTCAGGCCGGTCTTACCGGTGGATGCGTCCAGCGGCACCGCCTTGAAGTCTTTGCCCTTGAGGATGGCGCCCACCAGTTTGCTGAGCACGTTCTTGGGGCCGACTTCGACAAAGGTGCGGGCGCCGCGCTGATAGAGTTCCTCCACCTGAGACACCCAGTTGACCTGCGAAACCAGCTGATTGGCCAACAGGTCCTTCATTTTTTTGCCGTCGCTCGGGTAGTCCTGAGCGGTTTTGTTGGCCAGCACCGGCAAACCGGCTTTGGCGAACTTGACCTCGTCCAGTCCCTTGCGAAAAGGAGCTTCGGCGCTGGCCACCAGCGGGCTGTGGAAGGCCGCTCCTACCTGCAGTGGAATGGCTCGCATGCCGTGCTCTTTGAGCTTGGCGGTCGCTTCTTTGACGGCTTCTTTGGTGCCGGAGATCACGCACTGGCCGGGACTGTTGCGGTTGGCGATGACCACCTCTTTGAGCTCGGGCAGCAACGCTTCCACTTTTTCCAAAGGAGCGGTGACGGCGGCCATGCCGCCGCGTCCGCCGTCGCCCTTGGCCATCAACTCACCACGCAGGAACGAGACCTTGCACAGTGCGTCCGCGTCATAGACGCCGGCCGCGTAAAGAGCGCACAGCTCGCCATAGCTATGACCACACGTGAAGTCAGGGGTCAAACCGAAGCGCTGGGAGAGAATCTCATAGATGCCGCGGTTGAGCGCGCCCAGAGCGGGCTGAGCGGCATTGGTGGCCGTCAGCGCTTCTTCGCGCGTCTTTTTGAGATCGTCGTTGAAGGTGGGCGGCGGATACATCTTGGCGCTGAGCGGTTCGCCCTGAGGCGAATGCGCGTCGCTGCGCTCGATGGACTCAAGCACCTCGGGGAAGATGCAGGCCAGTTCGCGGCCCATGTTGACATACTGCGAACCTTGACCGGGGAACATGAACACGACTTTGCCGGCCTCGGCGCCGGGAGCGTAGAAAATTTCCGGACCGTCGCTGGCCTTGCCGTCATGGACTACTTGAGCAGCCTGCAACAACAGCTCTTTTAACGATTTCTCGGTATTCCACACCATCACGCAGCGGGCGCCCGCTTTGAAATCGAACTCGGAGCTGCGCTGATGAGCCAGGCGAGCCTGTACGTTGAGTTCGTCGCTTAACGAGGCGGCCGAACTCTTCAGGGACTGAGCCAGCAGGGCCGGGGTGGTGCTGGACTCGGCCCAAATGCGCACACTGCCGTCCCAAGCCACCTCGGGCCGCTCGGCCTGAGCTTCTTCGAGCACCATGTGAAAGTTAGAACCACCGAAGCCGAAGCTGGACAGAGCGGCGCGACGGGGCTGGCCCGGCTCGCTCACCCAGGGACGGGCTTCGTTATTGATGTAAAACGGGCTGTCCTCCAGATGGATCTTGGGATTGGGCTTCTCCACCCCCAGAGTGGGCGGGTAAACCTTGTAATACAGAGCCAGAGCCGCCTTGATCAGACTGGCCGAACCAGCCGCCGCTTTGGTGTGACCCACCTGCGACTTGACCGTGCCCAGAGCTACGTAGCCTTTTCGGTCACCGCTGGCGGGCGCGTAAACGCTGCGCAAGCCTTCGAACTCGACCACGTCGCCGACCTTGGTGCCGGTGCCGTGAGCTTCCACCAGACGAATCTGGTTCGGAGAAACGCCGGCTCTTTCATAGGCGTCGCGCAGAGCGCGCGCCTGGCCCTTGGAGTCGGGAGCGTAGACGGCGCCGGAGTTGCCGTCCGAGGCCGTGCCCACGCCTTTGACCACGGCGTAGATGCGATCGCCGTCGGCTTTGGCGTCCGAGAGACGCTTGAGCACGCACATGCCCAGTCCTTCGCCGATCAGTGTGCCATCCGAAGCCTCCGCAAAAGGACGGATCTTGCCGCTGGCCGAGAGCGCCGGCGTCTTGGAAAAGCACATATACATGAAGATGTCGTTGAAAGTATCAGCGCCGCCGGTGATCACCATGTCGGCTTTGCCGGTCATCAACTCCATGATGGCCAGATGAGCGGCCGACAGCGAGCTGGCACAGGCGGCGTCCACCACACAGTTCGTTCCGTGCAGGTCGAGGCGATTGGCGATGCGGCCGGCCACCACGTTGCCGAGCAGTCCCGGAAACGAGTTTTCCTGCCAGGGCACGTAGCCGTCGGCGATGCGGCCCATGACTTCTTCCACCAGCTCGGGAGCCAGACCAGATTCCACCAGAGCCTTGCGCCAGATGGGGTGTCCCAGGCGCGCGCCCAGGGGCACCACCAGTTCCAGGGTCCCGGTCACGCCCAGGATGACGCTGGTGGTGTCGCGCTTGAATTCCTTGTCGGGACCATAGCCTGCGTCTTCCATCGCAGCTTTGGCCACTACCAGGCCGAGAAGCTGACTGGTATCGGTGGCTTCCAGCACGGTGGGCGGCAGCGAAAACTCGGTGGGGTCGAACCGATGGGCGGGCAGAAAGCCGCCGCGCTGACAATAGGTCATATCCGGCGCCTTCTGATTGGCGTTGAAGTAATCTTCGGGCCGCCAGTGCGTACTGGGAATCTCGGTGATGCCGTCGACCCCGGCCCGAATCAGGTGCCAAAAGCCCTTCAGGTCCGGTGATTTCGGATACATCGCCGCCATACCCACAATGGCGATGGCGTCGGCGGTGTGGTTTTTCTTACTCATCTGTTTCCCTTATGCTCCCAAGTAGGCACTGATTTGGTCTTTGGTCATCGGTTGAAAAGTGGTGGCTTCTTCCGGCAGGTCGGCGCCCTGTTGGCGCAGGTAGTTGGCACGCGTGAGCACGGCTGCCCCCAGCATCAAGTTGTGGGCGACCAGAGCGGCGCGCCGATTCTCGGCCTTTTCGAGTTCCGAGCCCTTGGCCCATTCGTTGAAGGCGCCCATGGCCGGTCCGCACCAAATCTGGAAGTCGACCTTGCGGTCTTCCAGGCCAGAGTTGGCCCAGCGTGAGGCCCGTCCCAGGTAGGAGCGGAACACCAGGGCCATTTTGTGTTTCGGATCTTTGTCAGCGCGCTCATTCTGGCGTGGGTCGCGTTGGGCAAAAAAAGTGCGCGTATTATCCCACTCTTGCTCGAGGCTGGTGCGCAGGTAATCTTTCTCGAGCATCTGCCGATCGGCTTGAGGAATGGACTCCAGACTGTCATAACGGCGGTAGAGCTCATAAAGTTTCTTGGCGCGCACGGGAAACATCGTTCCCCACTTGAGAACCTGGACGTTCACACCCATTTCGAACATATCAGCCGCCGGGGCCATGGCCACGTCCGCTTGACGGGCCTGAGCCAGCATTCCCCGCACGATATCGGAACTGCCCGACTCCACGCAGCTCTGATTGACCGAACCCGTGACCACGAAGCCCGCGCCCATGGCGAAGGCGGCGCACACAGAATAAGGTGTGGCGAACCCGCCGGCAGCCCCCACTCGCGGCTTGCGTGCGTACTTGAACTTGGCTTGCAACTGGTCGCGCAAGGCGATCATTGTAGGAATCAAGCAGACAGCCGGCCGATTATCCGTGTGCCCACCCGAGTCGGCCTCGGCGGTGATGTCCTCGGCGACCGGAATTTGTCCGGCCAGTTCGGCCTGCTCGGGAGTGAGGAAACCCTGCTCGACCAGTTGAGCCAGCATCTTTTCGGGAGCGGGGGTAAGAAACTTGGTGGCCACTTCGACACGCGAAATCTTGGCGAAGACCTGATTGGGGGTGATAATGGAGCCATCCTGGCCACGATGAATGCCGGCCAGACGGTACTTCACCAGCGGCAAAGTCAGTCCCAAGAAAGCGGCCGCCTCAATGCGACGGATGCCTCTCTTGATATAGAGGTCGGCGATGGCCGCTTCCAGATCCGGCTCAGAGGGGCTGTGGATGAAGTTAAAGCCGAAGGGCTTTTCCCCCAGACTGC
>JALHOV010000127.1:12529-16574 GCA_022842865.1 Vulcanimicrobiota bacterium | reverse complement strand
ACGTAGTCGATCCCGAGGGCGACGTCTTAGAACCGGGTGAGGTGCCAGTCAAGGAATCGGACGGCACGGTCAACTTCTTCTTCCCTTGGGGCCGGATTTTCCTGGAAGAAGGGGCCACGCTGGCCGTATCGGGAAACCTGAAGGTCTCCGGCGGCTGCCCCGAGACGGGATCCGTGGTCGTTTGTTCTAAGATTGGTGGCAACCGACCCATCAGCACTGGCATCCTCTGCAAAGGCAACGTGGAGCTTGCTCACGGCATCTATTCGGGTGTCACCATGCAAGACCTGATCGACCATTTCTGTGTTGGGGGCAGCAGCACCCTGCGCGGCTTTTATGAGGATTTTCTCAACCCTTTGCTGGGCGGCGTCGCATCCAATTTGTGTAAGGTGCTGGGCCCTTTCAACGAGCGCGAGAGCTACTTTGCCAAGTATGCCACCACCTTTCTTTTCCTGGATTTCCTGGCCGAATTTGGACTGGCCGAAGTTCCCTGGCCCATCCCTCTGCCCATTGACAATAAAGATCGGGTCATCTTCGAGTGGATTTCGATTGTTTATGCCTACGAACTCAACTTCACTCTAGGCGAGAACTTCTACACTCAATGCTCCTGGTGGCTTTTAGGACGTGGAGCCGTTCCTGCCTTCTTGAAAGTCCCTCCCAAAGGACTGGATGAGGCTTTCCGCAACATTGACTACGGTAAAATTGTCCTGGACACGGTCGCCGATACCTTCAAAAAGGTGATCGTGGAGGTCATTCCCGACATCCTCAAATCGGTCGTCAAAGGTTTTGTGGCCGAAGTCGTCACTCAAATCATCAAGGATAGCGTGCCCTGGTCGATCCCCGGCGAGATTGAGCTGACGGGCAAACAAAAGTACGGCCAGGAGCTAAAGAAGAAGCTCAAAGAAGCACTCAAGAAGTTGGTCCAGGGAAAAGTGAAACTGCAGGCCAAAGAAGCTGCTATGAGAACGATCGTGAAGATCAAAAACCTGATTTTCAGCGAAGGAGGCGGCAGGCTGAACGCCACTGCTTTGTTGCACGAGGTTCCCGGCGTCTTTGTCTACTCAGGCAAGGACATGCAAATTGGTAAATTAGGCGATAAAGACTCCGCCCTGACTGCGCTAGGATTGATCTATGCCGAAGGCAACCTGAGCATCTACGCGCAAAAAATTGTTGGTAGCCTGATCAGTCGCCACGGAAAGGTCAGAAGCTCCGGTGACGTGCTGTTCTACCCCTATTTCACCCAGGTCAGTTTGTATGAACCGCTCAAATCCCCGTGGGACGCCTTCAAGTTGACCGTTCCCAACCCCGGCCGAAACACTGCCATCGATCTTTCTTTCCCTCGGGCGCGCGTGACCGCCTCAGGGTATCTGCGATGAACCGGGCAGCCTTCTCCTTGCTTGAGATCGTGATTTCGGTGTCGCTGGTGGCCTTCTGCCTGCTGGTCTTTTTGAGCGTGGCTTCAACCAGCCTGCGGGAGGGTACTCGCACCCGCTCGGAGATTCTGGCCGACGAGGCGGTTATGAACACCTATGAGGAAATTCAGGGCAGTCACTTTGGGGACCCAAATCATTGGTGGAAGGACGGCGCAGGAAACCCGAACAACGTGGACATCGTGGTCGTGCTGGAGGGACGTCAGGTTGCAACTCGCTTTACCCGCCAGGTGGAAGTAGCCAAAGAGCATGGGGGAACCGGCGCCTTCTTCGGACGGAAGCAGGCGGAGTATGACGTTCTGAAGATTTCCTTGAGCTGGACCGAGGGTACCGGTCTCTCGTCGGCAGGCGCGAACAAAACAAAAACGTCCTATCTGACGGTTTGGAAGCGACCCGGTGGGCGCTAAGCGGGCCATGACCCTGGTGGAATTCCTGGTGGCTATGGTGCTCGGCCTGCTGGTCTTTCTCATCGCCCTGACCGTCTTTGTGAAAGTGCGCAAAACCGGTTATTCCGCCTCTTCGGCCTTCGTGTTGGGACAGGACTCGGCACTCGGTTTTCAGACGCTGCGTCAGGACCTGGCCGACACCAGTCTGCAGTCCATCCGAGTGGAAGCCAATCCAACGCCCAATGACAATCGAGCCTGGCTCAACATGGCTGCTGCCCGGGACGCTGAGGGCCAATTGCTGATTACTCCCGCTGGAGTACCCGGCTGGAACCAAAGGGTCTGTTATCGCCTGCTGCCCGATGCAGATGGTGACGGAATCAGCAACCTGGTGCGCTTTACCAAACCCGAGGAGTTTCCCGGCCACCACCCTGTCTGGCACGGCGGAATGCCCATTCCCCTGCTCTCCCAGCCCACCATGCCTGCGCAGCCGACGGTCATCTTTAACCAAATTTTGGCGCCCGGATACAAAATCGGACAATCCAGCCCCGGCATCTTCGCCCCAGTTGCCAGCGCGGACTCGCCTCGCGGCGGATTTCTTGTCAATTTTGTCCGTCAAGATTCCGTGGACCACCGCAACCCGAATCAGGAAAGCGACTCAACCAGAGAGGGTTGGAGCAAGGGGTCAACAGGAATGCTGGAGGTTCGCCTGACCATGGCCGAACGCAACGCTTCCAGCGGCCGCTATAGCCTCATTACCTTGCCCATCCGGGTCACCCCCCGACACTGAAAGGAATTCCATGACTTTTACCTATCGCGGCATTGACTCCAGCGGAGTCCTCACCGAAGGCCAGGAAGAGGGCGACCGAGAGGAGATCATCGTGCGCCTGGTCTCCCGAGGCATCACCCTTTTGGATTTGAAATCGCAGACCGACCCGGCCGTCGCCAAGGAACCGCTGTGGAGGCTTCCTTGGGGGGGAATCTCGCAAAGTTCGATCGCCTTCTTCACGCGCCAGCTTTCCGAGCTGTTAGATGCCGGCATCCCCTTGGTGGAAGCTCTGCAATCGCTGATCAAGTTTTCCGCCAACCCTCGCTTGACCGAGGTGCTGCAGCAAGTCTGCCAGGATATCCAGCAAGGGGTGGGGTTGAGCGATTCCCTGGCCCGCCATCCAAGCGCCTTTTCTCCCCTTTACGTAGCCCTTTTCCGGGTGGGAGAGAGCACCGGTTCGCTGAATAAAATGGTGAACTCGCTGGCCAACTACCTGGAACGAGATATGGAAACTCGATCCAAAGTCCGCTCCGCCTTGACCTATCCCCTGTTTATCCTGGCATTCAGCCTGCTCCTCGCCTATCTGATGGTTGCCTATTTGCTGCCCACCTTTGAGCCCATGTGGCGAAACGCCAAACTGGACCTTCACAAATACCCTGTCACCATATTCCTGATGCAACTCAGCAATCTGTCTCACAATATCGTAGGGGAAACCACAGTGATTGTGTTGCTTTGTGTCATCTACGCTGGGGTAGTGTCCCTCGCCAAAACGGAAAAAGGCGGCTACTTCCTCGACCATTTGCTCTTGCGTATGCCCGTATTAGGGCGTTTTGTGATGCTAGGCAGCGTCTCGCGAATTGCTGCCACCTTCGGCACTATGATGGATGCCGGTTCGGGATTTCTGGGAGCTTGCGATAAGGCTGCCGATGTTGCCGGAAATAAAGTCATGTCTCAAGCCCTACAACAAATTTCCCGAGAAGTGTCCACCGGCTGCAAATTGAGCCAGGCCTTCGAAAAACAAAACAAAGTGTTCCCCGCCATGTTTATTCAAATGATCGCCATCGGCGAACAGTCAGGCCAACTGGATCGGATGCTGCCGCGCATGGCGCGCTACTTCGAAAGCCAACTGGACAGCTCCATCAAGACCTTCTCGTCCCTGGTCGAACCGGTCATGATGGTGGTCGTCGGAGGAGTGGTTTTTGCCTTTGTCATCGGAGTTTTTATGCCCATTATGGGCATTGTCAGTTCGATGCAGTCACACATGTAGCCTCCCCGCTACAAGATCGTAACCCCCTTCCGTTTGAGCTTTGGGGTCAAATTGGCGCTCGATGATGCCGTATGGTTTGGTTGGCAGACCGGCGTCTTTGGTTCCCCGGGGCTGAGGGTAAACTTTTACAATGTTCACGGTTTGGCAATCGGTGATTGGTTGGACTCGGTGAGGGGGTCTGGCAGGATGGAGTTATCCT
>JALHOV010000127.1:1461-12519 GCA_022842865.1 Vulcanimicrobiota bacterium | reverse complement strand
TTATCCTCAGTTCAGGAGATGGTATGGCGACGATTGCAGCCAGTGACAGAATGATCCGGACCTCCGCACGGCCTCGGGTGGCCGCTGCTCCGCCTTCGCGACAGGCCGAGGCCCGGCCGCCTGTCAACCCGGACAAGGTCAAGTTATCTCAGGATAGTGGCACGGCCAGTGGGAAGGCGGTGCCAAACTTTCCGTCCTGGGCGGGTCGCCAGCCACGTAAGCTTCCGCCGGGCAGTTATAGTGCCGGAAGCATTAGCAAAGAGCATCTCGAGGGGCTCAAGAATTCGAAGGACCCGAAGGACAAGGCTTTGGCGGCGACTATTCAGCGAGCCCAGAAGAATTATGCCGGCTTGATCAAAAACGGCAGTGAGATTATCGCTAATCGCAACCAGGGCAATGGGGGGCAGCCGGTGTTGACGGTGCTGCCGCCCGGCTTTGACCCGAAGAAGGAAACACGGGTGCATACGCACTACCACGGGTTTAACTCGACGGTGGCCGATCCTAAGGGTCATCCCGCCCAGACGACCGAGCGGACTGAGGCGTTGCAGAAAAAGGTTCCTCAGACGGTGGTGGTCTTGCCTGAAACTGCGAATGCGCAGGACGGAAATTACCGGACCAGCTGGCCCAACGTGAAAAGCCAGGCTGATACGACCAACCAGGCCCTCAGTGACGCGGGTGTGACCAATCCTGGGTATCGGGTCGTGTCGGCGCATTCGGCCGGGGGCGAGGCTTTGCGCAGGTCCATCCAGAACGTGCCGGGGGGCAAGGGGCTGCAGGCCGACCGGCTGGAGCTGCTAGACAGCCTTTATGGCTCGCAGGGCGCCATTTCCGACTGGTCCAAGACGGCCAACGGGCGCAACCTCAGGTCCTTGAATTATGTGCACGGCACCAACAACACCAACAATGATGCCCAGTTGAAAGGCGCCTTTGGAAACCGCTACCACCGGGTTAACGTCAAGGGCCATTATGAGGCCAACCACTTGATGGACAGCTTTGCTGACGGAAATTAGGTTTGTGCGGTTTTCACATCCAGCCAGACTTTGCCGGCCAGAAAGAGGCCTGCCGAGGCCAGAGCGGGGATGCCGCCTCCGGCGGCGGCCGCCATCAGTGAGGCGCCCATTCCGATTCCCAGCGTACCTTTGGTAATCAGACTGTTGTCGTCGCCGCGAATGCCCTGAATGACTTGATTGACGCCCAAACCGGCGTCGATGGCTCCGTGCACCAGACCCAATGGACCCACCAGTTCCCCGGCCAGACTGGCTGTTTCGGTGAGGAACTGACTGTGAGGCAAAAGATGGCCGACGGTGACCGCTCCCGCTGCCAGGCTGCGCGTGCCCACGATCAGAGATCCCACGCCTTCCGCGGTATGAGCCCAATCGCGATGTTCAATTCCTTGCTTGACGTCGCGGGCGCCCACATTCAGCAGCACCAACCCGAGAGCGCCGGAAGCGGCGCCCAGTGTCGAGGCGGCGATGGTGGAAGCGGTCGACATTCCCGTGTGGGCCACGTGGCCGATGGCCGTATCGACAGCGTCGGCTTTCAGTCCCACGACCTCGCTCTTGGCGTGCAGCCAGTGCTCCACGCTTTCCAGACTGAGGTGCCCGCCCAGCCAATGGTGGCCAGGCTTGGGAGGAGGGTCCGGCGGTGGCGGCCCATTGGGAACATAGTCGTCCATGGGCTGTTGTGGGCGAGGCGCGGCCAGAGCCGGCTTCCATTCTCTCCCCCCGATGGGTTGAGTTGGAGTGATCATGGTTAGACCGTATCGAGAAAGTTTGAACGGAAGTTGGCCGGGTTGTTACCGGACCGACAGATTCAAATGCGCGGTCGGCCGCGCTTCCATTCGTTGCGCAGATGCGGATTCAGCACGCCGTCCACGATCAGCAGGCGCTTGACTGAAGTTCCCTGGCCGAAGCAATTCCAGCCGGGCGCGTGTTGGTCGCCCAGACGCACCGAAGTCGCCTGAAAGTGAGTCAGCGAGGGAGCCAGAAAGCCGGCCGGGTTGGACACTACGCGCAACGCCTCACGGAGGCTGGAGGGGAGCCGGCAGCTGACGCAGTTGATCAGCAGCGAATCCAGGTAGACCGGAATGGGGCGAAGATAGGCTCGCTGGTAGATGAGCAGGTGCTTTCAGCGCCTCCCAGCCTTTGTGGTGAAGGCTGAAAAGACATGGACCGCTAACCTGGAGCGGGCCTGGCGGTTCGAGAAGACTTAGTTCCACCCCGCCGCAAGTCCAGGCCAGCTTGAGTGGCTCCAGTAGCTGGCTGGTCGAAAGGAGCGCCGGATGTTGCCAAAATAGGGTTCTTTTCAGAGCCCGACTTTTGCCATTCCTTAGCCAAGACCGGGCAAACTGGCTCCAATTTTTTACTCCGCTCATGGAACGGCAACCCGAAACGGGGCTCGCCCTTTGATAGGCTGGCTGCAGACAACAAAAGGAAAGGCATCGTATTGCAATGCGAAAAACCAAAGGCATGGCGGCCGCTGCAGAGAAAACTGCTACTATGGCCGACTTAAGCCCCATCACGGAACTGGACCTGTCGCATATTCAAGTCGATGACGGTGAGCCGGTGGACAACATCTTTTCCGAGCGGCAGATGCGCTTACTCACGGAGAGTCTTTATACTTCTTGGCGGGATGAGGACGGTAACAGGCGGACGTTCGCGGCCTTTGCCAACGTAGGCTTGTTTTATGGTCTCCACGAACCCCCGGTCGTGCCTGATGTCATGGTGACTCTCGGGGTCAAGCCCAAACAGATCACAAGCGACAAGAGCACACTCTCGTACTTTGTCTGGGAATATGGCGGCAAAGCGCCTGATATCGTGATTGAGATCGTCTCCAATCGGGAAGGCGGCGAAGACACCACCAAGTTAGAGCGTTACGCCGCTATCGGGGTGGCTTACTATATTATCTATGACCCTGCGCTGAAGCTAAGTCGACGTGCTCTGCGCGCCTACGAGAAACACGGCGCCACTTTCGTAGAATACCTTGACCCCATCTCCCTCCCGGGAATGGGGCTGGGCTTGGGCCTTTGGAAGGGAGAATACGAGGGGTTTCAGGATGTTTGGCTGCGCTGGTTCGATAGCGGCAAGCATATGCTGCTTACTGGTGGCGAACGGGCCGATCAGGCTCGACAGTCTGAGGCGCAGGCTCGGGAAGCTGTGCGGGCGGCCGAAGAACGAGCGGAGCGGTTGGCGGCCAAGTTGCTAGAGTTGGGCATTGAGCCCTAGCTGGTGGGCAGGGCGACCGCTAGTTGAGGTGAGCTGAAGGGTTCGATGGAGAATTTTTCGGGGACCAGCAAGTAGCGCAGCAGATAGCGCAGGAAAACCGGATGAGCTTCTGGATTTTCCTCAGCCCGCAGCAGCCAGACCGTTTGGGTCCACTCGAAAAGTCCCTGGTCCTCGTGGAGCTCGAGCCGGTCTGCTTCTTTTCCGGGGGTCAGGTAGCGGCGAATGCCCTGGCGGGCTTGCCAGCGGATTTGCGCGGCCAGGGGAATCTTGCCGGAGAGGTGTCGCCACATGCGGGGATACCAGAGTTTGTAAAGAGCTGGACTGACTCTGGCCAGCACATGGAACCAGAGCTCTTCGGCCACACGATACTCTTTGCGATGCAGGGCGTACCAGCCCAGCCACAGGCCCAAGAAAGGGGTGAAGGTGAGCTGCGCCAGTTGGCCAGCCAGTTCCACCGCCTGGCGCTCGTCGCCCTGGTGGAAGGCGCGTTCCATTACAAAAAAACGGCTGAGCGCTGACTGAGAGGGCGGCTGGTCGCGCCAACCCCAGATGTAACGAAGGAGCAGTCGGGTAAGGGTGGGGTCCTGACCATCCGCCTGATCGAGTCGTAGCGCGGTTTCGAGATCCTCGGCGAAAAAGCAAATCAGCATGCGAAATTCGATCCGCGCGGGTTTGCCGACCCGTGCCAGCTGCTCCAGGAAGAGATGGGCCGTGCTCCAGCGCTTGTGGTCGACGGTCTGCAGAACGCGCGTCTTCAGTATGGCCTGCATTTGTTCTCGAAAGTTGCTGGCGCCAGAACGTTCCTCAGCGCTCAAGGCCAGGTAATAATCGACCTGTTGCTGAGCTTGCTCGGGACTGGCGAAGTTCTGGTTGAGCTCCTGGACCCTAAAAAACATGTCGACCGCCGGGGGCCGCTGGTCGGCTGGATAGCGCTCCTGGAGGAGCTGGCGCAGTGCCCTGGCCTGCTCGGCGCTCCACAGGGGAGGCTTGACGCAGACCTCTTCCATCAGCGATTCGACCTGCAGGCGCACGGCCGCTACCAGTTGCCGGAAGTCCTCATTTTCCACCAGATCGGTCTGGGACAGGTTCTTCTCGAGATGGTCGGCGCTCACCACGGCGCAGGCCAGGGGATTCCCCAGCAGCGCTCCGGGACGGCGGAAGGCCACCCCTCGGCAAATGAACAGCAGGTCTTCGCGCTCGGCTACATGGGGCAGGGCCAAACCGACCAGGATGGAGCTGGCCACCGGCGAGCTGCGGTCGGGAGCGAAAAAGACGTCTTGACGGCGACTGCCTGGTCGGCTGATGCGCAACTGCTGGCTGCCGCGAGCGAAAAGCCGGGCGAAGGGCCCTTCGGTTTGATGCAGACCCATGGGGATGGCGCTTCCCTTGGGCTGCCCGTTGACGCGCAGATCGAGCGGTGCGTATCGGCAAAAATGGAAGAGCTGCTCAAGAATTTTCTGGCTGGCGCTGGCCTGGCCCAGGGCGAGCAGTCGCGCCCAGGGTGAACTGGAGGAATGCTGGACCGTGACCTTGATGCCGAGCCGATCGGACGGAGCAGGCTCGACGTCGAGCCGCGCGCCGTTCACCTGCGCCTGCCAGCCCCCCGTTTTGGTGCCCGCCCACAGGCTGATTTTGGGGTCGCCAGGCAGGCTGCGCGCGCCGTGCAGAGCCAGCGCCAGTTCGCGCAGGGCCGGATGGGGAGCGGGCTTGAGGATGAAGGTGAACAGCTCGGGAAGGCGCTCCGGATCGGGCAGGGCGCCGTTGAAGAAAACGCGGGTTTCTCCGCGTTCTGTCTCGACCACGAACTGGTGAGATCCAGAAAGCACGGCGGATGCTACCAGGTTGAGGATGAAAAGGGCCGGGTCGGGCAGGCGATAGTCGTCGAGCTTGCGTTCGGCATAGGCGAAATCCATGGTGAATACGCCGGAGGACTCAACTGTGCCCTCGGAAGCCATGTTGGATAAAAGATGATTCAGTTCCATGGTCGTTAATTGAACCAGAGCGCGAATCCGAGGAAGTTGCCGCGGAAGGCTTGATCCAGGCGTTTCCAAAAGTCGGTGGACGTGATCGGGCCTTCTTGCAGGTAGGGGGCGGCGCCGGTGCCTTGCAGCCAGAGGACGGCATCGAAGGGGCGGGGTTCTGACAGGGCCTTGCGCAGATTGACGCCGCGGCGATTCGGGTCTTCTCGCCAGAATGGCAAGAGTTGCTTGCCTTCCAGGAGCGCTTCCGATTCGTCCAGGAAGGAGCGCCAGGAAGCGATCATCTCGGGAGTGATGCGGACTCCGGGCACTACTCCGCGCTGTCTGGGGTTGGGAATCCACTCAAAGCGGTCGTCGGTTTCGGCGCTAATGCAGTTCCAGCTGCGGCGGCTCAAGGAAATCACCGTGAGCAGATGTTGGCGGGCGATTTCCAGTCGGGGGCCCTCCAGCAGTGGAAAGTTCAGCAGATGAACGAAGGCGACCGCATCAAAGATCTCTGCCCATTCGTCACCCTTCTGCTGCAAAAAGCTATAAGGAGAGTCGGATTTGCTGAAAAACAGGCTGCCGCAGTGGGCGAAAAGTTGGGAAGTGTCGTAGGCCAGCACGGCTTCGCCCAGGGCCTCGAGAAGATGACAGTAGCCCTCGAGCCAGCGCGCGTCGGCCACGTCCAGATGAACGCCGAAGCGGGCGGCGTTCTCCTCATTGACGGTGGTGGCCGAGGTGAGTTCGGCCATCACGCGCCAGAGTTGCTCTTTGGGGCCGATTTTGCCGTCGCCGTTCAGGTCGAGGCGGACCCGCCCGAACCGCAGGGGAAGATGCACCTTGGAGTCGTCGGGTAGTAGAGCCAGAGTCTTTGAGGTTTCGGCCAGACCCGTTAGAAACTCTTTCAGCACGGCCCGAACCGCCTGGTTGGAGGCCATCTCAGGATTGGGGTTGAGCTCTACCGGGAAGCGCAGGAAGGGAATGCTGCGTTGAAAGATGGATTCGTGCAGCCCGTAGCGATACATCCCCTGGGAGAATTTCTCGACCGAGCCGAAGAACTGCACCAGAGCCAGTTGAAAGCGCAACTCGTCGCTGCCCGGCTGCTGTTGCAGGGCCGTTTCCACCGCCGCTCTGCCCTCGGCCAGGCGTCCGCTTTCCAGGTATTTCTCGACCAGTCGCTCCTGGGCCCCGGCGGGAAGCAACAGCGATCCCAGAATGATTATGCTCGTCCACGTTCTTTTCATGGCGGCCGCTTCGCCCAGGGGGTGGACAAGTCCCCGGTTCTTGACAAATTGACAGTTCTAGCTGATAAAGTCAAAAGGAACTGTCAGGAGGCGATCGATGCGCATAGGAGATTCGGGAGCGGCCCAGGGTTTGCAGGCTACGGGCCTGGCCCGCCGGCTGCAGGAGGCTCAGCTCGAGCCGAACCAGGGGTTAAGTCCGACTCAAGTGGCCGGTTTGCAGAAGTTCTACCATCAGAACTTGAATGACATCGGCCGCATACGCAGTGGGGAAGTGGGCAAGCTGAACGGCTTGAGCGAGGCCGACCTGGCCCAACTTTTCCCGGATCAGCCCGATTGGCAGGGGGTGCTCCAGGCTACCGCACCCAACCGTAACGACAACGGCGACGCGCGCCAGTTGCGCAGCGACTATCGGACCTTGCTGCGGGATCTGCGGCGGGAAGAGACGCGGGCCTCGAACAGTCAGCAGTCTACTCGCACCACCGCCGAGGGGGAAACGCGGCGCAGTTCCTGTGAGGGTGATATCTTCCGGGTGGAGGTAGGCGATCAGCTGCGCCTGGAGCGGATAGGCACGACGGTGCGCCGCACTCAGAGCCAGATGGGCTCGACGCAGGTTGAGCAGTTCCGGCTGGACGGGGAGGGAAATCCCAGTCACGAGTTGCTGTTAGCGTATGACGGTTCCGCTCCTCAAAGGGTGATTGCCCGGCCGGACGGCAGCGCTGAGTGGCAACAGCTCATTGGACATGACCCCCAGGGCGCCCCGATCCATCGCGATCAGAAGCTGGCGCCGGGCGCAAACCACGCTCAAGTAAAACTGGACAGTCCCTGGTGGCGGGAAAGGAGCCCGGGGCAGGACTGGGAGGAGGAGACCACCCCGGTCCAGGCTCAGTCACCGCAAGCGCCGCGTGAACCCGGCATCGGAGGTTTGAGCCCGAATCAGACCCGGGTGGTGGCACAGCACTACAAGCAAGAGCTGGCCGGCGACCTGCGCGCTGACGTCAAGCGCGATCCCAAGGTGGGCGACGCGATCGCGGCTTTTGGTAAGCGCTCGGCCGAGCCGACGCCGGCCATTCCGGCCGACCAGGTGCGCGGTGACACCAAAGAATTCTGCGCCATTCTGGATCGGATTTTTGACAAGCTCGACAAAGACCACGACGGCAAAATCGAAATGTCAGAACTCAAGGCCGCCATGCACGACTCGGGCTTCAAAGGGGCGGATGCGGCCGCGGTGGCGACCCTCTACATTGCCGTGCAGCAAGAAAAAGCGACCAAGAACGGTTTTTCCAAGGACCAACTGGCCAAGCTCAAGACCGGCGAGGCGGGTGCCAAGCTGAACGACTTCATGGGCGGAATTTTTTCCATGGAGAAAGCCCAGCTTGACGGAACCAGTCGTCAGGTTTTTAACGGCCAGCCGGACCCCATGAAAGTGAAGCAGGGCATGTTCGGCACCTGCTACTTCATCGCGGCGCTGGTGGCCAAAGCCCAGGCCGACCCGGATGGCCTGAAAAAAATGATCAAGGACAACGGCAACGGCACCTTCACGGTCACCTTTCCCGGCGCCAAATCGGTGACCATTAATGCGCCCACCGATACCGAACTGCTGATTCATGCAGGCACCGGGGACAACGGAATGTGGGTCACCATTCTGGAAAAGGCCTACGGGAAAATGAAGAATGATGACGCCATCTTTTCCGAGACCGAACCAATGGACGAAGTCGAGGGCGGCACCGAAGCGGGCGGAATGAATCCGCTGACCAAGAAGGGCGTCGATACCGACGACTTATGGGCCACCTCGGAAAGCACCACCCGCTCGAAAATCCAGAAAGCGCTGGCCAGCGGGAAAATGGTCACGGCCGGCATCAGCAAGGATCTCATCTCCACCAGCGAGGCCCAGGACGCCCACGTCTACACCGTCATCGCCTACGACCCCAAGACCGACCGGGTGACCCTGCGCAATCCTTGGGGCCAGGGCGGCAAGCGAGCGGAGCCGCAGAAAGCCGACGGTAGCGCCAAGGACGGCAAATTGGACGGCGTCTTTCAGCTGACGATTGCGGAATTTGACAGCATGTTCAGCACCGTTGCCTACGAGGAGTAATTCCTAGGGCAGGCTATCGTGGCAAGGACGCGAATCTTTCTGATTGCGCCGGCCCCCCTTGGTTGGCCAGGAGCCAACCTCGGAAGTGGGTGGAAGGGTCCTGATTATGAGAGCGAATCTGGTCTGGCTCAGTGTGTTGATTTGCATACTGGCCCTGAGCACTGGCTACGGGCCTGAACCTCAACGAATTTTGAGCTTGCGATTGTTGTTGGCTACCCGACCGATTGCTCTTTCCGGGGACGTGCCCCTTTTTGTGGAGGGAGATTGCTTTCGTTTAGCGCTGCACCGGCTGGCTAACGGCTCCGTTCAAATGAGCACCAGCCAGCGTAGCAACGGGCTGATGAGTCAGGGAATCCTGTCTACCTGGAGTGCCCCAGAATGGTCCACCCTTGAGGCGGGTCTGTGGAAGTTGCCGGGCTGGCGGGAACGGCAATGTGACGGCGGGGAAGCGGAGGGGACGGCTCTCTATACTTTGTTGGAGATCGAGACGACCCGGGGGAAGTTTCGCTCTTCTTGGCGAGGTCTTCCGCCGGCTCAGTCGCAGGTGGCCAACTTGCTCTTGCAGTCCCCGGCCGGTGGGCCTTTGAGGCGAGGTCTGGCTCAACTGCAGAAGCCGATGGATTGACCTACAGGCTTTTGGGTTGGTCGGGCTGGTGAGTTCGTGGCTGAGGGCCTCGGCGGGGGCGTGATAAACGGACTTTGCTTAAGGGTTCCAGGAAGTCGCCCGGACCCATTCGTGTTCTCCGTTCCAGAGAACGGTCTTGTGGCCGTTCTGGATGAGGAGAAGACGGCTTTTTTTGTCGTTGTATTGGGTGACCAGCACGCCGCGCGGAGTCCACAGAGGCCAGTCGAGATGGCCTTTGGCCTCGAAGACGAGATTGTCGTCTTGGTAGAGGTTGGCCTTGTCGGTGTGCCAGAGATGGCCCTGGTCGTCCAGGGAGAAGAAGCGGATGTTGGTGGGCCCCTGGTCCTGGAGCGCGTCCAGGGGTCCTTTGTAGAGGCGTTCCAGGGTGGTGACGGTCCACCGGTCCTGGTGGCGCTCCAGGTGGGTGACGGAGCTGTCGAGCTCGAGGGTGCCATTGATTTTGTAGGGAGACTCCTCATCGTCGCACTCAAGGGTGACCAGGTCGCCGTTGGGCTGGAAGGCGATCTTGAAGGTGGACCGGCTGGTTTTGGGGGTGTCGCCGTGGTAGGCGATCTGCTCGCGGATCCAATAGATGTCGCCGTTGGGGGCGAAGCGGCCTTCGGTATAGTTGTCGTGATCGTGGGTAATTTTCATGAATCCGTGGAGCTTGTCGTCGAGGATGGCCGTCTCGAGCCAGAACGGCCCCTCGATGGAGTCGGCCAGGGTGCGCTGCAGGATGAGTTTCACGAGTTAAACGGTTCGATCGGGGGGTGCGGGAGGCCTGCGGACAGCGCTTCCAGGCTTTTGACCAGGGTGGCCATGGACTGCTTTCGATTCAGGAAGGCATCCGCTGCCTGAGGCTCAAGCGATAAGGCAGGATCCACTTGATTTCCTTCGACCAAGGCCACCTTCGTGCCAGGGGAAGCAAGCCGACACTTCTGGATAAGGTCGTTTTGCTGCACGGCCAAGTCCAGGTCGAGTATCAGGATAGCAGGCTTGTTATCCTTCAAGGAAGTGAGCAAGTCCGCCACATTCCTGGCTTCGCCAGCGATTCGAAAATTGCCCAGGCGAACCAGATGACCCAGGCCGTCGGTTAGAAGGGGATTGGCGCTGGCGAAAAGGAGGTCGATGGCTGGAGGCTTCACGGAACCTTGGCCTCCAGGATGTCTTCTTCGTCCAACTCACCGTCCATTTGCATCCTCCACTGATCACAGCTTACCAGTCGCAAGTTACCCTGTGGGTCAGTTGACGCGCCAGCTGCTCGGCGGAACAGGGCTTGGCCAGGTAAGCGGTGGCGCCCGCCCGCAGACAATCGCGGGCCAGTTCCGGTCCGGCTCCGGAAAGCACGATCACGGGGAGGGGCGTTGAGCAATTCGTGACCCAAATCGGTCAATAGCCTGGCCACTACAATTCTATCCATAGAACTGTCATCGACGACACGAACGCGCATGGAATCCCCCAGATTTCCTCAGCCCGAAGTGGTCTCCCCAGTCTGGAAACCCCCTACTCTTTGGGAGCCATCTGGGCCTTTAGCCGGCTAGATAACGATTTCGCACCGTGCCCCAGTCGTTCTGAGTCTCGTGCCGGAAGAGGGTGCTCCAGTCGGTCTTCAGGGTGCCGCCGTCGACGCCCAGTTGGAGTTCAGTCTTCTCTGGTTGGAGTCGGTCGTAGTTGCGGAAGGTGTGATTGGGCCAGGGATAACCTGCAAAGGAGTCGTGCTGCTGTTTGAGCACCTGACCCATGGGCACGACCTCTTCGCTATCCACTTTGCCGTCGAGCGGGCGAACGACTTCTTTCCACCAGAGCATCCCGGTGGTGACTTGCTCGTCCTTCCAGAGACCGAATTTGCTGCCAAGTTCTTCGTTCGGCACAAAGCGATCTTGGGGTGCCACGGGAGCCCAGCTGCCATCTT
>JALHOV010000127.1:0-1451 GCA_022842865.1 Vulcanimicrobiota bacterium | reverse complement strand
CCTGACGCTCGACAAGAAAGCGGTCTTCCAGGCGGAGGACGCCCTGACCGGCATTGGAAAACTCCCGGCGGACCGGCTGGTTAGAAGTGTGTGTAATCATGCTGCGAGAGTAACCCGAGGCCGGTCCGAAAGTCTTACCGGGATGTTGCTGGCCAACCAAAGCTATGCATATCCTCCAGTGCGGGTTGGAGGTGTGACTTTTGCACTGGGTGTAGGCTCTGAGGCGATGATAAGATGGGCCGATGAGAATTCGTGATGTTGTGTTTCTACTGCTGGTCAGTGCTGTGGGGATGTGGTGGCAGGCCTGGAGGCCCGCCCGATCTGGGCAGATCGGCGACTATCCGTTTAGCATCGATGGGGTGCGTTTGGGGGAGAGTGGCGCGGAAATTCAGGACGACTGGGGCCGGCCCGTTCAGCAATTGCCTCGTCATGACAAGCGTCCGGGGCCGGTGTTGCACCGTCACATTTATCAGGGCGGCTCGGGAACGGTGGACGTGGAGTTTGACGACAGCTCGTTCACGGCCCTGAATATCCGCGGTTTTCAGCTGGAGTATCTTGGCAAACCGGTGATGCGCGCGGGTGATTCGGTTCAGGTGCTTGAGCGTCTGGGCAGGGTGACGGAAAGCCTGTCGGAGGGTGGGCCGAGCGAGGTGATTCTGGGGGTGCCGGCCGGGGCGCAGCTGCTCAGCTACCGGACGCCGAGGGAACATTCGCTGCGCTCGCTGCACGTTGTCGAGAGGAATGGGCGGTTGCTTTCCTTCGTGCTGAACCAGCTCTATTAGTCCGGGCGATCGACGTTTACGGGACAAGTTGAGGCTTTGTCGAACCCGGATGGATGGGGCGGAGCCTGAAGTTCGTGCTTCTGACACTCAGTTTGCTGAAGGCACCGGCCAGCGCTGAGCCCGCCTGGCATCGGTGGTTGGTCACAGGTCGCGACCTGCACTGTTCGCAAAAAGGCCATCAGGAGTTCGACGACCGGATCGGTTTTTTCAACGGCGAGCCCCGGTATCGTGGCCACTATTCGTTGGCAGCGTTGGAGCTCAAGACATTTGTGGCGGTTGAGGCCAGTGTTCCGGAAGCCAGTGCGGAGGTGAGCGTGGCGGCCGAGGCTTTGCCTCCGCTGAGTCGGGCAGGCCCGAGGGTGCCCCGGTGAGCCGAGGCTTTGCCTCCGCTGAGTCGGGCAGGCCCGAGGGTGCCCCGGTGAGCCGAGGCTTTGCCTCCGCTGAGTCGGGCAGGTCGAGGGTGCCCCGGTGAGACGGGCAGGCCCGGGGTGCCCCGGTGAGCCGAGGCTTTGCCTCCGCTGAGACGGGCAGTTCGAGGGTGCCCCGGTGAGCCGAGGCTTTGCCTCCGCTGAGTCGGGCAGGCCCGAGGGTGCCCCGGTGAGCCGAGGCTTTGCCTCCGCTGAGTCGGGCAGGCCCGAGGGTGCCCCGGTGAGCCGAGGCTTTGCCTCC
>JALHOV010000126.1:6322-16610 GCA_022842865.1 Vulcanimicrobiota bacterium | reverse complement strand
CCGACCTGCAAGGCGTCGACGAAGCCGCCTATAAAAACGGCAAACTGGCCGTCATCCAACAGACCCTCCAGCAGCTGCCCACCCTCAAAGTCGAAGACCAGGCGGTGGACAGCGAAGCGGTTGCACCCGGGCTGGAACTGCACCCCGAATTCGTCACCGTAGGCGACTACCGCACTCTGATCCTGCGCCCCAGCAACTTCGACCCCAACAAAAAGTATCCGGTCATCCTGGACGTCTACGGAGGTCCCACCAAAATCCAGGTGGCCCACAGCAAACGCGCCTGGTTGCTTGACCAATGGTTGGCTGAACAGGGTTTTCTTGTGATAGCCACCGACAATCACGGCACTCCCGGTCGCGGGCTGGCCTGGCAAGACGCCGTCTACGGCAAATTCGACCGCCTGCCTCTGGAGGATCAGATCCAAGCCCTGCAACTGCTGGGCGCCCGATACCCCGAAATCGACCTCAACCGGGTGGGCAGCTGGGGCTGGTCTTTCGGCGGCTACCTCTCCGCCCAGGCCGTTCTGCAACGGCCCGATTTCTTCAAAGCGGCCGTAGCCGGCGCCCCCGTCACCGACTGGAGCGACTACGACACTCACTACACCGAACGCTACCTGGGCACGCCCCAAAGCCAGCCCGAGGCCTACCAGAAGTCCAACTTAATGAACCAGGCCGAGAAACTCACCCGCCCGCTCCTCCTGGTCCACGGCAGCGCCGACGACAACGTCTACTTCCGCCACAGCCTGCGCCTCAGCGAGGCCCTTTTCCGCCATGGACAGCCCTACGAGTTGCTGGTCTTGCCCGGCATCACCCACTCCTTTCGCCCCGATGTGACCGTCACAGAGCAGTTGTGGAGCCGTTCGGTTGCCTTTTTTCAGAAAAATTTAGGGGTGCCGTCCGGACGTTAACACAGAGTTTTCCTACCAACCACCCGGTTGCACTACATTGTATTCACCATAAAGAAAGTTCAGTCACTGTGATCGCCAGTTTTACCAGTTTCCATCATGCCAATGTCAGCGCCCCCTACGAGCAGGCCCAAATGGGTTTGCGCACGCTCAAACAGCTCGACGGCACCCCCGGTGACAAAAACCTCAGCCCCAACGCCATCTCCATGGCCACCTCTCAGGGTCAGGTCGACGCCGTCATCCTCTCCAACGGCGACGAATCGAGCAGCATCGTGCAGCGCCTCACCAAGAAATCCGGCGAAGTGGTCACCTCCTGGTTGGACGTTCCCAAGGCCGGTAACGGTATCCCCAACATGACCGGCTTTGAAATCTCCCAGAGCCTGATCGGCCTGCACGGCCTGGCCCTTAGCGTCAAAGAAAGCTGGACCATGGGCACTCCGGTCCGCAGCTACGAAAACCAGCTGCTGGCCTCCAACGAATCACAAAACGCCCTGATGCGCGCCGAAGCCGTACTCGCGTCCTTCCCCGCCCATTGAAACGGCTACTCCTCCTCGCGCTGACCCTGGTCGGACTGGTTCAGGCCGACCCCGCTCACGACCACGCCACCTTCACTTCCCGGAAAAAGATCCAGTCTTTCCACTACCCACTGGCTCTCTATTCGCCCCAACCCGAAGAACAAAGCCAGATCGGCGGCCCCAAAGACCTGCCTGTGCTGGCCCTCTACTTCTTCCGCCACCCACGCAGCCTGGAAGAGCACAAAGCCTTCGCCGCCGCCCTGGCCGCCAAAACCCACGGTACAGGGCAAGAATACCCCTACGCCGTCCTGGAAATGGGCCTCAACGTCCCGGACCCCCTTTCCCCTAAATCCATCCAGGTCTTCAACGTCGGCCGCTGCACCAACGCCAGCGCCTACGGACTCACCGGAGCCATGCTCACCGACCCCAGCCAGGCCGCCCAATGGAAAATCGAACTCAACACCCTCAAAGGCGACCTCAAAGACGGCGGATCCATCGAATACGACCTGAGCTTCGAACACAAAGCCTCACGCTACCAGGCCGAATTCCTGGGCAGCGCCCTCGTTATGCTTGTGGAAACCTCCCGCTTCCATTAACCTCAAAGGATGCGCACTCAGATCGGCATGCTACTGCTCGTCTTGATCGGCATCGCCATCGTCTGCTCAATCCAACCCTCGTCTATGGAGCAGGAGCAGACCGTCGACGGCATCCGCCTGGGCGAAGACCAGACCTCCCTGGAAGCCCGACTCGGACGCAAGGGGCAGGCAGTCAACTACTATGAAGACCCAAATTGCACGGGCTGGACCCTGGGCAAAGAACGCATCTTCTTCGGCAACCACCCCGAGGAAGCCGGAAAACTCAAGTCCCCCCTTCTGCAAGGCCTTGCCTACGGCACCAAAGACAACTCTTACCTCCCCCTGGTTGGCTATAACGCCCAAAGAAGAGTTGAATGGATCTGCGGCAACCGCCTCAACAGCCGCCAGGGCAAAGCCCTGCTGAGCGCGGCAGCGGAAAAATCGCCGCGCCCCGGCTACTGCATGGCCGGTCCGTGCGGCTGGCGCACTCAGAATGGCCAGATCAGCATTTCCAACGGAGGCGAAGGCATCGCAAGCGGCGCTCCCGACCGCTGGACCGTCCTCCTCCTGACCCCTGGACCCCTCAGCCAAACCCTCCAACGCGAACAAGAAGAAGGCCAGCGCTTACAAGAAGAGCTCGAGAGATCACTCAAGAATCCCTAACTCAGCCGGATGCTGCTGGAGTTGCGCCCGCGCGACGGCTACGCGGTCGAACCTTCCATTTACTGTGGCTCGCATTGGCTATCGGCATTGAACCGCAGACCGCCACACGTTAACTCACTGAGAACGGGAGATTGTCACGAAGCGGGGCGAATCGCGCTGGGAGGGCCGGCTTTGTGTAGGTTTTGGATGGTCTGGTGGCTCTGCTACAGCGAAGGGGCCAGATGGTGGGAGGGTTTGTTGCTCCGGGGGTTTGTAGTGCGATTGGGTTGATTGCACTACAAATTTGGAGAGTGGGTTTTATGGTTGGAGACTGGCGGTCTGGTTGAGGAGTTGCAGGAACTGGCTGCGGTAGCCTTCGGGATCCTGGCCGCGGGCGTTTTGAGCGAGTTGCTGGACGTCTTGCCAGCGGCCGGGTTGGCCGCGCAGCAGCATTCCGAACTGGGCGACGGCGGCGGCGAATCGGAAGTCATCGGAGGATTGGGCCAGGGGTTGGTGCTGGTCGCGGGTGACGATGGTGCTCAGGAGTTTGCTGGTGCCGCCCTGGGTCGGTTGGTAGCGGAGCTTGATGTTGGCCACTTCGGCGTTGGTCTTGGAAGGGTTGCTGCTCTTGGGTTGCTTCTGGTAGCGCAGGGGGTCGATCAGCGGGCGCTGAGTTTTGTCGTTGAGTTCGAGTTCGTAAAGGGCAGTGACGCGGTGGCCGGAGCCAATTTCGCCAGCGTCTTTGGTGTCGTCGTTGAAATCCTGAGCGGCCAGGGCCCGGTTTTCGTAGCCGATCAGCCGGTATTGTTTGACGGCGGCGGGGTTAAATTCGACCTGGATTTTGACGTCTTTGGCGACCGTGACCAGGGTGCTGCCGGATTCTCTGACCAGCACTTTCTCGGCTTCTTCGCCAGAATCCAGGAAGGCGTAGTTGCCGTTTCCTTTGTCGGCCAGTTGTTCGAGGCCGGCGTCGTTGACGTTGTCCAGGCCAACGCCCAGGGTGGTGAGGAAGACGCCGGATTTACGCTCTTCTTCGATGAGCGCGATCAGCTGGTTGTGGTCGCTGATGCCGACGTTGAAGTCGCCGTCGGTGCAAAGGATCACGCGGTTGACGCCGTTTTTGTCGAAGTTTTTGCGGGCCAGATCGTAGGCTTCACGGATGCCGGCTTCGCCATTGGTGGATCCGCCCGATTGCAGGCGATCGAGGGCGGCCAGAATCTGCGCTTTGTCGTTGCTGGGTTCGAGCACGACGCCCGAATTGCCGGCGTAGGTGACGATGGCCACATGGTCTTTGGGGGTGAGGTTGTGGACCAGTTTGGCCAGGCCGGTTTTGAGCAGGCCCAGGCGGTCGGGGCCGGTCATCGAGCCGGAGACGTCGAGAAGGAAGACCAGGTTGCGGGCCGGCAGTTGGTCTTTTGGTTGTTCTCGGGCTTGTAGGCCCAGGCGCAAGAGGGCGTGTTCGGGGGTCCAGGGGCAGTCGGAAAGTTCAACGTTGACGCGCACGGGAGCGGGTCCGGTGGGCGAGGTGTAGTCGTAGGGGAAGTAGTTGATCAGCTCTTCCAGGCGCACGGCGTCGGCGGGGGGGCGCCGGTTCTGGCTGAGGTAGCCGCGCACGATTCCATAGGAACCTGTGTCGACGTCGATGGCGAAGGTGGAAAGCGGCGTCTGGGTGGGGGTTTGCCAGGTCTGGGTGGGCTGCTTTTGGAAGCGGGGCTGGCTGGCTTCGGGTGTGTAGGAAGTCCCGGCCGGCCCGCCAGCGGTACAGCCTGCGGTGAGCAGCATGGCCAGGATGGTCAATTTACGCATAACGTGAGCCCCCTCGTTTTGACTGGGGCCTGTAACCCGGTGGGGTCGGGTTAGTTCCCCAGGATTAAAAAGTACATTTTCTGGGTGTCGATTTTGGGGAATTTGAGTTCCTGGTTGCTTTCGATACAGGCGGCGTTGACTTCGCCGGTGTAGCGCAGCCAGGCGGAGGTGATGGTGCCGGCGGCCTGGGCGCGGGCGGCGCGCACCCGTGAGGTCTGGGGGGCGCCTTCGGGGACGATGAACTGGAGGTCGTAGGGGAAGGTGGCATACAGCGGGGGCATGGAGGGGCGGGCCTTGCGGATACACAGGGCGGTGTGGCGGCCGGCGTGGTCGAGGCGCGCCGAGACGACCTGAGCGGCCGAGAGGATGCGCTGGGCCCAGAATTCGTCGTCGTTGGGCTGGGCGTAGGCGCTGAGGGTGAGCAGCAGGATAAGGAGTGCGCTTTTCATGCTGCGAGCTTTGCCCGGGCGGGGCGATTCCTCTACAGTTTGAGGCGGCGCACCGCCTTTTGCAGGTCCTCGCTTTTGGGATGATCGCCGGCGCGGGCGGAGCGGTAGTGATAGTGAATCTCGCCGCTGGGACGGGTAAGGATGATGCCTCCGTTTTGCAGGGGGTCGCCGAGTTTGCGGTCCCCCAGGTAGGACCAGAGGGGCGGACGGGTCTGGCGTCTCATGGCGAGGGCCTGGTAGGTGCGCAAATGGGTGTCGCTGAGCAGGGCGCAGGCGGTCTTTCCCAGCTGGTGGCGGCGGAAGGCGCGGGCGTCGGAGGGCGGGCAGGGGGAGATGACTACCATTCGGATGGGATCGAGGATTTCTATTTTGCGCAGTTGGGCGGCCTGGCGGCGGGCGTAGTGGCAGCCGAGTTGGCGCAGCCAGAGGAAGAGGGCGGGGTGGAATTCGCTGGAGTGGCGGGTGTAGCCGTCTTCGTCCTGCAGCGAAAAGTCCGGGAAGACGTTCATAAGGCTGACTTTTCGCAGAGCCTTCTTCAGGATCCTTGATGGCAGGACTTGGGTGGGGGGCGGGTTAAGCCGTGGCGATGCAGATGGATGAATTGCGGGCGGAGATCGCTCAAGTTTTAGGTCGGGTTCACAAGCCCAGCAAGGTGCTGGTGACGGGGGGGATGCCTTACGCGAACGGGCCCCTGCACGTGGGACATTTGGCGGGAGCGCTGGTTCCTCCTGATATTTATGCGCGTTTTATGAAGATGCTGGTGGGCGCGGACAATGTCTTGTTCGTGTGCGGCACGGATGATCATGGTTCGACCAGTGAGGTGGCCGCCAAGAAGGCGGGCCGGCCGGTGCGCGAGTTCATCGACGAGATTCACGATCGCCAGCATTCCACGTTGAAGCGTTATTCGATCGGGGTGGACGTCTATTCGGGCACCTCCAGTCCGGACAATTTTGAGGATCACAAGCAGATTTGCCAGGACGCGCTGCGCAAACTGTATGCGGCCGGGATGCTCGAGAAGCGCACCAGTCAGCAGTGGTTTGACCCGGGAATGAACCTCTTTCTGGCCGATCGTTACGTGGTGGGCACCTGTCCGCGCTGTGGTCATGGGCGGGCCTACAGCGAAGAGTGTGATTCCTGTGGAGCCAATTATCTGGCCGTGGAACTGTTGAACCCGGTCAGCACGGTGAGTGGTGAGACGCCGGTGTTGCGCGATACCGACCACTGGTGGTTGGACATGTGGAAAGTGCTGACCCCGTTGAAGTCGTGGATTGGCACCAAGGAAAAGACCTGGCGCAAGCTGGTTTTCACCGAGGCCATGAGCCAGGTGGCGCCCTGTCTGGTGTTCCCTAATACGCTTGAGAATGAATACAAGGAACAGAAGGCCGAGTTGCCTGCGCACAAAAGCCGCTATGCGAGCGGCAAGCGCGTGGTGGTGCAGTTTGACTCGGTGGAAGACCTGGAAAAAGGCCGGGAGATTTTGAAGTTTCCCACCGAAGTGATGGATGGCTGGGCGCATCGGCCCATTACCCGCGATATCGCCTGGGGGATTCCGGTGCCTCCCGAAATCGATCCGGCCATGGTAGGCAAAACCTTTTATGTGTGGCCGGAATCGCTGGTGGCTCCGCTGGCCTTTACTCGCCGGGCTCTGCAAGCGCACGGGCGCGACCCTGAAGGGGTTCGCGAGTATTGGAATGACCCGAAGGCTCGGGTGTGCCAGTTTATCGGATCGGACAATGTATTCTTCTATGTGGTGATGCAGGGGGCGATGTGGCTCGGCATGCAGGACGGTTTGCAGATGACGGATGTTTTTGCCAACTGCCATTTGCTCATCAACGGGGAAAAGATGAGCAAGTCGACGGGTAATTATTTCACCGCCGACGAATTGTTGGATGAGCACGAATTTTCCGCCGACCAGTTGCGGTATTATCTGTCGCAGTTGAGCCTGGCGAAGAAGCAGTCGAACTTCGAGTTGGAGGGGCTGCGCGAGAAATGCGCATTCCTGGCCGGTCCGATGAACGCAGCCTTCGAGAAACCCATTTCTGCATGCCTGTCGAAATTTGACGGGATTGTGCCGGATGGCCAATTGATGGGCAAAACCGCCGAAGAGACTCGCAAGATGATTGAGACCTATCTACGCCTGATGGTCAAGGCGGATTATGCCGATCTGTTGGGCCTGGTGGAAAATTATGCGCGCCTGATCAATAAGTTATTTACTAACTATAAGCCCCACGATGATCGTTTTCCCGAGGCGGAACGTCGCGATGCTCTTTATTCCAGCTTCTTCCTTTTGAAGACTCTGATGATCATGTTGCACCCGTTTGCTCCAGAGACGGTGGACCGGGTCCGTCAGGCTCTGCAGCTACCGGTTACGGTGTTTGCGGTGGAGGAATTGGGGACCCCGATTGCTCCGGGGCACCGGGTGGGGAACCTGTTGGAGTTTTTCCCGTCGACCCGGGAAGCAAGCGCAACAGCTCATAGTTAAACTCGAGCGCTTCCAACAGTGACATTTCCGGCTGGCTGGAGGGGGCGGTCAGAGTGAGCTTCACCAATCCGCGCGCCGCCACCACGCGCCGGTCGGGCACCGAGTAAAGCACTTCGCCGACCCAGTTGCCTTGCACGGGAAAGGCTTCGGAGGTGGGTTGGGCCTGGAAATCGAGGGTGGCGACGGCCGGGTTGCTGCCAGGAATGGGCGGTCGCCAAGTCCACTGGAATTTCCAATGGTAGGGAAGCGGTTTGGCCAGTTCACGTGCTTCCAGTTGGAGGGGAACGCTGCTTTCCCAACGATCCCCAGGGGAAAGGCTTTTCTCGGGTAGTTCCGGCCAGATGACCGCATTCAGGGGAGCCAGAACTTCTGGTTGCAGCCAGGGTGAGCTGGAAGTGGCGCGCACTTTCAGCGAACGCAGGCCGCCGTTCGGGCCGACCAGCGTGTCCCAAAAGGTCAGCAGGGTGGCGCGCGTCTCCACTCGTTTCCAACTGTACTCGACCTTGTCGATTCTCTCGAAGCGACACGTCTGATGCCAGTCCGCTCCCTGGGCTTGGCCTTGCGTCATAAGGCTGGCTTTGAGCTGTGCTTTGCGGTTGTATTCGCGAGGTAGCTCGGGCTGGCCGCCGGCGACGGAGCGAAAGTCCTGCAGGCCGATGTCCAGTGACCAGTGGTCGGTTTCCGCCAGGCCGCTGTGGCTGAGTCTTTGAGATTGGGCAGCGGCTCCTACGGTGCCCACGGTGCTTACGTAGTAAAGGAGCGGGACCGCCACGAAGAGGGCGAGTAGGATGAGAAGCCGACGCTTTTGCATGGCCGACGTGGTTACTTCATGTGCCATTCTTGGGCGGGGCTGCGGCCGGCCTGGACGGCCTGGGACAGGCTTTCGGTGTCGACGCCGTGGCCTTCCCAGCGGGGGAGTTCGGCCAGGTAGGATGGGACGGTGTAGGGGTTTTGTAGAGCTTTTTCGGCTCGGTCCTGAAGCCAGGTGGTGAGCGAGGTGACGGCTTGTTGGCGTTCCTGGTCGGGGAAGGTGAGTTCGGGGTGGTCCAGCATGGTGGCCATGCGGCCGGCCAGGGCGCTGCGCCGGCTGGCGACTGCTTCTGTGTCTAGGCGCTCGGACCAGCGGCCCAGGTCGCCTTCCTGGTAGATGCACTGCCAGGAGCGGTTGGACAGGTCGGCGGCGCTGAGGGGCAGGCTGCCTTCGAGGACCAGTTCGGCCACGGCTTGGCTGAGTCCGTTGGCCTCGGGGGCGTTCTTCACGGCTTCGGCCAGCTTTGTGACGGAGGCAAAGAGGTCCGGCCCGTCTTTGGGAACTCCCTGACGTAACTCTTGGGCGGCTTGCTGGCGCACGGCCGGGTCTTCGAGCGAGCGGATGGACGAGCGGTGGGCGGCGCGCGCTTGCAGGGCCTGGTCCAGTTGGGCTTTGTCGATTTTTTTGTAGCTGAGGGCGTCGTTGATTTCGGATACGTCGTCGGTCAAGGTCTGGCCGCGGGCATAAAGGTGGGGGATGAGTTTCTGGGTGATCTGCGGGTTGATGCCGGCCAGGGGATGGGTGGCTTCCAGCTGTGTGAGGTAGTGGTCCAGGTGGCCCGGGGAGAGCACGGAATCGCCGCGCAGTTCGGCCAGTTCGCGGCTGAGCTCACCCATTCTCTTACTCATCTCACGCGAGGTGGCGCGTTCTTCGGCGCTCTGGAAATCGGCCGCTTCGCAATACATGTAGGTGCCGTAGGCTTCCTCCAGCGATTTTTCTAGTTTCTGCTGGCGGCTGGAGAGGGGCGGCGTGGGTGCGGAGGTGATTTTCATGGCCTTAGTTTAGGCCCCGGGGCGGAAAAGGATCTGAAACGGGGGGCCGGAATTGTAGCTGGACGATGATCACCGGCGCTATTCCCCCCGTCACTGCACCTCCCTCTTCTACGGTTCGCAAGCCGGTTGCTCGCCAGGAGGCGGCGGCGCCGCCGCCGCAGCCGGAAGTCAAGACGGGCGTGGAGTCGCTTTCTTTGGAAAGCAAGCTGGACCTGTCGCAGAAGGCCCAGGTTCAGCCGCCGCCTCCTCCGCAGGCGACCAAGAAAAAGGCCACCGAGGAGCGCCGAGCGCCCAAGTCGGTGGAGGGGGAAGATTTTGCCGGGCGGACCTGCAGTGGTTCGTTGCACGGGCCGCTTCTGATGGAAGAGCCGGGCGGGTTGGCCTTCGAGTGCGAGAATGCCCAGGATCACGAGACGATGACGCGTCTGGGTCTGCAGTTGGGACAAGTCCCGGCCGAACTGCTGCACACTCCGGCCGGTGAGGCGCCGGTGGTGCACCAGCCGGACTTTACCTATTTTGGCATCGAGGCCGAAGGCGCCCGTCTGGTGCAGCACGTGGAAGAGGGCCCCTCCGAGTTGGTGGAGAGCCGGGTGAAGTTGCCGGACGGACAGACCGTGCTGGTGACGCGCGGTCCCAACGAGATCTCGATCCTGGTGCCCCCGGCCAGTCTGGATGAACTGGCCAACTGGGGACGGAACCTGCTGGCGATCGGCTAGTTACGCTGAAGGCTTGCTAACAGCACGCCGGAAGAATCCGATGACCCAGCATGCGCTCCCTTCTGCGCAAAAAAGGCCACGTCATTTCCTCGAGTATATTCACAATCGTTTAGGGTTGACGGAACCGGGCGGCGGCGGCGTGGCCGTGGAGGCCTTCGAGTTGGGCCAGTTGGACGGTGTTCTCCACGAGCTGGGGGCAGTGGGGGTGGACCTGCAGCCAGCATTGGGCTCGCAGGAAGGTAAGCGGGGAGAGGCCGGAAGCAAAACGGGCGCTGGCGGCCGTGGGTAGCGTGTGGTTGGGGCCAGCGCCGTAGTCTCCAAAGGGGACGGTGCTGTGGTAGCCGAGGAAGAGGGCGCCGTAGTTTTTCAGGAGGGGGGCGAGCGTCTGGGGGTTTTGC
>JALHOV010000126.1:0-6312 GCA_022842865.1 Vulcanimicrobiota bacterium | reverse complement strand
CCGCGGGACCTGCATGGCCAGGCGAAGGGGCTCGGGGGCCAGCTGGTTGGCGGCGGCGGCGCATTCTTCCGGGGTTTTGAGATGGATGAGGGCGCTGTGTTGCAGGGATTCCGGAAGGAAGTCGGGGTAGTTGCCGTTCGCGTAGAGTTGCTGGAGTTGTTCCTGAATTTGATCGAGTAGCGGTTTGTGCCAGGTGAGCAGCACCACGCGCGCGTCCGGATCGTGTTCGGCCTGGGCTAAGAGGTCGGCGGCAATCCATTGAGGGTTAGCCTGTTCGTCGGCCAGGATGGTGACTTCGCTGGGGCCGGCCAGCATGTCGATGCCGATGACGCCCTGAAGCTGGCGTTTGGCTTCGGTGACGTAGGCGTTGCCGGGACCGACCACCATGTCGACCTTACCGATGGTTTCGGTGCCATAGGCCAGCGCGGCCACGGCCTGGGCGCCACCGAGCTGGTAGACGGCGTCGAAGCCGACCAGGCGGGCGGCGTAGGCGACGGCCGGATCGGGTCGGGGGCAGACGAGGCAGACTTCGGGCACACCGGCGGCGCGAGCTGCCAGGCCGGTCATCAGCACGGTCGAGGGCAGGGGGTGACGGCCGGCCGGGGCGTAACAGCCCGCTCGTTGCACCGGTTGCCAGTGCATACCGGCCTGGAATTCGGGGTTGTCGATCTGGAAAGGCTGAATGGAGGCCATGATTTGGTTGGCGAACGTTCTGATATTTAGGGCGGCTTGATCGAGGGCTTTTTTGTGTTCGTTGGGGAGTTGGGCGATGAGGGGGTCGAGATCGATGGCTGCCAGTGGGGGATCGCCAAATCTCTGGGCCAGTTGCTGCAGGGCGTGGTCGCCGTGCTGTTGGACTTGTTTGAGAATTTCTTGCACCTGGGATGTGTGGGTGGGGGGTTGGCTGAGGGTGTTTTGCAGCCAGCTTTCTGGCTGAATGGGAATCATCGGTGGCGCCCGCCCAGTTCGTCCTGAATTTCTTGCCAGGAAATGCCTTCGTCGACGGCCAGGGCGCTCATGAAATAGAGGGCATCGGCAATTTCCCAGACCAGTTCGCGGCGGTCGGCGAAGGTGGCCACTTCGAAGGCTTCCTCCATGATTTTGCGCTTCAGAAGCTTGCGGTTGGCGAAGAGTTTGGCGGTGAAGGAGCCTTCGGGCGGTTTGCTGCGGCGCTGCTTCAGGGTTTGGAAGAGTTGGTGGAGGCCGAAGCGTGGGGCCGGCAGGGGGCTGCCAAAGCAACTGTAGGATTGGCGGTGGCAGGCGTGGCCCTGTTGCTCGACGATGAAAAGCAGGGCGTCGCGGTCGCAGTCTGTGCGACAGGCCAGCAGTTTTTGTGTGTGGCCAGAGGTGGCGCCTTTTTCCCACAGTTCTTGGCGGGAGCGGCTGTAGTAGATGCCTTTGCCTTCGGTCAGCGCTTTGCTGAGGGATTCGGGGGAGCTATAGGCTAGCGTGAGGATCTGGCCGGCCGGGTCCTGCACGATGGTCGGGATGAGGTTTTGGGCTTTGGCGAAATCCAGGCTGTTGACCACCGTGTCCACGGGGTCGAGGGCTCCGGTATAGAGAGCCATGCCCACCTGGACGTCGTGGCCCATTCGCGAGATGGCGGCCACTTCGGCTCCGGTTGCGATGCCGCCGGCCACGGTAACGGGGTGGGGGAGGCTTTGGGCCAGGGCCGCTACTTTGTCCAGAGGCATGCCGCCCATTCCGCCTTCTTCTTTGACGAAGGTGCATAAAAAGGAGGAACAGTAGGGGGCCAGGCGTTGGGCGCGCTCCAGCACGGAGTCCTCGGTGGTTTCGGTCCAACCGTGGTCGACCACCTTGCCGTCGATGGAGTCGAGGGCCACCTGAACGCGGGCGGGGGGGAGCTTTTCCAGGAATTCGGGGGTGGCGGCGGTGCCCACGATGATCTGGCGGGCGCCGGCGCGCAGCAGTTCGTGGGCGCGCTCGTGGGTGCGGATGCCTCCGCCGACGCGCACATCGGCTACCTGGCAGAGTTTGCGCAGGAGGTCGAGGTTGTCGCCTTGTTTGAGGGCGGCGTCCAGGTCGATGACGGCCACTTCGCCGTAGCGGTTGAATCTGGCGGCCAGATCGAGTGGGTCCTCGGGGCTGGTGAGCACGTGGGTTTTGCCCTGGCGAAGCTGGACGGCCTGGCCGCCGATAAGATCGATGCTGCAGATTAACATGGGAAACGGGCGGTTCTCTTTGCTGACCTGGATCCCCTGTGGGGATTGAGTGAGGGTTGGCGAAGGGGCGGATTATGAAGATAGGCAACGTTTCTCCACTCCCTCCACTCCAGCCGATGCAGGAGTTCTCTGGCGAGGAGAGCGTCGACTCGACCGATGCCCGCCTGGCTTACGCTAATCAGGCCAGGCGGGACGCTCAAGAAGTGCGCCACGTGCGCAAAAACTATATGACCTGGGTAGACGATTATGCTCCCTGGCGCGGCGAGGACGCTCGCGTGGTGATTCAGGCCACTTTTGAGCGTCTGGCCATTTTGGAAGAGGATTTCAGGGCCGCCGGGCAGCCTCTAGAAATTGCGGGGGTAACTCCCACCGTGCTTTATTTCCGCAAGTTCGTGATCAATCCGGCCATTGACGATGACCAGCTGGTGGCCATGAGCAAGGTGACGCCCGACCGGCTGGCCACGCCTCCGGATAAGCGCCGGAGGGTGGTCGAGAAATTTCCCGATTACGCGCAGCAGCCCAGTCATCGTCTGGCGGTGGCTCTGCTCTCGGCCATCTGCGATATCCCCTATAGCGAACTTTCTCAGTTGTGCCCGGACCTGGGCTTTTCGGGCACGGCCGGCACGCGTTTGTGGCGGCCGGGCGAGGGAATCTTCGAGCAATTGATGCCCGACTTTGTGGCCACCACCGAGGAGTTCGAGTTGGCGAATGTGCTACACGACACCACCGATTCGCTAGAGCAGGCGGGGATTGAGGGCACCAATGAGGACGTTTGGGGAGTCGATGGAGCCGCCGGCTCTGCCTGCTGGAGTGTGATACGCGCGCTATTTGAGAATCCGGCCGAGTAGTTTAACAGGGATAACGTAGGGGCAGGTCCGGACTGAGTTTGAGGATGGCTTCTTTGAGGCCGGCTACGGTCCAGTCGCCGTCGTGAAAGATGCTGGCGGCCAGAGCGGCGTCGGCTTCGCCCGCCTGGAAGACGTCGGCGAAGCTTTCGGGACCTTTGGCGCCGCCGGAGGCGATGACCGGAATGCTGAGGGCGCGGGCGAAGGCCCGGGTTAATTCGAGGTCAAAGCCGCTGCGGGTGCCGTCTTGATCCCAGGAGGTGAGCAGAATTTCGCCGGCTCCTTTTTCGGCCACCTGGCGGCCCCACTGCAGGGCGTCTAGGCCCGTTTGTTGGCGGCCGCCGTGGGTGAGCACTTCCCAGGAATCGCCTTTTTTGCGTGCGTCGATGGCCACCACGCAGCACTGCGAGCCGCATTGCTCGGCGATGGCCGTGAGCAGTTCGGGGTGTTCGACGGCGGCGGTGTTGAGGGAGACTTTGTCGGCGCCGCAGCGGAGCAGTTCGAGCACTCCTTCCAGGCTGTTGACGCCGCCGCCGACGGCGAAGGGGATCGAGAGCTCGGCGGCCACTCCACGCACCCATTCGAGCATGGTGGTGCGGCGTTGCTGGGAGGCGGAGATGTCGAGGAACATGAGTTCGTCGGCGCCTTGTTGCTGGTAGGCCCGGCCCAGCTGGATGGGATCTCCAACGTCTCGCAGGTTTTGGAATTTGACGCCTTTGACGGTGCGGCCGTTGGCTACGTCCAGGCAGGCAATGATGCGGCGGCACAGGCTCACGGTTGAAGCCAGTCTTTCAGGAGCTTCTGGCCAAAATCGCCGCTTTTTTCCGGATGGAATTGGAAGGCGCTGATGTTGCGGTGTTGGAGGGCAGCGCAGAAAGGGCCGTGGTAGTCGGCTGAGTACCAGAGGTGTTTGGGGTCTTTGAGTTGGGCATGGTAACTGTTCACAAAATAGACGAAGCCGCCTTCGATGCGGTTCCAGCCGATCTGGGGGACTTTGGGAGCCTGGAAGCGGACCACTTTGCCGGGAATGAGTGCGAGGCCGGGCACGCCCGGTGACTCTTCGCTTTCTTCCAAGAGGATCTGGAGGCCCACGCAGATGCCCAGAAAGGGCGTTTGTTGTTGGATGATTTCTTTGAGGCGCTGGTCGAGTTTGGTGCTGGTCAGGGAGTGCATGACGGCGCCGAAGGCTCCCACGCCGGGCAGGATGAGGGGGTGGTTGCCGGTGGGTTGGCTGGTCAACTGATAGGGTTGGTCGAGGCGCTGCAGGGCGCGTTCCACGCTGCCCAGGTTGCCGCCACCGTAGTCGACCAGTTCAACCATCGATGACCCCTTTGGTGCTGAGCAGCTGGTTGCCAGGCAGGGGCTGGCAGGCGCGACGCAGGGCGCGGCCGAGACCTTTCATGGCCGATTCGATGAGGTGGTGGTCGTTGTCTTGAGCCAGACAGTGGACGTGCAGGGCGGCGGCGGCGTTGTCGGCCAGGCCCTTGAAGAAATCGCGAAAGAGGTTGGGGTCGAGGTTGCCGATGGGGTGGGGGCCGAACTGGAGGGCCCAGACCAGGGTGGGGCGGCCGCACAGGTCGAGGGCCACGGTGGTCAGGGTGCCGTCCATGGCGAAGGAAAAGCTGCCGGCGCGTTCGATGCCTCGATACTCTCCGCCGAGGGCTTGCTTGAGGGCGCGGCCGAGCACGATGCCGGTGTCTTCGATCAGGTGGTGGGGATCGACTTCGATGTCGCCGCGGGCTTTGAGCTTCAGTCCGAAGCGGCCGTGGCAGGCGAAGGCGTCCAGCATGTGGCTGAAAAAGGGCACAGGCGTGTCGATGTGGATCTCCCCGCCGTCGATATGCAGTTCCAGTTCGATCTGGGTTTCTTTGGTGTTGCGGGTCAGCTGCGCGGTTCTCACAGGCGGAGCCTTAGGCGGGCGGGTCCGGATTTTCCTTCAAGGTCGCGGCGGGAGCCGGGGTGCGCAAAAGGGTGGATAAGCAATCATCGATTTTGGCGTAGAGATGTTCGGGCCGGAACGGCTTGTGCAAGTAGCCGTTAAAGCCCGCGTCCTGGATGGATTCGACCATCGGTGCATCGGCGTAGGCCGTAACTGCAATCAACGGGAGGCTGCCCAAACGACCCGGCTCCTCCCGAAGGGCGCGCGCCAGGTCACGGCCGTCCAGGTCACCTAGCGAGATGTCCAAAAGAATCAAATCTAACTGGGGGGCGGCCTGCAGCAGTTGGGCGTAACTCTCCAGAGGCAGGCTTCGATAGCCCTTGCGAGTGAGCAGGCGAGTGGTCACCAGTCGAGCGGAAGGGCTGTCATCCAGAACGCCCACACAATAGTCGGCCGGGACGCTCACTGATCAACACCTTTGGCTTGACGGGGGATTTCTATCGTCACCGTCGTGCCTTCCCCTTCGCTCGAATCCAGCCACATGCGGCCGTGGAACCGACGGCAAATGGTGTAGGCTTTGGTCAACCCGAAGCCGCCTCCCCGGGTTTCTTCGGCTTTCACATTGCGGGCTCGATAACCGAACTCGACGACCCGTGCCAACTGATCGGAAGGGATGCCGCGACCGTTATCTTTCACGGTCAGGCGCAGACATGTTTCATTTTCGGCCAGACCGAGCTCGATGGTTCCGCCTGGATCCGTGTACTTGCGCGCATTGGCAACCAGATCGCGCATCACCGCTCGGAGGCAGATAGGCATCCACAAATAGCGTCCCTGGTGGGCATTGATATCAATATGGACCAGATAATCTTTGGGCTCTTTGCAAGCCAGGTTGGTTACGATGTGATAGCGTCCCAGACTATTTTTTTCGATGATCCCCAGAAATGCTTCCAATTCCGCGCTCAACTTTTCCCCATCAAAGAGTTCCCACCGATCGGCCTCCTGGTCTGCCCGAGTCAATTCCTCAAAACGAGCGTTCAGTACGACAAAAACCGAAGTCAAATTGTCCAGTTGGGGGGTGGCCTCCGGCTGGGGCTCAATCCGGGACATCTCCTCTCGAAAATGCCGGCGAAGTCGCTGAAAGGGGGCCGAAACCGTCGCCAGCCCCGGGCAATTGCGAAACGCATCGCCGACCTCGTAGCAGGTTTCCAAGGTGTTACCCAGGGGTCGATTGGGGACGGTGTCATGGAGGAGCTCCAGATCTCCCGAAAAGACAGTTAAGGCATTGAGGAAAGAGTGCATTTCCAATTGAGCAGCCTGAACGGGATCGAGTTTCAACGGCTGGCTGAGTTCAATTACCATGGGATTCCTCCAGTTTATCTCTTGTTCCCTCAGCCTAGGGTCTCTG
>JALHOV010000125.1:15166-16682 GCA_022842865.1 Vulcanimicrobiota bacterium | reverse complement strand
GGTACTCCGGTCGTTGCTCCCCCGCTACACTATGACCGTGAACTGGCAGACCAGATGCTGATTTCGGCTTCCTGGGAGCCCCAGGACTTCGTGGCCCAGATGCTGGTCGGATTGGGTCAGAGATTTCAAGTCGAGACGGATTCGGATTTCTACCGTCTGGCCAGCCGCGATGGGCAGATGGGCAGACTGCAAGGAATCTATGAATCACTAATAATGGGCTTGTCCAGAGCCGAGTCCCACCACCATCTTGAAGAGCTGGCGAAGCCGGGTTCGCAACTTGATATTGTCCGGAAACAGAGAGCTGTGTAAGTAGCGCAGGCGTCTCTTCAGACCGCCGGTGGCCCACAGTGGAGTCAGCATCCCCAGGTAGTCGGGGGCGGTTCGCGCCAGAATTCGCCTGAGCAAGAAGGGCGAGAAGGGGTCCCAGGCCCTGGGTGGTTGGCAAACTTTCTGGAGTTGGGCGGGCAAATCCAGGTCAAACCAGCCTTTCATGCAGGCACCGGCGAGCCAGAGATGGCGCCCCGCCCGGTATCTTCCCACTTCCCTGGCCAAAAGAGCCGGATCTTGGGCGCGAATCAGTAGTGCCAGGTCGACCAGCCAGTTCATTCGCGAGTAGGCGTGCTTGGCACCATGGAACAGGGAAAGGATGAATTCATGGCGCGGATGAAGTCGTAGGATGTTCCCACATCGGTGATCCAGCGGCTGCGCTTCACGGAACCAGGCTTGGGGATCTTCTTCAACGGCGTTGGCTAGTTGGTGTAACGGGTGATGATGCAGGTCCAAGAAGACCCCGTCCCGCAGAGCCTCACCCTGGCTCAATGTGACCGTGTAGCCCAGTTCTATCAGGATGGTCAGAAATTGGTCTCGGTGAACCAGAGGTATGGCCAGATCGATATCTCCGAAGGCTCGCTGTGCTGGTCGATACAGGCCTGAGAAAGCGAGCGAGCAACCTTTGAAGGTGATCACCGGAATCCCCAGGGCCCGGGTTCTCATCGAGATTTCGTTGAGTACTGTGAGGCAGCGCATTTCCCAAACGACACAGGCCAGATAGTCCGACTTGAGAGGTTCGGTCAGGCCGCCAGAGTGGTCGCTGCTGCGCTGCAGCGCCAATCCCCACAGGCCCTCTCGAATCAAGTGGTGCCGGTAAGCTTTAAGCTCTTGCTCGGAAAGCGGAGGTTGCAAATCGAAAAGATTGCGCACCACCTGGGTGGCGACCGAGTCGAGATCCGAGGAAGGACGCATTCTTAGAGAAGCTCTCGAAAGAGAGCGTGGAGGCGTTTGGCGTTGTAGGCGGCCGAATACTCGATGCGGACCGGGCGACATTGAAAATACTCGGGTCGTCCTTGACTGAACTGATCGATTAGCCAGCGCAGATGCTGAGCGATGCCAGCGCTGTCCGGGCGGGTGAAACTGTGACTGCCTTCGCCCGCGATGAAGGCGGCGCACTCGCTGCCCGGGTCGGTGATGGCCAGAATCGGTTTTCCAGTCAAATGGTAGTCCAGCAGTTTGGAAAGGA
>JALHOV010000125.1:0-15156 GCA_022842865.1 Vulcanimicrobiota bacterium | reverse complement strand
AAGGAAGTAGACCCGCAGGTCCTCGCGATCCACTGGAAAATCGATCAGTAGCAGCACGTCGGCCGTTTGTTGCAGGCGAATGGCCTCCTGATAGGTGGCCAACGGACCCAGATAGTCCAGACCGGGGCTCGAGTATTTCGCCAGGATGGCACGGTTCTGCCGGTCGACGTGGCCAGCGAAGACAACCTCCAGCCGGTCCTGATAGTGCGGCTCCAAGTTGGCCAGGGCTCGCAGGAAGGGCTCCGGACTGCGGCTGCCGGCCAGGCCCCCGGTGTGTATTAGCCGCAATTTGGTCCGTCCCTGATGGGTGAACGGCTCCGGCTCCGTCAGGTCGTCGGGATCGTAGACGTTTGGAAAGAACTCGTAACGTTTTTCCAGATCCGCGTATTTTTTTTGATAAAACCCGATGGTTCGCCGCGAGGTCAGGCTGATCACGTCGGCGGCTTCGAAGCACGCTCTTTCCAGGCGTTGATTGAAAAGCCGCGCCCTTTCACTTCCATAGTCGATGTGGGGGGAGTCCGCCCAGGGGTCGCTCAGGTGAAAGATCCAGGGCACCTTGAAATGCTTTTTTAGTTTGAGTGCCATAATTGCTGAACTGGCCGGAAACGAGCGCGAATAGATCAGGCCAGGCTTCTGACGTAGTTTTTGACGTGCACGCCACCACTGATGGTGAAATGTGAATTTGGAGTCGGGCGAGTAGGCCAGGGAAGGCCACAACTTGCGCAATAGATAGTTGGTGTATTTGTTCTCGAAGATCGGGAGTTCGACGGTTTGGCGCACACCCTGGGTGCTGGACAGAAGCGAGGCGTCGAAAGGCATGTTGAGCGTGGGCACTCGAGAGGTCACCACGTCCAGGGGAAGTTCTTGCCCGCACTCGCGCACCAGATACTTCATGTATTTCGAGACCTGCAGACCCTCGGAATCGAACTTCGGAGGAAAAGCGATGCTAACGAATGCCACAGATTTGCGTTCAGCGCCCTGTTTTCCCGACAAGCGGAAGCTAGCCTCGGTTTAGGAAGTTCAAGGTGATGTCAGCCATCCGCTGGGCGGAGTCACCCAATCCGTAAGGGGTTCCGAAGCGAGGCCGCTCCCGGCTTTGAAGAATCGGTTTTACCGCCTGAAGATTGTTGCCTACCAGAGTATTGCATCCATTTTCCAGGGTTTCCAACCATTCCGTTTCTGTTCGCATGGTTATGCAACGCTTTTCAAGGAGATAGGCCTCTTTTTGAATCCCTCCCGAATCGGTAATGACGCATTCGGAAAACTTTTGGTAAGCCAGGCAGTCCTGGTAGCCCAGCGGATCGATAAAAGAAATGGCGGGATAGTTGGCGACGGACAGTCCCTCTCGCTCCATCACATTGCGAGTGCGAGGATGGATAGGTAACACGACCGGGTAAGGCAGGTCATTGAGCACGCCCAGGATCTCCCGCAGTCGGGCCGGATCATCGGTGTTGTAAGGGCGATGGATGGTGGCAAAGACGTAGGTTTCACTCTTCTTCGGCGTTAGATTTGCTGTTCTGGTCTTCAGCACATCGCACATCACGTCTCCCGCGTTGTGGACGCCCACCGTGATCCCTTCCATACGCAGGTTGTCTACCGCCGTCTGGGTGGGGGCGAAGAGCAAATTCGAGATGTGATCGGTCAAAACTCGATTGATTTCCTCCGGCATGGCGCGGTTGAAGCTGCGCAACCCGGCTTCGATATGCACCAGGGGGATGCCCAACTTGGAGGCCGCCAGCGCTCCCGCCAGGGTGGAGTTGGTGTCTCCATAGACGACCACCGCGTCAGGTTTCTGGGCAACCAGCACTTCTTCAATGGAGGTCAACATGGACGCGGTCTGAGCGCCGTGGCGCGGCACCCGCGAGGTGTCCTCAAGAATAAAATCCGGTTCCGGTATTTGCAACTCTTCGAAGAATTGCTTGCTCATATTGTGGTCATAGTGCTGAGCGGTGTGCACCGTGAGGGTTTTAAAATACTTCGAGAACGCTTCCACCACGGGTTTATGTTTGATGAACTGAGGACGGGCGCCCACGACGCAAACGATTGACTGCGTCACCGAATTCTCCTAAAGAGCGGACCCAAGCCGCGTGAGACTTACGCCGATTACCGGGCGCGGACTCAGCCTTTGTAACCTTGAGGCGGTATCCTGCCGTGGCTCAGGACTTGAGGAGAATGTGGCCATTGAGGATCGGCCAGAAACTGGAACACTCCTCATCGCTCCAGCTCTGGTTGCGAGTTCTTTCCTCCACGAATTTTCGCAGTGGGTCCGCCTTGATATACGGGTTTTCGCGAAAGCCTTGAGAGCGCACTTCGTCCAGTAGATACTGGCTCATGCTCCCGTTGAACCACTCTCGCAGCGGTGAGCCCAGTCCGATTTTGAGCCGCCGGGTCCGGATGGCTTCGGGCATAATCCCTTTCATGGCATCGCGCAGGATGCGCTTGGTGTAACCGCCTCCGAGTTTGCTTTGGGCCCGTAACGAGAACAGATAGGTCACCAACCGGTAATCCATGAACGGCATGCGGATTTCGATACCGTGCTGCATCGAGCCGCGGTCAAAGTCGCGCAGGTTGTAGGGAAGCTCGGCGTAGTGGAAGTTCCGATAGTTGATCGGGTCATCCACTGCGCGCGTCATTATGGGATGAAAGTCGGGAGTCAGAAACGGCAGCTTTGCCGAAGCCTCCGCACTCACCCAGGGATTGGCACGCACCTCTGGGAGGGTCGGTTCCAAAAACAGACGCTTCAGGGCTCCTTTGGCCGCCCGCAGACTTTGGCGTAAACCTCCTGCTCTGGCAATCGGACCTTGTTGCTCCAGTCGCAGCAGCGCCTTTTGGCGCTCGTCTTCAAACATCATCTCAAGGTAAATCTGGCGATATTCATCCGCTTCCGGTTCGCCGGCCTGATGGGCCGCCTGGTAGGCTGCATGAACAGAACTCCTGTAGCCGAAGAGCAGTTCGTCCACGCCGTGCCCATCCAGGGAGACGACGATGCGATTTTGGCGCATGCCCTTGTAGACGTCCGTGAGGCAGATGAGCGGCGTGCCCGAGATACCGTCAAACAACCGCGTGGTCGACTCGATGTCCGGCACCAGACGAGAGTAATCGGGACTCAAATAATGGGCCTGCCCTTGGACATGAGCCACCACCTCCTCGGCATATTTTCGCTCGTCCACCTTGGTGTTGGGGAAGGTGGCTACAAAGGCCGTTTGCCAGTTTTTCGGGAGGCGCTCGACGGTCTCGGCCTGGCCGGACATGAGGTGGTGAAGCGTGCAATAGACGGCCGAAGAATCTACGCCGCCACTGAGGGCCGAGGCGACGGGGACGTCCGAGCGTAGTCTCAGGCGGCAGGCCGACTGAAAAAGTTCCCTGAAGTGCTCCACCTGTTGCTGGTAATCGGCCGGTGGGCTGGTCGTGTGAGCCAGCGTGTCCCACCAGCGCAACTGACGGAATTGACCGTCACGACTCATCTCGGCGCAATGGCCTGGCAGAAGCTGAAAGATATCGCGATAGATGGTGTATCCATAGGCTTCCAGGGAAGAAAAATCGCTCAGCGACCGCAGGAAGGCACGGCTGTCCAGGCTGCGTGTGTAATCTTGCAGGTGTTTGAAGGCCAGGGTCTCGGAGGCGAAGGCGAACAGGCGGCCGGGTTGAAACAGATAGTGGAGAGGTTTGACTCCGAAGCGGTCGCGCGAAAGGAACAGGGTTTTCAGCTGCCGATCATAGATGGCGAATGCCCACATTCCGTTGAAGCGCAGTTGGCAATTCCGGCCCCAGTGCTGATAGGCTGCCAGGATGACCTCGGTATCCGAGTCGCTGCGAAACTGAAAGCCCTGCTGATTTAACTCGCGGCGCAGTTCTAGAAAGTTGTAGATTTCACCGTTGAAGGTGATGGCATAACGACCGTCCGGCGACTCCATGGGTTGGCGCCCGCCTTCGGAAAGGTCGAGTACCGAGAGGCGTCGATGTCCCAGTCCCAGAGATTGGCCATAAATCGAGTAGCCCGAGCCGTCCGGGCCGCGATGCAAAAGGCTGTCGGTGAACGTACGGAGTTTGACTTCCTGGAGCGGCACACCGTCGAGATGCCAAATCCCGGCTATACCGCACAAAGCGGGCCACCTCTTAAGGACTCAGTAAAGAATGAGGTTTTTTTGACCGGCGAAGAACTGAGGCAGTGTGCAGCCATTTTTCTTAAAGACTCTAGCGGGATCATAAAACCCGTCTTTCAGGTAAACGGCCGCGGAGCCTCCTATTTCTCTGATGGAAACGTGCTTATAGGCTTCAGGAAATCGGAAATAGTCATCTCTCAGCAGTTGGCGTCCTCGTCTTCCTGCGTCGCGCACCGGTATGACTTTGTCCTTGGAGCGGGCGCTTATCTCCAACGTGCTCAAGCGCCTCCCGGCCTCATCGGTGTAATAGAGATTGTTGTCTGGATCCACTGCTTCCCAGCGGTCGTTGTCTGGGTTCAAAACCTCCAAATAGGTGTGACTGCCAATTTCGTCTGGTAACGCATTCACAAAGAAGATGCTGACCAATCGAACACGCAATCCCCAGGCTAAAAAGATCCTCTCGAGCAACAAGGCCCGAGGTCCGCAAGTCAATCCAGGCTTGCTGGCCTTGCCCTGCGAAGCCACAAAGAGCTTGCGCAGAAGTTCAGTGGGGGTTGGGGGTTTACTGGCATCATAACGATCGTCGTGAACGGAGCTACTGGCGACCCACTCGCGGGCAAAGTCGATCTTTTCCGTCTGATTGGCGAAACTCTTTTGCGAGAAATAAGCCGAAAGTTCTGGCAGTTCCCGCTCGAATTTGGCTTCTTCGGTCTGATGAAGGAAGTTCTTAAGTTGAGTCCGCACAGTTTGGGCGCGTCCAGGATTGTAGACTAGCGCCAGGTTTCCGGCCGCACTCAGAACGAGGAGCAGGAGGACAGCCCAACAGGCGGGGCTGGGAACGATTCGCACGGCACCACTCCTCTAAGAAACTTCTGGCTAAAAATAGAGAAGTAAAGCCAGTGTGTCAAGGTATTTGGTTACGGTCAAACTGCCCGGTTCCCGGGTGGGAGCGCTCGAAGAATCTTGGCCAAATTGAAAGCCCTTTAGACTCCAGGCTCGCGGAGCAAGAATTGGAGAACTGCAAGCCACATACTTGCGGTGCCCAGGAATGCTTCGGCTCAAAGCAAAGACGACGACCCCCAAATACAAGGAAGCCAGGTTTTTGAGTGGAGTCCGACCGACAAGGCCCTTCCGAGGGCCGGTTTTACCGTCCCGAAATCGATGGACTGAGAGCTGTGGCTGTTCTCAGCGTCATCTTCTATCACGTTGGCCTGGGATGTAGCGGGGGATACGTAGGCGTGGACATCTTTTTCGTGATCTCTGGCTTCCTCATCACCTCCATCCTGCTGGCTGAGGCCCAGCGCAAGCAAACGATTTCGCTGCAAAGATTTTGGGTTCGCCGCATCAAACGATTGCTGCCCGCGCTCACGGCCGTGACCGCTTCCATCTGGTTGGTGGGCATTTTCTGGCTGTTGCCGGCCGACTTTCTGGAAATGTCGCGGTCTCTGCTCTGGCAGACCTGTCTGGTGGCCAACGTTTATTTCTGGCGGACGACCGGTTACTTTGCCAGCGCGGCCGAGCGCAAGCCGATGCTGCACACCTGGTCGTTGTCGGTGGAGGAGCAGTTTTATTTGCTTCTTCCCTTGCTCGTCTTGCTACTCTGGCGCCGGCCCAAGATTCTCAGAGCGGTCGTCCTGTTGGCCTTTGCGGGGTCGTTTTTGGTCAGCGCTTTTGCTTATATGCGCATGCCCTCGGCCTGCTTTTATCTGCTGCCTACCAGAGCCTGGGAATTGCTTCTGGGGTCTTGTCTTGCTCTCTTCCCGGCGCTCGAGCCGCGTCGGGCGTCGCTTAGAGAGGCCACCAGTTGGCTGGGTTGTTTGATGCTGGCCGCCCCCATCTTTTGCTATACCAGTTCGACTCCGTTCCCAGGACCTTCGGCCGTGGCTCCTTGTGTCGGCGCCTTATTATTCATCGCAGGCAACGCGCAGGGAATGACCCGTTGTGGCCGCCTCCTGAGCTGGCAGCCTTGTCGCTACGTGGGTTTGATGTCGTACAGCCTGTATCTATGGCATTGGCCGGTGATCAGCTATGTTAACTACGCGCGGCTGGAGTCGCTCGGGGTTGCCGCCCGCCTAACGGCGCTTTTGCTGATCTTGGTGCTGGGTTGGGTTTCCTACGAGGTGGTGGAAAAGAGATTCCGCAATTCCCTCTGGCTCGATCGGCAGGCTTTCAAGGTCGCGCTGGCGGTTTTTCTGGCCACTGTGGGGTTGGACAGTCTGGCGCGCTACACCCAGGGGTTCCCCAAACGCTTTAGTACGAGCTTCTTGCAGGCCGTGGATATCACCAAGCATAGCCGCTTCAATCGGGATCTGAGTCTCCAGGACGCGCGCGCGAAGAATTTTGCAACCTTTGGGTTGAGCCAGGCCCCCCCGGCGCTCTTCGTATGGGGAGATAGCCACGCTATGGCGGTTCTGCCCGGGCTCGACGAGATTTGCCGCTCCAAAGGAATACGCGGTTTGGCAGCCACGCACAATTCCTCGCCCCCCATTTTGGGCGCGTCCTTGGACCAGCGCTTCAGCCAGCTCGCGGAGGAGAAGGTGGCCTACAATCAGGCCGTTTTCGATGCGATTGTCGTTTCTCCAGCCCGCGATGTACTGTTGGTGGGGGCCTGGGAAGACTACTTTGGTCGGGACGCCTTTCCCAGCCAGATCAAACAAACGGTTGTGGAGCTTAATGGACGAGGCAAACGAGTGTGGATTCTGCAAGAGGTTCCGGTGCATGACGTCGACGTGCCGCACGTATACGCGATGGCGCGGTTGCGGGGGCGCAGCATCGCCGATTTGCTGCGCACGCGCGCGGGCTATCTGGAATACTCGGTCCGGAGCCGTGACGCTTTTGCTGCCCTGCAGCAGAAGGGGCGGATACTCGACCCGCTGGATTTCTTCTACCCTGACGGTCAGTCCGAATGCCGCCTGGAAGTGAAGGGACGACTGATCTATCGGGACGGCGGTCATCTTTCGGACTTCGGTAGCCTCTCGTTTGCCGAGGCCGGTCTGTTCTCCCAATTGCTTCAGTCGCTGGACGCTCGTTAAAAGCGTTTCTTGAGTTCCAGGAACTTCTTTTCCACGTAGTAATAGCTCAGATAGGCCATCACCAAGGCCAGGGGGAGTCCCAGCAAGCCATAGGTTGCCTGGGGCAGCAGCGCGTCGCGGTCCCACTTTAGCGCCTTGAAAATCAGCAGTTCCACCACAAAGAGGGCGCTAGGATGGAGCAGATAGAGACTGTAGGTGTATTTGCCCCAGCGGCACAGGCCTTTGGCCCTGGCCAGCTTGAGATAATCGGAGCGATGAAAGCACTGATCGGCGATGACAAAAGCGAAAAAGCAGGTGCAGGGCAGGCGCATCAGGGCGTCCCACCACGGACCCCGGCTCGGGTAGCCGTTGAAGAAAAGGAAGGCGAGGCCCATCAGGTAGCCGCTCATCCGCACTCGTCTCGGCAAGTTTTCCAGGAATCGGCGAAATCCACCCCAGTGAAAAGCCCCGTAGGCGGTGAGCGCACCCAGGGCCAGGTCACAGAAAACGCTGAAAGAGTGAAAGTAGAGCGTGGGCGGGTCGTCCCTGACCAGAATCCGAAAGGCGTAAGAACCGCCCAGAATGCTGATGAAGATCAGCCAGTGCCGGCGCCAGGGCACCAGAAAGAGCAACAACGGCCACAGCAGGAAGAAGTGCTCCTCGATTCCTACTGACCAGGTGATTCCGACCGGGTCGAAGCCCTGTCCGTGAGTGTGAATCAGATGGATGGCGTCAAAATTTCCCAGGAAAGCCAGATAGTAGGCCGGCCGTAGCGTGTATGATCCAGCCGATCCCAGGTGACTACGAGCTAGGGGAAAGAGCCCCAGAAAGACCGCCAGGATAAGATAGTAGAGGGGCCAGATGCGCAGAAGGCGGCGCAGATAAAAGTTGCCGATATGAACCGTTCCTTTTTCGGCGATTTCCTGCTGCATCAGGTAGGTGATGAGGAAGCCGCTGAGCACGAAGAAGAGGGAGACTCCTCCGTGGCCGTCGAGAAAAAGGTGCAGAAAGGCGAGAAGGTGAGCATTGGAGAGGCCCGCTGCCTTGACGAGTGGCGAAAAGGCATGAAAGAGAAATACCTGCAGGCAGGCGATGGTGCGCAGCCCATCCAGGCTAGGGAAAAAGGGCTTTCCTGGCTGGGCCTGCATCGCTCAGTTTGTGGGCGTGGGAGCCGGCTGCACCGGTATCCCAAATACCTGCTGGAGAATCCGTAGGGCGGTCTTGCTGGCCTCGCCGCGAGGTCCCTCATAGCAGTGGGAGCAGCTTTTCAAGCTTTGGGGCAAAGCTTGAAAAGCCGTTTCCGGCGAAATCGTAGCCGACACCGTATTGTGGAACATGGCCCAGGCCGCCTGTCCTTTAGAGGCGACAATGGGCTCCCAGTCGCGCGCCTTTTCGAAGCTTGTGATTACCACGGCCGCGATGGGTAGGGCCGTCTGGCCCGGACCCCAGCCGAGTTGGGCGGCTGGAGTTCGCACTCGGCGAAAGTCTTGCCGCTGGGAGAGTGCGCGCGCGTAAGGGTGGACCTGTCCCGCTCGATCGATGACGGCATACTCATCGGAGAAATAGGTTGCCCCTCGCTTTACCAGCGCCTGAGTGAGCTCAGATTTGCCGCTTCGACTTCGGCCTGGAATGACGATGCAGGCATCTTGGTAAGCCACTACCCCCGCGTGCACGAACACGTGGTCAGGACAGAAGCTGGCGAGGTCCAGGTTGATGGAGCGCTCGGCCTCGTCCCACAGATCTTCTCCCACAGGGTAGTAGATTTCCGAGACAAACTCACCGTTTCTGTAAGTTCCCACCTGGGTCTGCCGGGTGGGTTGGGTGACCAGGAGGAAGTCTACATTGGGTGGGGTCTCGGGGACTTGTTGGAAGTTGGCCGGCAGGCGTGCCAGGACCTGGTCTATTGCTTGCTCGGAGTCGGAGCGAAGGCCGATGATATAGCCCCAGGCGAGCAGCGTAACGTGATAGGGATACACGCCCCCTGCCATTCCGAGCCGAGTTGGGCACTCCTTCAGGAGGAACCGGCTCGGCGGCGATTAAAAGCAGAGGCGTTATGCCTGAATTAGCTGAATTTGTTCCGATTAACAACCTCCGCACTCCTTGTGCCGACCGCAATGACAAGTTGGGCTGGACTGACGGGTTTGCTATCTCTTTGGACGGAATCTCTCTGGGAATTCGCAGCAATGACCCCGAGATTCTCAATGACCTCAAGGATCTGATGCCCAAGGGCGGGGTTCCCTGGCCACAGCGTAAAGTCGATATCTTGTTGTCTTTCCTGAAGGCCAAGGAGAGCGACCGCAAAGGAGTGCGTCACTATCATGTAGTCTACCAGGACTGGGATCGGGTCGCGCGTACTTTTGAGCTGGACGATGCTCTGAATATATTCGCTCGGAGCGCTCAGTTAGCCAAGCTGCAGAACTCGATTCAGAAGGTCTATTTTGCCGGTGATTTGCTCGACTGGGAAGGTCGCCGGTTGGTCATTGCCGGCCCACTGGAGGCACGCGAGCAGCTAAAGCCCACCCTCGTCGAGCACGGAGGAAGAGTGCTGATTGAGCACGTGATTGGGCTGGACCTCAATGGCGGGCTGGGTTGCGCGGTGGCTCCGGACTTCAAGCCTGTCAGCGCGGACTTGATTTTGCTGGTCGAGGCCGGCGCTCGTCGTACGCTCAGTCCTTTGACGCCCGCAGAGGCCGCCTTGCAGTTGTTGGTCAATGCGCACGGGGCGAGTCGTCATCCCCATTTTGTCATGACGGTTTTAAGCGCGTTCGCACCCAAAATTGAGTCCTTGTCCCTTCGTCTGCCTCAGAAGGACAAGGGCCTTGCCGAGTGGCTGGCCAAGCGCCTGAAGGTCTAACCCGTGAGAATGACTCCGAGCACGGGAATGCCGTGTTCGCGCAGGTCTTCGCTCAGGTGGCCTTCGGCTAGACCCCGGAATTTCTGGCGAGAAGCGATGATCATCGCGCCGTCACAATGGGGCGCCCAGAGAAAGGTATCCTTGCAAGCCGAAAGCGGGGGTGTGTCGATCAGGATGACGTCGAATTTTTCCCGTTGGATCATTAACCAGTTGCCCAGTTCGATCGAGATCAGGATGCCGCTTGGATCCGTGCTTCGAGCCTTGCCTGCAGGCACGAACGACACCCCGCGTAACGAGGTGGAGCCGGGTTGAGCCTGGCTGAGTTGGTCTAGCCCGGGCGTCTCGGACTGAAAGATCCCGCTCAGGCTGCGCTGGCGTAAATCCCCGTCGACCAGTAGTGTGCGCAGAGGCACTTCCGCCAGAGCGGGCGCGAGGCTCAGGCAGGTTGTGGACTTGCCCTCGCCTTCCCACGTACTTGTTACAAGAAGGATCTTGCGTCCGGAAGTGATATGCCTCAAGATGTTGGTGCGAGTCGTCCGGATGGCTTCGGCGTATTCCGAGTCGGGCCTCGTGCAATAGATCGACAGGTCAAAAGGTAATGAAGTCACCCAGAAGGGTTTTTCGGATGTGAGTCTGAAGCCTGCCGTGATCTAGGAGGAAAATATGTCTAGGAAAAAGCTATCTGTTCTTGCTACCACCGTTGTAGTGAGCTCCATGATGGGTGTTGCCTGGGGCGGCGGACTTATGTCGTCTGCTCAAGTTGTTCGGGGTCAAGCTGAAGTTCGTCAGACGAATGGATCTTGGGCTGTTGCCCCTAGCTTCGGACCCGGCCAGACCATCCGCTCTCAGAAAAACAGCACGACCGTCAATCTGCCGGGTGCCGTGGTTCGCCTCGAGCCTGGCGCGCAACTCGCCTACAAGCAAGTCGACGGCCGACTGCATGTCTTCGCAAAGAACGGCCGAGTCTTTGTCTCGCTGGACAAGGACACGACCTGCGAACTGAAGAGTGCCGAAAAGAATATCGTAGCCACAGGTAGCGAGTTTGCCGTTGACGGAAATACCGGTAAGCTTTTTGTGGTGTCCGGAAACGCTAGAGTGGAGGGTGAGCAAGCCGCTTCCTCTGACGACCTGCGCGACTGGGCCAAGGGACAAGCTCCCTCGGGTGGCTCGCTTTCGAGTGAGTTAGCCGCCGATGACGCGACCTCGAATGATAAAGATGATGAGGAAGACGACGGTGATGAAACCACGGCGTTTACCGCTGCGGGAATTGTCGTTGGAACCGGTACTGCCGTCGGTATCATTCTTGCGAATCAGAGCGACGAACAGGCCAACTTCATCCGCGCGGCTTCCCCCTAACTTGCTATAGTGCTGGCTGGATCCAGATTGTCTGGATTCGGCGGGTCGCAACTTGAAGTTTTGGTCAGGAACTCCATCTAAAAGAGCTGCCGGGTGTTTTCTCGGCCGCTCTTTTTTCGTTTGGATGGGCTTGTTCCTGATGATTTGTGGCGGATGTAAGATATGATCATAATTATTGACTACGGAGTGGGTAACATCGGCTCCATTTCCTCGATGCTCGGCAAGATAGGGGTAGAGTTCAGCGTGGGTTGCAGCCCGGCGGAGATCGCCGCCGCCGATAAGCTCATTCTCCCTGGAGTGGGCCATTACGATAAGGCGGTGAGTGAACTCCGCAGTCGGGAACTACTCGCGCCGCTTCATCAAGCGGTGCTGGAGCAGAAGAAGAAGGTGCTGGGCATCTGTCTTGGCGCCCAACTGCTTGGTCACTCCAGCGAAGAAGGTCAACTGCCGGGGCTGGGTTGGATCGATATGGAAGTCAAGCGTTTCAGCAATCCGAACGTACGGGTGCCTCATATGGGCTGGAATATGGTAGACCCGAAGAAGGCCGTTCTTTTCGGTGACGAGCCGGAGCAGCGTTTCTATTTTGTTCACTCTTACTATATGGCCTGTAAGGACGAGGGAGACATTTTGGCGACCTCGCACTACGGCGATCCATTTACCTGCGCCGTCCAGCATGACAATATTTTTGGTGTGCAGTTTCATCCTGAGAAAAGTCATCGGTTCGGATTGAACCTTTTGAAAAAATTTGCCGATGTTTAAGCGCGTCGTTCCAGTCTTGCTCCTGTCGAATCGGGGTCTGGTGAAGACCCAAAAATTTGGCAGTCCGAAATACGTAGGCGATCCGATCAACGCGGTCAAGATCTTCAGCGAGAAGGAAGCCGATGAACTGGTCTTTCTCGACATTGAGGTGTCGAAAACCGGCGCCGATCCTGACTTTGCTTTGGTGAAGGACATCGCATCCGAAGCCTACATGCCTTTTGCCTACGGCGGCGGCATCACCAACCTGAGCCAGGCCGACAAAATTCTCAAGAACGGCGCCGAGAAAGTGGTTCTCAACGAATCGCTGTTCTCTCATCCCGATCTTGTTGCGCAGTTGATCCAGGAATTCGGCGCCTCGACCGTGGTCGGCTGCGTCAATGTCAAGAAGGATGCGCGCGGCGAGTATGCTCTATACTCCCACAAGGAGTCGAAGCTGCGGCCGGAAAGTCTGACAAGCCACTTGAAACTCTGTGCGGATCTGGGATTGGGTGAGGTTATTTTGCAGAGTGTCGACCAGGACGGTCTCATGCAGGGTTACGACACGAAACTGCTCTCCTTTGTCCGGCCCCACGTGAAGGTACCCCTGGTCGCGCTGGGGGGAGCGGGGAAACTCTCAGACATCACGGCTGCGCTGAACTCGGGAGCCGATGCCGCCGCCGCCGGTTCGCTTTTCACTTTTTACGGCAAGTATCGAGCTGTGTTGATAACTTATCCTAGCTATAAAGAAATTCGAGAGCTTACAAAATAATGCAGATCTGCACCAACTGCGTGATGGACACGACCGACCCGGATATCCGCTTTGACAGCAAAGGCGTTTGCAATCACTGCCTGAATTTCGAGAAGAATGTACGGCCGCGCTGGCATCCTGGCGACCAGGTTGGACAGAAAGCTCTTCAGGCGATGGTCGAGCAAATCAAGCAAACTCAAAAGGACAAAGAATACGATGCCATTATTGGCATTAGCGGTGGCGTCGATAGTTCTTACCTGGCTTATTGGGCGACCCGGGTCGCGGGCCTTCGGTTGTTGGCCGTCCATGTCGACGCGGGCTGGAACTCTGAGCTGGCTGTGCAGAACATCGAAAAGATCGTGCGGAATCTAGGTATTGAGCTGTATACACACGTGGTGGATTGGGAGGCGGTGCGGGACGTTCAACTGGCTTTCTTCCGTGCAGGAGTGGCCAATCAGGACACCCCTCAGGACCACGCTTTCTTCGCAGCCCTTTATCAATTTGCCGTAGATAACGATATCAAGTATGTGCTTCATGGCAGCAACCTGGCCACGGAGTCTGTGCTTCCCTTCGCGTGGGGGCACGACCCTATGGATACCGACCAGATTGCCGATATCTGCCGGCGCTTTGGGGCACCGGCCTTTCATAAATTCCCGATGGTTTCTTTTTACCGATATTACGTCTACTATCCCTTTGTACGCCGTATGAAGGTGATGCGGCCCCTTGATTTCATGGACTATAGCAAGGAAACGGCCATTGAGCTGCTAGAGCGTGAATTTGGTTGGAAATACTATGGAGGTAAGCACTACGAATCGCGCTTCACCAAGTTTTTCCAGGGCTACTGGCTGCCGAACAAGTTCTCATTTGACAAGAGGAAAGCTCACTACTCGAGCATGATTTTGTCCGGTCAGATCACTCGCGCCGAGGCACTACAGGTCCTGGCCACGCCATCCTACGATGAGGCGAGCTTGAAGCAAGACGCTGAGTTCATTGCGAAAAAGCTGGAGATCCCGGTGGATGAATTCATGGGACTGATGCGCCAACCCAATCGTCACTTTACGGACTACAAAAATAATGCTGCCAAGCGGAAATGGTATTTCCGCACCACCGGCATGCTATTTAAAATACTGGATAAGGTTCGCAGATTTCGGGCCGCTTTCAAGTTCTAGGAGACGGTCGAGATGGTCGAAGAAGAAAAGTTCCTGGACTATATCGCGAAAGCGGTTTCAGTCAAGAATCCTGTTACTTACAAAAAATTGGCCAAGAGTCTGAAGCGAGTGGGTCCGAGTCACGGGCAACTTGCAAATGAGTTTTTCGCCAAATACGTCCAATACCTGGCCACCCGTCAGTTGACTTTAGACTACGGAGTGGGCTGCTTTCTTCAGATGGTCGCCGATATGCTGATCGAGCGACAGAAGTTTCTGGAAACCGGCAGTTACGCCAATTCCTCTTATGAGGCCGTCGATAAAGCGATCTATTCCAATCCAGAGATCATGGATTACCACATGCATGGATTGGTTCTGGCCCAGTTCCTGTGGCCGGACCAATTCGAGAGATATTGCTTCTTTCGGGATTTCTTCGATTCTGGCGTCCCGGTTCAGAATTACCTGGAGATCGGTGGAGGGCACGGCCTCTACGTCATGGCCGCTCGACAGATGCTTGGGGTCGATACGCGCATGGTCGTTGTTGACATCAGCCAGAGTTCGCTCGATCTGGCACAGGGGATCCTGGCGGACTCATCCATCGAGTTTATCCATAGCGATCTTTTCAAGTTTGACACCCCGACGAAGTTTGACTTCATCACCATGGGAGAGGTGCTTGAGCACGTGGAGGACCCACACCGTATGCTTGAGCACCTGAAGAGCCTGCTGGCCCCCGGAGGGCGAATCTTCTTGACCACGCCAGCCAATGCTCCGATGATCGACCATATTTATCTTTTCCGGGACGAGGACGAAATCCGCGCATTGCTCCACGATACCGGCTTTGTGATCGAGCGTGAGCATCTTTGCTACGCCGAAGAGGTGACCCCTGAGTTAGCCCGTCATTTTAAGCTACCGCTGATGTATGCAGCTTTTCTCCACGTGAGGAACGGATGATTTTTCATCACGCAGGTTGTCTTGTCCGGGACCTTGATGCCAGCCTCGAGAGTTTTGCCCCTCTGCTGGCGGGACCAGCCGGTCCTAAAATCGCCATCGCCAAACAGGGTGTGACGGTCTGCCTGCTGCCACTGGCTGGCGGAGCGGTTCTGGAGCTGGTTTGTCCAGACAAGAAAAGCTCTGGCCTGCAACGCATGCTCGATGGCGGCGCCAACTTTTATCACATTGCTTTCACGGTCACCGACCTGGA